>NZ_JBHYIO010000022.1:0-216410 GCF_042740095.1 Nonomuraea sp. NPDC059023 | reverse complement strand
GGACGCAGACACCGTCGCGACCACATGGCCGGGACATCGACGCTCCTCGCAGTTTCTTGAGCGCCGAGGACATCGACGATCAGGCACCTCACCGAACCTCTTCGCGTCATGCTGGCGCAGCACCCCTCCCCGGCCGTACACACCCGATAGGAGCAGATCATGGAGTACACCGAGGTCGAGCAGAAGTTCCGCCTCCTCAGCCCGGTGGACGATCTGAAGGCCACTCTGACCGCTCGTGGTGCCAAGGTCGGGGAGTCCTCTCGCCAGGTTGACACCTACTACAACGCGCCGCATCGAGACCTCCTCAGCGGCGAGGTCATCTCCGAATGGCTACGCATCCGCCAGGAGGAAGGGCGCTCCTCCCTGAACTTCAAACGCTGGTACCCCCTAGAGGAGAAGATCAAAACTCACTGCGACGAATACGAAACTGTCATCTCCGACGCCGAGGCAGTCCGGCGCACCCTCTCGGCCCTGGACTTCACTGAGCTGACCGTCGTAGACAAGGCCCGCGAAGAGTGGCACCTGGACAGCATCGCGGTCGCCTTCGACACCGTGGCCGACCTCGGCAACTTCGTCGAGTTCAAGGGCGAAGCCGACAGCATCGACCAGGCCACCGCTGAGATCACTGCGTTCATCGCGAGCCTCGGCATCGAGCTCGGGGAGCGGATCCATGCGGGCTACCCGCACATGACGTTGGGCCTCCATCCGGCCGTCTGATACTCAATGGTGACGACATAGAAGCACCTGTCCGATTTATCCTTTCTTGGACAACACTAAACCCCTTCCCCTCGAAAGGGGTTTATTACGTTTAAGTCACTCCGCTTGCACGCATGACTATCCTGTGGATGCTTGATGCATGACCGTCAAGAGACCCCCTGCCGGAATTAGAAACCAGACGAACGCAATTCCGTTCGGGCGATTCTATCGCGATCACCTCATAGCGATAGCCGAAGCCTTACAGGAGGCTGGCGGTGTATACTTCAAATGCTGTCACGGCTATGAAGGAGACGATCCGAGCGACTTTAACAGCTTCCCCGAAAGGCTGGATTCGCTAAGAATTCAAGATTACCCCTTCGACCGCGAGCCGGAACCCGATCGAAGCCGTATCGCCATCGTCTTGGATGACAAGAAGGCATTCATTGAGCGCGTAAATCCGAGCCTGCGCCACGACGGAGCTGCCGATAGGATCTTTCGGATGGCGCACCTGCAGCGCAGCAAGCTGCGAGATGTTCTCGGAGTGGGCGCTATAGCGCTGTATACCTATGGCGTAATCGGGATCAGCTTCGCCATAGTAATCCTCATGCGACTTGCGTTCCCGAATCTAAATACCTCCATTAGCACTGCAAGTGGCATTATTGTAGGCGTGGCAATCCTGGTAATTAGCAATCGAAGAATCATAAAGTGGTTTCGAGGTAGTTTGATCATACACAACATATATCAAAAAGAAGCCGCGGCAAGCTTCTGGAAAAGGAAGCGCGACGACTTCATTGTCGGCACGAGCGTAAGCACCGCGTTCCTGATCATTGGAATCGTCATCGGACGCCTATTGGCGTAAGCCTGCCCGGTTGACCTTCACCGCGTTGCCGCTAATGCGCTGCCTCGTACTTCTCGACGACACTGGAAGCGATACGTCTGCGCTCGCTGACCGGCAAGCCGAGGGCCTCAGCGCCAGCCGGATTGGTGATCACGGCCTCCGCGCTTCTGTCTGCTTCTGCACGGATATGGTGCATTCCTTGACCGTCTGCGCAACCGACTCCTCGTGGCGCACCAGGTCGCTCAAGAGCCCGCGAAACTCTGCGCGTCGAACCCTCACCCTAGTTAGAATTAGGGCATGGGTAGACGCCCGAAGATGACCATCCCCACCCAGCTTGTCCTCCGGACCTTCCTCCAAGACCCTGCACGCGAGACCTATGGGCTAGAGATCGCTCAGGCAGCAGGGCTCCAACCAGGAACCATCCACGCCATCCTCGCCCGATTTGAAGGGCTCGGTTGGCTGGAGTCCCGTTGGGAAGACCTCGACCCCCACCAGACAGGCCGGCCTCTCCGCCGCTACTACCGGCTCAGCCCGGACGGCGCTGACCTCGCGCGCGAGGCACTCGATCAGGCCAGGACTAACGCCCCGTGGTTGCCTGGCTGGGTCATGCCGCAACGCGGAGGCGCTGCGTGAACATCCGCCACCAAAATCACCCGGCCGAGAACCTCTCCCGCGTCCGTGACATTGCTATTGCTGAGGCGCGCGTCCTTGCCCGCAACCGCGCCTGCATCCGCGCCCTCGCTCGCACCCTCGACCGCGCGAACGCCCGCGCCTTTGACCTCGACATCGCCCTCCTCTACGCCCGCGACCTTGCCACCTACCCCGACCCCGACATCAACCTCGCCACCGACATCGCCAACGTCCACGACCACGACCACGCAAGCGACCTCGCCAGCGACCTTGCCAGCGCCGTCAACCGCGCCTTCGACAGCGTCCTCGGATTCAAGTACGTCCGCGCGAACGCCCGCGCCCTCGTCCGCGACCTCGCCCACGACCCCGACCGGGCCTGCGGCTTCAACTGCTCCCGCGACTTCGCTCGCGACCTCGCCCACGACGTCACCCGCGCCCGCGACTGCGCCCGCGCCCTTCACCGCGCCCACGACCTCATCCGCGTCCGCGGCCTTGCCGACGCTCTCGTCGGAGCGGCGGAGCAAGCCCAACACCTCGCGTCCCGCCTTGATACCGCCGCACAGTCAGACGCCCAACTCCGGGAGCAGCGGGCGAGCAGAGCCGCGGGCTATCTCATCGAGTTGAACGTGCGGCTACTCCCCCGACAGCACCGTTCCCGTTACCGCCAAGAGTTTCAGGCCGAACTGTTGAGCCTTGCCGATGCCGGGGCTAGCCGCTGGTCGCGGGTCATGTATGCGGGCCGCCAGTTCTCTCGCGTCTTGGAGTTGAGGGCGTCGCTCCTGGCCCCTGGCGAGCCTCGTTTGTTCCGCTCCTACCGGATGGCCTGCTGGATCTTGAGCTCCGAGTGGCGGACGTGGGGGCTGCTCGGGCCTTTAATGGCCCTCGCCGCCGTCAACGTCTTCCTTCAGCAGGGTTGGGGGAGCGCTTTCTACACCTTGCCGGGAGTCGTCGCCTTCTTCGCGGGCGTCGAGTGGCTCCGGAAGCGCTGGGGGATAAGCGTGAAACGGCGAAGCCAGACGGGCAGCCCCGATTCCAAATGAGCATACGAAGGAAGCCCCCGGCAACCCGAAGTCGGGTTGCCGGGGGGCTCTGTGGCGGGTGCTGATCAGCGCGAGTAGTCGTACGGCTGACGCTGTGTGTAGGTGGGAGACTTGGTGGATCCAAGCAGGATGCCAAGGGCGGGCCAGCGCTGCTCCAGCGCCCGGAAAACGCCGTAGTACAGGCCGGTGCCCAGCACGACCGCGCCCGCGCTGATCTGCTCGGCGGTGATGCCGTCGACGGTGATGCCGCGAAGGGCGAGCCAGCCGAGAGCTCCGCCGACCAGCGACGGGACGACGGTGCGCCACAGGCTGAGAAGCCACTGATGGAACATGATCACTCCTCGAAATGCGAAAACCCCGCGCTCGGCGGGGCGAAAGGTGGGCGGGGCTAGTTGGTCTCGTCGAACAGGCCGGGCACGCGCTGCTCGGGCAGTTCGTCGTCGAGGACCTCGTTCTCCTCGGCGACATCCACCGGAGCCTCGATCTCGTCGGGGCTGGTGTCGTTGCCGTCCTCGGCCATGTCACGCCACCTTGAGCAGCGCGGCCCACGTCGGAGGACCGGTCCGGCCGGCCTGGTCTGCGACGCCTGCGGCCTTCTGGAACTCGCGCAGCTGCTTGTCGTGGTGGCGGGTGAACACGGTGGCGTCGACCGTGTCCGGGACGGGGTAGCCGCGGGCTTCCAGTAGGCCCGTCAGGGTCTTGACGTGCCAGCCGGTGAGCGGCTTGTCGGCGTCGTAGTAGAGGGCGGGCAGCTTCTTCACGATCTCCTCCATCCAGTCGAGGGCGGGCTGCGGCTTGGGCTGGGAGGGCTTGGACGGCGTCTTGTACGGCGGGTTCCAGAAGCCAGCGATAACGCTTGCGGCTCTGACACGGCGGCGGCAGGCGTCTCTCGTGTTTCCTTCGATGGTCTGGATTCTGCCGTCGCCCAAGTTGCGCTCGACGATGCCGACGTGGTCGATCGCGCCGATGCTGTCACTCCGGGACCAGTCGAAGAACACGATCGCGCCGGGCTTGGCGTGCTTGCGCAGGTTGTCGGCCGTGCCCGCGAACCAGCGGCGCAGCTCTTTGCCGTCCTGCGCGTGCCAGACGGTGTAGGCGCGGTCCCCGCGCGGCAGCACGGCCGCTGCGTTGTCGGAGCGCCGGGCCCACTCGGTCACGCTCATGTTGCACCAGGGCGCGGTGAGGAAGGCAGCGCCGTGCCGGGTAGCGTATGCGCGGGTGATGCCGTTCGGCCGGCCCTGCGTACCGAGGGTCGCGCGGGCAGCCGTCAGCATGGCGGTGACGCTCATTCGGGTGCTCCGTCCTCGTCGTGGGGGTCGCCTTCGTAGGTGCCGGTCAGCGGGTTGAGGACGTAGCCCAGGCTGCGCAGCACCTGCTCTTCGTCAGGCTCTGTCGGGCCCCATGGCCTCAGGTCCACGCCCGCGGCCACGAGCTGATCCTCGGTCGGTTCAGACATTGCTCACCTCCTGTACGGGGTCGAGGAGAAGCCACTCGGCGACGGTGAGCCCGAACGCCGAGGTCGGTACATGAATAGGGAGGACAGCGGGCACGACGAGAACGCCGCCGTCTGTCGGAAAGATCGTCATTCGGGAGGAGGCGTACCTTCCGCCGTCTCGCCCGCTCCGGCGCCCGGTGGCCGAGCTTCGGATGACGGGGCCGGTGATGGTCTTGCCGTTGAGTGCGTCGGCGGTGATCTTCTCAGCGGTGATCGAGCCTGCCGCGATCTTGTCGGCGGTGATGGCCGACGCCGCGAGGTGTCCAGTCTGGATGGCGCCTGCCTGGATCTTGTCGGCGGTGACGCTGTTGGCGTTCAGGTGCCCGGCGTTGATCGTCAACGCCTGAATCAGGTTGCCGGTGATCGTGTTCGCGGTGATCTTCGCGTTGGCCGGGAGGCTGCCATCGATGATCGCCGTCGCTCCGTTGATGACCTGGCCGATCACGTCGGTGTCCACGAGTGGCCGAGTCTGGGCCACCACATGCGGTGACTCACCGCTGATGTTCCCGCTGCGGTCGATCGCGGTCAGCCAGAACTCACGATCGGTGTTGTACGGCTGGCCTGGCACCACGGCGATGCCGGCGCGTTCCAGCCACTCAACCTGGCGGCCCTCATCGACCGGATCGAGAGGGTCCTTCATCATGATCAGCACGCGGGCGAAGTCCTTGGGCATGCCGGTGCCCGAACTGGTGAAGCCGTCCCATTGGATGCGGAAGATGCCGAGCCGAGAGTCCACCACCGGGGCAGACGGGTCAGGCGGCGGCGTCTCGTCGTCCGGGATGACGATCACGGCAGTGCCCGCGACCAGGCCCTTCGTGCCTTGGTTCGTGGCTCGGACGCCGAACTGCCACTGCGATTTCGGCTCCAGCGGCGAGTAGGTGATGCTGGTGCCGGTGGTGATGGCCAGGACACGCGTCGCACCGGTGCCCGGCGGGGATTGCCCGACCACCTCGTAGCCGTCGACCGTAAGCGGCGTGCCGTTGACGTCGCTGGTCACGCCGACCCACGAGACTGTGATCTGCCCGTGAGCGTACCCCTCGTCATCCTGGTAAGCGGAAGGGCTTACGAGTAGACCGGTTGGAGCTGCTGGGATCCGGTTCTCGTTGTCCCCTCCGGGGTCTCCGCCGTTGCCTCCGCTGGAGACGCCACCGCTGAGAATGCCCGCAGCCTGGCGGGCGAGCTTGATCTCCCGCTCCAAAAACCTGTCGTTAAGCGTGAGGTTGCCGCCCACGACGCCGTCGTCACCCCGCGACAGGGTGATCTGCCGGATCCGCAGCGCGTCGGGCTTGCCCTCCTCCCCCGGCGCTCGGATGGTGTCGCCCGGCCGGTAGTCGGCCAGCGGCAGGAACCGCGCCTGCTGCGGCTTGATCTGGCGGGTGAACTGCACCCGCTCCCGGCTCGCGCGCTCCAGCGCCTGCCCGGCGAGAAGCCTGGCGGTGCCCTCGTCCTTGACGCCGCCTTGCGACTGGTATGCCTCCCACCGGCCCCAGGGAGCGACCGCGCCGGGGTTGGTGACCTCGACGCGCAGCCCCTCCTCTCCGACGACGAGGATTGCTGAGGCGGCGTCTTCGAGCGTCGCGTCGTCGGGGGCCTGGTCGATGTCGCGGCCCAGGACCAGCTCGACCGGCGCGGGTCCGGCGGCCAGCTGGCGACCCAACGCGGTGCCCTCGTTGTAGACCTGCAGAACACGGCCGGTCATCTGCCAGTCGCATACGCCCTGCTCAGACAGGTTGATGAGGAGCTGAAGCAGGTCAGTTCCGGGCTCCAGCCCTATTGTCAACTCGGTCGACCAGGGCTGCCCAGCCGAGTCGTGGGTGGCCGTGAAGTCCACGCTGAGGCCGGGCAGCGTGCCACGGCCGGCTCCTTCACTGATCAGTGTGGTCAGGAGGTGGCCGACGCGGACGGCGTTGAACTGGCGTTTGCCGTCGACCATGTCGAGTGACGGGTAGAGGACCAGCTTGCGTAGCATCCACGCCCATCCGGGCAGCGAGAATCGCTGCGCGCCGGTCTGGTCGGTCGCGTCTCCGGAGCGCTTGATCCTCAAGAACCTGCCATTAGCGGCCTCGCTCCAAGCGCCGCCGTTCACGCTGTACTCCAGTGCCACCTCGCACGGCTCGCGCAGCCAGGCCGCGCCTTGAGCATGTGTGGTGTAGGTCAGCTCCAGGCTCGGCACGTCGTTCAGCGGAAGCCCGGCGTCCCAGCTCAAGGGCTCGCCCAAGAGCCCGAGCCGGGCTCCATTCGGGGCATGGGCAACGAGCCGAATTCCGTAGCGGAGCTGTTCCCCAGGGATGATCACTTGCATACAAACCCCCCGGTGATGTGTTGGACTCGGACGAAGTACCGGCTCCCCGGCATCGGGATTGGGACATACTCTGAAACTGTGAGAAGCCAGCGAACGCAGAAGCGGCGCGCGATTCACAACCGCCGTCCGCTACTCGCTGTACTCACAGGTTTGACGATGTCGTTCAGCATTGCGTCGAACTTCGGAGACATGCCGGAGTGGCACCAGGTCATGTTGGGCCTGGCCGCTGTTGCTGGTGCAATCAGCACAGTGTCGGCCAGCGACAGGCCGAGCCTCACAAAAAAAGACCTGCAACTTGCATGACAGCAATCAAGCAAGAATCGCAGAACCAGACTTTTAGTCTGCCTTCGAAGGGGCTACACCCGTCATCGGTGTGAGGCGCGCCTGGAGTTGGTCCACAGCCGCTGAAAGTACAGCGTTCTCGTAGCTCAGTTCGTCCAGGCGGCGGCGCAGAGCCGCGATGATCCGCTCGGCCTCGATACTCAGGTCTTGCACGGTCCTCCTTGGGTTACATGCGCCAGCCCCAGAGCTGGGCAGTGATGGCGACAACCTGCGTCGTGGTGGGGCTGACGAAGACGCTCGTCGTGGTCCTGGCTGACACGCACGCGCCGACGCGCGGACTGCCGGTTGCGCCGACGTCGATGGTGGCCACCACATACGGGGCGCTGGCCATGGTCGGCCCGTATGTGAAGGTGGCCCCGGCCTGGTTGGCGGGGATCGTGACGGTGCTCATCACGAGCCCGGCGTCGCCGCCGCTATAGGACCAGGCCCCGGTGTGCCTGGTCGACGTGGGCAAGAAGGTCATCTGCTGGAACTGCGCAGTGGCGTGCCGGTTGAAGCCGAACCGCGACTGCGACTCCTCCAGGGCGAGGAATCCGCCGTTGTCGAAGGTGGTGTTCGGGTCGCGGACACGAACGTGGTAAGCGCCCGCGGCGTGCATCACCCTGGTTTCGGCGGTACTGCCGCTGTTGGTACCCGACAAGCTGATCAGGGTCGCTTCACCAGGAAACAGGGAGGCGTCGCTGAAGATGCGCGAGGAGTTGGCTCCAGCGCCGGGGTAAAAGCGCAGCTCCGGGACCGTCGCCCCGGACGGATTGATGACGACGCGCGCCCCCGTAACGCCCGAGGCGAGCTGGCCCACGAGCGACACGCTGCCGGTCGCAGAGGAGATGGAGACCGTCTGGACGCCGCCCGAGTCGTAGGCGGCCAAGCCCGTGCTGTTGAGCTCGACCCGAGCCCCGGCCGCGCTGCCCGCGACGATGCGGGTGGACAGCGTCAGCACCGATTCGAGCTTGGCCGCCGTCACCTGGTTCGCTCCGATGTGGGCCGCCTGGATCGCACCGACGTCGATCTTCGCCGCCGTGACGGCGTTGGCGACCAGGTGCCCAGTCGTGATCGAACTCGCCGCGGCGTCCCCGGACACCAACTGGACGGCTGCGATCGTGGCCGAGCTGGACGGCGCGGACTCGTTGCCCGAGCGGTCCACCGCGGTCAGCCGGAACTCGCGGTCCTGGCCGTACGGCTGGCCGGGTACAACGATCCCGCCCGCCTGCTCCAGGTATCCGACCTCGGACCAGCCGAGCGAGAGCGGGTCCTGCATCCACACCAGGAGATGGGCGAAGTCGGACGGCATGAGAACGCCACCGACGCCGTGCCCGTCCCATCCGACGTGGATGACGCCGAGACGGGTCGAGAGCGAAGGAGGCGTCGGCACGGGTGGCGCATCGATGTCGTCGGGGACCGTGACCACCTGCTGCGCCGAGAATCCGCCCCGCGCGCCCTGGTTGGTGGCCCGGACCTTGAACGCGTACTGCTCGCCGATCACGAGCGGGCTGTAGGTCGCGTTCCTGTCGTCGGCCTGGGTCAGCGCAACGAGGAACCACGGTGCGTCCGTCTGGTTGACGCGCATGAACAGCTCGTAGCCGTCGATCTCGACGGCTGTGCCGTTGACGTCGGTGACTACCGCGCCCCAGGTGGCAGTGACCTGTCCTTGTGGGACGCCGGCCGAGTCGATGTACGCCTGCGCGTCCACAACCAATCCGGCAGGCGCGGCGGGGGTACGCGGCCGAGGTGATGAGGGCGCAGGGCGCGCCCCTGAGCCGCCAGACGCCGTCGAACCGCCGACGATGCCCGCTGTGCGTCGGGCGAGGCGGATGTCCTGTTCGAGCAGCCGGTCGTTGAGGACGACGTTGCCCGAGAGCACTCCTGCCTGATCGCGGACCAGCGTGACCTGCCGGACCCGCAGCGACTCCGGCAGTCCGCCCGCGCCGGGCGCGAGCACCCGGTCACCGGGCCGGTAGTCCAGGACTGGGAACCACCGCGCCGCCGCGAGACTGATCTGGCGGGTCCGCTGCACTCGTTCCCGTTCGGCGCGCTTGAGCGCCGCGTCGGCGAGCAGCGCCGCCGTACCAGGGTCGGACACGCCACCCTGGCCGACGTACTGCTCCCACCGCCCCCATGGCGCTACGGCAGAGGGGTTGGTGTAGGTCTGCTGGAACTGGTTATCGCCCACGACCAGGACCGCGGACGCGGCGTCCTCCAGGGTGCCGACGTCGGGGGCGTGGGTGATGTCGCGGCCATGGCGGAGGTCCACCGGGGCGGGTCCGGTAGCGAGATCTCGCGCCAGGTCGGTGTCAGCGTTGTAGGCGCGCAGCTGGCGCCCCTGCATGGACCAGTCCAGCACGCCTTGTTCGGCCAGGTTGATCAGCGTGGTGAGGGCGTCCAGGCCGGGTTCGTAGTAGATCGTCAGCACCTTGGCCCACGGCTGGCCAGCAGAATCGTGAGTCGAGGTGAAGTTCCACGACAGGCCGGTCAGCGTCCCCCGGGTTTGTCCTTCGGCCAGGAACGTGGCAAGGATGGCGCCCGGCGTCGCGCTGAGAAAGGCGCGCTTCCCGTCGACCAGCGGCTGACTGCCGGGGTAGAGGACGAGCTTGCGCAGCATCCAGACATAACCGGGCAGGTCGAGCTGCTCCAGTGCCGCTTTGTCGGTGCGGTCGAGACGCCGCCGGATCAGCAGGAATCGGGAGTCGGCGGGCTCCGCCCAGCTGGTCCCGTCTCTCGAGACCTCACCGGCGATCTCGCAGGGGTCGGTGAGAAGGTCACTCCCTGGCCCGGCCTGGCTGTGCGTGAGCTTGAGAGCGGGCACGTCGTTGAGCGGCCAGCCGATCTCGGTCGCGATCGGTGCGGGGAGCACGCCCAGGCGGGCCCCGTTGGGGGCGTAGATGACGAGGCGGAGGCCAAACATGCTGACCTCCGCCCACGTTCAACCACGCCGTGACGTGCGGTTCTAAGCAGCGCCAGCAGTCGCGAGGGTGACATCCTTGTAAATCTCATGCGTCCTCGAGACTCTTCATTGTCCAATGAGGCTGAACCAGTAAGCTCTGCAACCGGGATCATGAAGGCGCAAAGATGAGGCTGCCTCAAAAGATTCGCAGTGCCCGACGGCTTCGACGCACCAACAAGAAGGCCCGCACCAAGCAGGGTTTGCGTAAAAGCACAGCGGAGAATACAGCAAGCCGCGCCAGAGCATGGATTATAGGAATAATCCTGGCAGGCTTAGCTGCCGTATTGACCGACGCAACCACGGGAAGCATTTCGTCGCTCGCGAAGACAGCCAAGGATTACTTCTTCCCAGAGCCGCCCTTAAGAATTACACCTGCCACAACATTCATGACCCATAACCGCAGAGACATGCCGCGATCGAGATACTTCTTCGTAAATAAATCACCAAAAACGCTCGGCCCGCCCCCTAAGATTGATCTTACAGATTATGAAGCCAAAGCGGATTGGGCTCGCAAGAACGAGGCGATGGACGCCTCCTGCACCTACGTGTATGTCGTCGTCGACGCACAGCCGCCCAACACCGTGGTTCTAACGGGAATCTCGATGCGAATTCTTGCCAGACGACCTCCCCCCAAAGGAGTTGTTATCTCCGAAATTGGAGCAGGGCCTTTACGCACAAGAAGTTTCTATGCCGCACTCGATGAACCTAGACCGAATTTCGAGTATGAAGGCCCAGAGGAGGACGAAGGCGAGCCGGAGCGCCCAATAGACTTCCCCTATCGCGTCTCAGATTCCGACCCAGAGGTAATCCTACTCATTGCATGTACCGAAAAGTACGACATCGAGTGGCGCGCGGAACTTGCCTGGGTGTCAAACGGAATAAGCGGCAAGTCTGTGATTGACAATCAAGGAACGCACTTCAGGACTATCGCAGAAACAAACGCCGAAATATATACTGCATCCGATAAAGGCTGGGAGAAAGAATCTACATAGGCGCAGCGTCAGCTCTCCGGCAGTGGCTGCGGTCATTGTCATGCATCCGCCCACGCGACAGACAGGTCATGGCCAGCGACGGACTTCCGCCATAGGCATCACAGAAAGGACCGCCGAGCCCGTATCTCCAGGGTGGAGGCAGCGGTGATCGAGCTAGCCGAGCTGGCAATGAGCACAACGCGGGAAAAGGGATCCCCGACGCCCCCAGCGGGTGTGAGGTGGAGCCAGCGGAACGCCGAACCGGGGCCGGATGCCTGGATCTGGCCGGTCACAGCGGGATGTAGTAGCCCCGCCGGGCGGCGTAGGACTCAATGGAGTCACGCTGAATGGCTGGCGAGATTTTCTCTTCCAGCATCATCGAGACGCGGATGTACCCGATCGCCGGAATCAGGCCCGCCGCGACCAGCGCGCCGCTTCTTGATTCGCTCATGCGTCATGCTTGCACCAACGTAAAGCGTGGGCACCAGCACGAGGGTCAGCAGGGTCGAGGAGATCAGGCCGCCGATGACCACGATCGCCAGTGGCTGCGAGATGAACCCGCCCGATCCGGTCACGCCCAGTGCCATCGGGGTCAGGGCGCAGATCGTGGCCACCGCGGTCATCAGGATCGGCCGCAGCCTGCGCCGGCCGCCTTCGACGACCGCCTCGACGATGCCCATCCCCTGCTCGCGGTACTGGTTGATCAGGTCGATCAGCACGATCGCGTTCGTGACCACGATGCCGATCAGCATCAGCATGCCGATCAGCGCCGGCACGCCCAGCGCCGTGTCCGTGGCCACCAGCAGGCCGATCGCGCCCGTCGCCGCGAACGGGATCGACACCAGCAGGATCAGCGGCTGGATGAACGAGCGGAACGTCGCCACCATGATCATGAAGACGATCGCGATCGCCGCGAGCATCGCGATGCCCAGGTCCGAGAACGCCTCCGCCTGGTCGGCCGAGACGCCGCCGATGGTGTAGGAGGCGCCGGCGCCCAGGGCCACGCCGTCCAGCTTCGTCGTCAGCGTCTGCGTCACGCTGCCCAGGTCGCTGCCGGCCGCCTTGGCGGAGATCGTCGCCGAGCGCTCGCCGTCGATGCGCGAGACCTGCGTGGGCCCCGCCACCTCTTCGACGTCGGCCACCGACGACAGCTTCACCAGGCCCGCCGCGGTCGGCAGCTTCAGCTTCTCGATCTCCTTGATGTCGGCGGGCGCGTCGTCGCCGCGCAGCACCAGGTCGGAGGAGCGGCCGTCGAGCGTGACCTCGCCCAGCGGGGCGCCGCGGAAGGCCTGCGCCACGGCCTGGCCCACCTGGGCCTCCGACAGGCCCTTCTCGGCCGCCTTCTCCCGGTCCACCCGTACTTCGACGCGCGGCGCGCTGGCCTCCAGGTTCGAGGAGACGTCACGCAGACCCGGCACCTCGGACATCGCGGCCTTGACCGCCTCGGACGCCGTGCGCAGCGACTCCGCCTCCGGCGCCTGGACGATCACGTCGATGGAGTCGGAGGAGAACCCGCCGCTCTGCGCGCCGACCTTCACCTCGCCGACGCCGCTCAGTCCTTCCAGCCGCTCGCGGATGCGCTGCTCCACCGCGACCGTGTCGACGTCCTCCTTCAGCGTCACCGAGTACGAGGCCCGGTCGGCGCCACCGCCGACGCCACCCTGCATCTGGTTGCCGCCGCCCACGTTGACCTGGTAGGACTCCACGCCGTCCAGCCCGGACAGCGAGTCCTCCACCTTCTTGGCCGCCGCGTCGGTGGTCTTCAGGTCGGTGCCGACCGGCATCTTCTGGCTGATCGAGATCGTGTTCTGCCCGGAGGAGTCCAGGAAGTTCGTCCGCATCTGCCCGGCCAGGCCCATCGTGCCCACGAACACGGCCACGCCGATGAGCAGCGTCACCACCCGGAAGCGGGTCGCGAAGCGCAGCACCGGCAGGTACATGCGCTGCAGCGGGCTGCGCAGTTCCTTCGCCTCGGCCTTCTCCCGGTAGGCGCGCGCCTGCTCGGGCGTGAGCTTCGGCGTCTTCAGGAACCAGTACGCCAGCACCGGCACCACGGTCAGCGACACCACCAGCGAGGCCAGCAGGGCGACGGCCACCGTGACCGAGAACGGGCCGAACAGTTCGCCGACCATGCCGCCGACGACGGCGATCGGCGCGAACACCGCCACCGTGGTGAGCGTCGAGGCCGTGACCGCGCCCGATACCTCGCGGACCGCGGTCAGGATGGCTTGGAGTTTGGCCTCGCCGTACGCGAGATGGCGTTTGATGTTCTCCAGCACCACGATCGAGTCGTCGACCACGCGGCCGACGGCGATCGTGAGGGCGCCGAGGGTGAGCATGTTGAGCGAGTAGTCGCCCGCCCAGAGCGCGATCAGCGCGATGACGACCGACAGCGGGATCGAGACGGCGGTCACCAGCGTCGAGCGCACCGACAGCAGGAAGACCAGGATGACCAGCACGGCGAAGGCCAGGCCCAGCAGGCCCTCGGTGGTCAGGCTCTTGATCGACTCCTGGACGTAGGGGGCCTGGTCGAAGACCACCTCGACCGCCGTGTTCGAGGAGTCGCCCAGCGACTTGGTCAGCTCGGGCAGCTTCTCGCGGATCTCGTCGGAGATGGTCACGGCGTTGCCGTCGGGCGACATCGTCACCGACACGCCGAGGCTGGTGTGGCCGTCGGTACGGGTGATCGTGCTCGCCTCGGCCAGGCCGCGCTCGACCGTGGCCACGGAGCCGAGCTTGACCGGCTTGAGCGGCTTCGGCGTCGGGATCGCCTGCGCCGGGATCTGACCGGTCTGCGGGTGGCCCTGCGGCTGCGCCTGGGGCTGACCCTGCGGCTGGCCCTGCGGACGGGCCTGGGCCGGGTTCTGCGGCTGCGCCTGGGGCTGGGCCGGGGTGAGGTAGAGGTCCTTGAGCTTGTTCAGCGAGTCGACCCGGGCGCCCACCTGAACCGACAGCGACTTGCCGTCGTCGGTCAGCGAGCCGGCCGGGATCGGCGTGCCGTTGGCCTTCAGCACCTCGGGGATCTGCGCCGCCGACACGCCCGCCTTGGCCATCTTCTTGGCGTCGGGCGTGATGGTGACCACCTCGTCGCGGGTGCCGGTGACCGACGCCTCGCGTACGCCCTCGACCGCCTGCAACTCCGGCACCATGATCGTGCGCAGCTTCTCGGCCATCCCCCGGGGGTCGCCGCCGTCGCCCACCGACAGCACCATCACCGGGATGTCGTCGGTGTTGCCCGCCACGACCTGCGGATCGACGTTGTCCGGCAACTGCGACTGAATGCGGCTGACCGCCGTCTGCATCTTGTTGAGCGAGGCCTCGATGTCGGTGCCGAAAGCGAAGGCCACCTGGATCTGCGCCAGACCCTCCTTCGAGGTGGAGGTGATCTGCTCCATGCCTTCGATGCCCTTGAAGGAGTCCTCGATGGGCTTGGTGACCTGATCCTCCACGATCTCCGGCGAGGCGCCCGGATAAGGAGCGACCACGAACGCGCCGGGGAAGGCCAAAGAGGGCAGCAACTGCTGCTTCAACTGCGGAATCGTGAATGCGCCGAACGCGCTGAGCACGATCGCGACCAAGATCACAAGGCTGCGGTTGACAAGGCTCAACCGGGCGAGAGCGGTCATGGGGGTCCCTTCAGAGTTCGCCCCAGACTAACACTTCGCCTTGCACGAATATTTAACGAGCAGTGGACTTCCTGATAACCTTCTCAGGAAGCAAGGGGTGAGAGTGGACGACGAACGCGCCGAACTGATCCGCCGGATCACCGAGACTCAGCGTGACCTGGGTCGATTCCTCACCCAAGATCGATCGCCCCTCTTCGACAGCAACCTGACCCTGCGCCAGCTCAAGGTCGTCATGATCGTGTCCTTCCACGGCTCGGCCTCCGGTCAGGACCTCGCGCACAACCTCGGCGTCGGCCTCGGTACGGTCACCGGCATCGTCGACCGCCTCGTCGCCCACGGCCTGGTCAGCCGCTACGAGGACCCCCACGACCGGCGGGTACGCCGCATCCGCCTGACCGAGGCGGGCCGCGAGCTGATCGAGCAGATCAACGACGCCGGCCTCGGCCACTTCCGCCGCATCATGGAACGCCTCGACCTCGACACCCTGAAGACCCTCGCCGAGGTCACCGAGAAGATCCACGAAGTGGCCCGCTGCCTCTGAAGCTACGCCGGAGCGGACTCCAGCCGGGCCAGCGCCCTCGGCAGCGGCCCTTCGTGCACCACCGTCAGCCGCCGCGTCGCCCGCGTCACCGCCACATACAGGTCACGCCCGCTCATCCCCGCCGGATCGACCACCACCACCGTGTCGAACTCCAGCCCCTTGGCCTGCGTCACCGTCAGCACCGCCACCGGCGCGTCGAGGTCGTCGCCACCCGGGAACAACGCCGCCACCCGCGCGTGCTCCGCGTCGGAGACGATCACCCCGGCCCGCCCCTCCCCGATCTCCGCCAGCTCGGCCGCCACCAGGCCGGGCAGCACCTCGGGCCCGCCCGCCACCGCCCTGGGCTCGGCGCCGCCCTCACGCACCGACTCCGGCGGCTCGTGGCCGGGGTCGATCTCCAGCAGCACGTCGGCGGCCAGCCGCATGATCTCCACCGGCGTCCGGTAGTTGACCAGCAGCCGCTCCTCCCGCCACCGGCCCTCCAGGTACGGGTCGAGCATCTGCGCCCACGTGCGCGCCCCGGCCGCCGAGCCGGTCTGCGCCACGTCGCCCACCACGGTCAGCGAACGCGCCGGGACCCGGCGCATGACCAGCCGCCACGCCATCGCCGACAACTCCTGCGCCTCGTCCACGATCACGTGGCCGTAGGCCCACGCGCGGTCGGCGGCGGCCCGCTCGGCCAGGCTCCGCCACGGCCCGTCGTCGTGGTGGCGCTCGGCCAGGCCGCCGCCCTCCAGCAGGTGGCCGACGCCGGTCAGCCGCACCACCTCGCTCGCGAACAGCTCGTCATCCTCGCGCTCCCTGTCGGCCTCGCGGGCCGCCGCGCGCCCGGCCGAGTCGTCCTCGCCCAGGAGTTCGGCCGCCTCGTCCAGCAGCGGGACGTCGCCGACCGTCCACTCGGCGTCCGGGGGCCGCAGCAGAGCCCGGTGGTCGAGCCCCTCCGGCACGGTCCTGGCCAGCGCGTGCGGGTCGGCGAACGTCTCGCCGATCAGGCGCCGCGGGGTCAGCTCCGGCCAGAGGCCGTCGACCGCGCGGCGTACGCCCTCATCGGCCCACAGGCGCTCCGAGCCCAGCCTGAGGTCGGTCTCGTCGAGGTCGCGATCCAGCTCCAGCGGCGCGTACTCGGGGTCGTCCAGGTCCTCGATGCGCAGCGCCGCCTCCAGGGCCCGCGCCTCGGCCGCGACCAGTTCCTTGAGCAGCTCGGTCACGAACAGCTTGCGGGCCATGTTGTGCGGCAGGCGGACCGCGCGGGCCCGCCGCCGCAGCGCGGCGCACGTCTCGTGCGCGACCCGCAGCGGCAGGCCGTCGTAGAGGATCTCCAGGTCGCCCTCGGGCAGGCGCTGACGGTCGCGCACCGCCGCCGCCACGAAGCCGGCCATCCGCAGGTCGCCCTTGACCAGCGCGGCAGGGGCCGGGTCATGCGCGGTGGCCCGCACGCCGGGGAACAACTCGCCCACCGTCGCCATCACCACCTGCGTCTCGCCCAGCGCGGGCAGCACCTGGCCGATGTAGCGCAGGAACATGGGGTTCGGGCCGACCACGAGCACACCGCGCCGGTCGAGCGCGCCGCGGTGGGTGTAGAGCAGGTACGCCGCCCGGTGCAGGGCCGCGACCGTCTTTCCGGTGCCGGGCCCGCCCTGCACCACCAGCGCCCCCTGGAGCCCGGCCCTGATCACCCGGTCCTGCTCGGTCTGGATGGTGGCCACGACGTCGGTCATCCGGCCGGTGCGCCCCCGGCGCAGCGCCGCCAGCAGCGCGGCCTCGCCGACCAGGTCGCGGCGGTCGTGCTCGCTCATCCCGGCCAGGTCGAACACCTCGTCGTCCAGGCCCACGACCGTGCGCGCGCGGGTGTGCAGGTGGCGGCGCCGTACCAGGCCGGCGGGGTCGGCGGGGGTGGCGACGTAGAAGGGGCGCGCGGCCGGCGCGCGCCAGTCGACGAGGACGGACTCGTGCTCGTCGTCGCGCAGGCCGATGCGGCCGATGTAGACGGTCCGGCCGCCGCTCTCGTCGACGCGGCCGAAGCACAGGCCCCGCTCGACCGCGTGCAGCTGGGCCAGGCGGCCGGCCTGCTCGCCCGCCGTCACCTCGCGTTCGACCAGCATCCGGGCGGTCAGTCCCGCCCCGCCGCCGCCGTGCACCTCGCGCAACGCCCGTTCGGCCCGCTCGCGCGCGAGGTCGAGCCTGCCGTACAACATCGTGACCTTGACCTGCTCGGACGCGATCGCCTCAGCCAGAGCACTTTGACGATTGGACATCGCGTGGTATACTCCTTACTGGAGATGTGTAGCCACCAAGCAAACTCTCCCTATACTACCGCGTGCGGTCGCACGCGGTTTTCGCGTCTTACGACCGTTTTACGGCATGCGGCATTGACTCCCCGGTAGATCGAGGAGGCATGCCATGACCGACATAGACCCTGTCCGCGTGATCCCGCGCAAACTCATCATCGGCGCCGTCGCCGCGCTGGTGATCACCACCGCCGGCGGAGCGGGCGTGGCCACCGCGGCCAGCGCCTCGCCCACCCCCGCCCCCAGCGACAGCGCCACCCCCACCGAGACCCCGGCGCCCACCGACGACCCGACCGCGCAACCCCCGAGCGCGGCCCCGGAACCACCCAAGCGCGCCCACCTCAGGGCCATGAGCGGCATCCGCAGCGAGGTCGTCGTGCCCAAGGCCGGCGGCGGCTACCAGACCGTCGCCACCCACACCGGCGAGGTCACCGCCACCGACGCCGACAGCATCACCGTCAAGAGCGAGGACGGCTTCTCCCGCGAGTACGCCGTCAACGACACCACCCGCGTCAGCGCCGGCCGCGAGGGACTCGGCGGCGTCAAGAACGGCGACACCGTCCACGTCACCGCCACCGTCGAGGGCGACAGCGCCACCGCCCAGCAGGTCACCGACCTCACCCGCCCGGAAGCCGGGCCCGAGACCCTGCCCGGCCACTTCAAGGTGCTGCCCGGCATCATGCCGCCCGACATCGCCATCAAGAAGCGCCTGCCCGAGAGGGACTGACGGGCACGCTGCTAACTTCGAGGCCGTGTCCGCTTACCTGACCGAACTGTTCTCCCTGGCCGGTCGGCGCGCCCTCGTCACCGGCGGCAGCTCCGGCATCGGCTACACCATGGCCGAGGCCATCGGCCGCGCCGGCGCCGAGGTGGTCATCGTCGCCCGCCGGCGGCCCGAGCTGCGCCGGGCCGCCGACCGGCTGACCGCGCACGGGGTCAAGGCCTCATGGATCAGCGCCGACCTCGGCGACCGGGCCGATCTCGACCTGGTCGTCGAGGAGGGCGGCGAGATCGACATCCTCGTCAACGACGCCGCCAACAACATCCGCAAACCCATGGCCGAGCTCACCGACGACGACTACGAGCAGACCATCGCGCTCAACCTCACCGCCCCCTACCTCCTCGGCCAGCACCACGGCCCCCGCATGGCCGCGCGCGGCTGGGGCCGTATCCTCAACATCGGCTCGCAGCAGACCAACAGCGCCTTCGGCAACAGCGGCGTGTACGGCGCCGCCAAGGCCGCCATCGCCGGCCTCACCCGCTCCCAGGCCGAGGCCTGGTCCCGCGACGGCGTGTGCGTCAACACGATCATCCCCGGCTTCGTGCTGACCCCGCTCACCGAACCCGCCCAGGCCATCCCCGGACGCACCGAGGAACTCGCCGCCCGCCACATGAGCGGCCGCAACGGCCTGCCCGCCGACTTCGCCGGCGCCGCCGTCTTCCTCGCCTCCGCCGCCTCGGCCTTCGTCACCGGCCAGCAGCTCTTCGTCGACGGCGGCTTCTCGGTGCACTGACAGCGGTACGCCCTGGAGATCGTCCGGCGGGCGGAGGGGCGCTGCAGGGGTCTCGTCCCAGGTGAGGACGCCCACGTGGTCCGGCGCTAAAGGCCAACGCCTTTACGTTGTAGATTTATTGCGCCGGGCCCGGTACGCGGCGGCCTTGGCGCGGTTCTGGCAGGCCAGCCCGCAGAACCGGCGCGAGGCGTTGCGCGTGACGTCGAAGAACACCAGCTCGCAGCCCGCCGCCTGACACGCGGCCAGCCGCTCCCCCTGCCCCACGCCGATGACCATCGCCAGCGCCGTGCCCGCGTCCGCGGCCATCGCGCCGGCCACGTCGGCCTCGACCGCGTGAAAGGCCAGGACCGGGGGCTCGCCGTGGAGGTTGGGTACGGCGCCGTGCCGTACCAGGAGGGTGTTGAGCTCGGCCACGCCCGCGTACGGGCCGTCCGCGAAGGCGGGACGCAGGGCCTTGGCCACCCCGGCCAGCCGGTCGGTGTCGAGCGGGCCGCCGTCACCCTCGGCGCGGGGGTGGCGGGCGCGCCAGTCCGCCAGCGCGGGTTCGAGGGCCGCCAGCCGTTCGGGCGCCGTCGCCGGAAGGGGCCGGGTACGGCCCTGCGTGTGGTCGACGGCGAGGGCGTTCACCAAGACGACGGCCAGCTCCGCCCACCGCCCGACATAACTGTCTATTTGGGATTGACCAGTGATGCGCCACACGTCTATCGTCACTGCCATAACCTTATTAGACAGTGAGAGGACGCCTCATGTCCACGATCTCCAGGCTTGCCCGCAGCATGTGGCACCAGCTGGAGCCCGTCCACGCCGCCGTCTACTTCGCCCCGCAGGCCTTCGAGCGGGCCGCGAAGCTCGGCTACGACGTCGAGTCGCGCTGGCCGAGCTACTTCGCCTGGCGCACCGCGCCGCTGGGGACGGCCGGCCCGCACCTGGTCGGCGCCGCCTATTACAGCTTCAGCCCGGCCATGGTCGCCGGGCACGTACCCGGGATCTGGGCGACCGCCTCCCCCTCCGAGGTGCTGACGGCCCGCCTGGAAGCCGTGGACCACCTCTACCGCGACTGGCTGGGTGACCATTTGACCTCGCCCGGCCTGGCCGAGGCCGCCGGGCTGGCGCGGTCCGCGGCCGAGAGCGTCACCACGCCGGGACGCCCCCTGGCCGCCGCCAACCTCGACCAGCCCTGGGCCGCCGAACCGCACCTGGTGCTCTGGCAGGCGGCGACCATCCTGCGCGAGCACCGCGGCGACGGGCACCTCGCCGCGCTCCAGGCGGCCGGGCTGGACGGCTGCGAGTCGCTCGTCTCCTTCGCCGCCATCGGCGCCGCGCCGGTCGAGACCTTCGCCGGGCGCGGCTGGAGCTCCGAAGAATGGGCTGCCGCCGCGGAACGGCTGCGCGAGCGCGGGCTCATCGGCGCCGACGGCCAGGCCACCGGCGCGGGACACGCGCTGCGCGACCAGGTGGAACGTATGACCGACGACCTGGCCGCCGCGCCGTGGCGCAGCCTGGGCGAGGAACGCGCCCAGCGCCTGGCCCAGCTCAACGGCCCCGTCCTGGGCGCCGTCTTCCAGGCCGGTGTGCTGCCCATGACCAGCACGCTGGGCATCGCCACCGTCAAGGCCCCGGCCTGACGATGGTCGAGCGACTGACGGGTGAGTCCGCGCGGGCCCGCGTCGAGGCCCTGGTCACGGTGTACCGGGAGGCGTTCGGGCCGCCGCCGTGGAACGAGGGCGAGGACGAGGTCGGCGCCTTCCGCGTGCGGCTCGACGAGGACTCCCGCCGGCCGGGGTTCGTGGCGGTGCTCGCCACCGCGGACGGCCACCCCTGCGGATTCGGTACGGCCTTCCCCACCCCCTCGCCCCTCCCCCGGCGCAGGTCCTACGGGTGGGCGGCGGAGATCGCCGGGACCGAGCGGCTGACCGGGGCGCTGGAGGTGACCGAGCTGGCCGTCTCGCCGCACGCCCGCGGCCGGGGCCTGGCCGGCCGCATGCTGGACGACCTGTGCGCCGGGGCGCCGCGCCGCTGGCTGCTGACCTCCACGCAGGCGCCGGACGCCGTCCGCCTCTACGAACGGCTGGGCTGGCGGCGGCTCAACGACGGGCCTGGGGCGATCGTGTTCACCTGGGATATAGTTGCCCCAGACGTTAACGGTTAAGGGCTGGGGACAGTGAACGACCTGGACGCCACGCTATCAGCGCTCGCCGACCCGACCCGGCGCAAGGTCGTCGACCTGCTCCGGGAGGGGCCGCGACCGGCCGGTGAGCTGGCCGAGGCGGTCCAGATGAGCGCGCCCGCGCTCAGCCGGCACCTGCGGGTGCTGCGCGCCGGCGGGCTGGTCCAGGCCGAGACCGGCGACGACGACGCCCGCCTGCGCCTGTACTCCCTGCGCCCCGAGCCCTTCACCGCGCTGCAGGCCTGGCTGGACCAGGTCCAGGCGTTCTGGGCCGAGCAGCTCGGCTCGTTCAAGGAGCACGTGGAGCGCGACCGGTGAGCGGGAGCACCGACTCGGTCACCGTGAGCGTGACGGTGGCCGCCGATCCGGGCACCGCGTTCCGGGTGTTCACCGACGAGATCGACGCGTGGTACGTGCGCGGGCCCTACAGCTGGGTCAACGCCGAGCGGGCGGCGCAGATCAGGTTCGAGGACGGCTACCTGCGCGAGGTCTGGACGGACGGCGGGCACGTCGACACCGGCCGGATCCTCACCTGGGAGCCGCCCCGGCGCCTGGTGTGGGCCGACCTGCTCAACGACGGCGCGATGGAGATCGAGGTGGAGTTCCGCGGGGTGACCGGCGGCACCGAGGTGGTGCTGGTGCACCGCGGCCTGGACACGCTGCCACCGGACGTGGCGGGGCGGATCCGCCGCGGATACTCCTGGAACATCGGCCTGAAGTGGTACGCCGAGTTCCTCGGCCGCTGAACGGTCAGCGTCTGCCGTACTTCTTGTGCGCGGCCTGTTTGCTGACCCCGATCGCGTCGGCGATCGTCGCCCAGGGCAGGCCCGCGACCCGCGCCCGCCGGACCTGCACCGCCTCCATGCGCTCGATCTCGCGCCGCAGCGCGGTCGTGGCCCGCAGGGCCAGCAGCGGGTCCTCGTCCTGTGCCTGCCGTACCAGGCCTGCCAGGTCGTTCGTCATGGACTAAAGGTAGTCCAGCAACAGCGTGGTGATCACCTTCGGACGTTCCAAGGACGGCAGATGACCCGCCCAGTCGAGCTCCACGAGCCGCGCGTCCGGCAGGTTCTCCGCCAGGTGGCGGGCGCTGCGCCGGAAGTGGAGCAGGTCGTGGGCGCCGCCGACGACCAGGGCGGGCACGCCGATCCCGGCGAGCGTGAAGTCCGGCTCGAACTCGTCCACGTCGCGGCCGAGCTGCAGCGAGAAGGCGTTCGCCTGCATCTCCACGACCAGGGCGCGCGCCTCGTCCGTGGCGTGGGGGCCGAGCCACGTGTCCGCGTTCAGCTCAGCGGCGCCCCTGATGTCGCCCAGCTCCAGCAGCCGGTCCTCTTCGGCGCCGAACGCCTTCATGTCCTCGGTCTCCGGTACGTCGGAGGAGCCCGGGTTGAGCAGGACCAAGCGGGTGGCGCGGCCCTGCTGGGCCAGCTGGAGGGCGATGCGGCAGCCGTAGGAGGAGGCGACGATCGCCGCGCGCCCGTGACCCTCCGCGTCCAGCACGTCCGCGACGTCCCCGCAGGTGCTGAACGGCTCCGCCGCCTCATACGGGGTACGGCCGAAGCCCCGGTAGTCAGGGCTGATGACACGGAAGCGCTCGGTCAGCTCCGCCGCCTGGGGCTCCCACATGCGGGAGTCGGCCACGCCGGAGTGCAGCAGGAGCACCGGGTCGCCGGATCCGGCGGCGCCGTACCAGATCGTCATCGTGCCTCCAGGACCAGGCGGACGCCGAGCCCGATGAGCACGACGCCGGAGATCTGCTCCAGGCGGCGGCGCACGGACGGGCGGGAGAGCACCGCCTTGGCGCGCACGACCGTCCAGATGACCAGGCCGTACCAGAGGGTGTCGACGAGCACCCAGATGACGGCGAGGGCGACGAGGGTGAGCGGCACGTTCTGGCCCTGGGGTACGAACTGCGGCAGGAACGACATGGCGAACACCGCGGCCTTGGGGTTGGCCAGGCAGGTGCCGAGGCCGGCGAGGTAGGACCGGCGCCAGCCGTCCACGGCCACGGGTTCGGCGAGCTCGGGACCGGCCGCGTCCCGGCGGCGCTTGCGGGCCTGCCACAACGACTGCGCGCCCATGTACAGCAGGACGCCGGCGCCGGCCACGCGCATCACGTCGTAGGCGAGCTGGGAGGCCAGCAGCAGCGCCGACAGGCCGAAGGCGGCGGCCAGGGCCCACAGGAAGATGCCGGTCTCGTTGCCGAGGGTGGCGGCCATGCCGGAGCCGCGGCCCGCGCGCAACGTCTGGCGCAGGATGATCGCGGTGCTCACCCCGGGGACCATCGCCACCAGGACGCACGCGCCGATGAACGCGAGAAGATACATGGCGGCCATACTCGCACGTGCCCGGACATGTCAGCCGTAGATTTTTCCCAGCTCGGCGACCGCCTCGGCCATCAGCTCGCGCAGCTCAGGGGGCCCGAGGACCTCCACGCTCGCGCCCATGCGCAGCAGCAGCCACCGGGCGTGGGTGATCGACTCGATGGGCACCGTGAGCGTGCGCCGGCCCTCGGCGTCCGGCTCGCCCGCCGCCGCCAGCGCCCCGGCCACCACGTCGTCGCCCATCGTGTACGCCAGCAGCTTCTCGATGCCGGGCGCCGTCCTGATCACCGCCTCGGCCGTGTACATGCGTTCGCGGAACTCCTGCGCGTAGGCCCGCCAGAAGCCGCCCAGCTCGAAGCCGTCAGGACGCTCGAAGGAGTGCCCGCCAGGCTCGGCGGTCAGGACGCGCGAGACCCGGTAGGTGCGCGGATCGCCGCCCCCGGCCGGAGCCGCCACCAGGTACCAGGAGCCGCCCTTCAGCACCAGCCCGTACGGATGCACGAGGCGCTCGACCACCTGCTGCCCCCAGCGCCGGTAGGTCATCCGCACCGCCCGCTGCTCCCACACCGCCTCGGCCACCACGCTCAGCAGCGGCACGTCGTCGGCCCCCCGGTACCAGCCGGGCACGTCGAGCAGGAACCGCTCACGCATGCGCGAGGCCTGCGAGCGCGGCTCGGGCGGCAGCGCCGCCAGCAGTTTGAGCTCGGCGTTGGCCACGACCTCCGACAGCCCCAGTTCCGCCGCCGGGCCGGGCAGGCCCGCCAGGAACAGCGACGAGGCCTCCTCGGCGGTCAGGCCGTTGAGCCGGGTGCGGTAGCCGTCGAGCAACTGGTAGCCGCCGGCCGGGCCGCGGTCGGCGTAGACCGGGACGCCCGCCGCCGACAGCGCGTCCACGTCGCGGTAGACGGTCCTGACCGACACCTCCAGCTCCCCGGCCAGCTCGCCGGCCGTCATCCTGCCCCGCGTCTGGAGCAGAAGGAGCAGGGAGAGCAGGCGGCTGGCGCGCATGTCAGCACCCTACGCGATAGGTTTCTTGCCGCCTCGCCGGCGGAGTCCGAGGCCTGGTCACGCGCTAGCTCGTACCGGAGCACGGCGGGTGCCGGGGCGGAGTCAGGCGAACTGCTGCCAGGCCAGGCGGGTGACCATGGCGGCCACGACGATCAGCAGCACGATCCGGACGAACGAGGCGCCGCGCTTGAGTGCCATGCGGGCGCCCAGGCGGGCGCCGGCGATGTTGCACACCGCCATGCCGAGACCAAGCGCCCACAGCACGTGCCCCTGCAGCCCGAAGACGACGAGCGCGCCCACGTTGGTCCCGATGTTGATGATCTTCGCGGTGGCGCTGGCGTTGACGAAGTCGAGGCCCAGGATGGTGGTGAACGCGATGATGAGGAAGGTGCCGGTGCCCGGCCCCATGATGCCGTCGTAGAAGGCGATGCCCACGCCGCCGACCGCGACCGCCGCGACCACCCGCGCGTTGGTGCGCAGGTGCGGCTTCGGCACCTGGCCCATCGCGGGCCGCAGCGTGACGAACGCCGCCACCCCCAGCAGCACCACCATGACCACCGGCCGCAGCACCTCGGCGCTGATCGCCACCGCGGCCGTGGCCCCGAGCCCGGAGCTCAGCACCGCCAGCGCCCCCGCCGGGATCGCCACCTGCCGGTCCAGCTTGGTGGAGCGCACGTACGTGATGGCGGCGGTGGTGGTGCCGAAGACGGACGACAGCTTGTTGGTCGCCATGGCCTGCACCGGCGCGATGCCCGCCACCATGAGCGCGGGCAGTTGCAGCAGCCCGCCCCCGCCCACGACCGCGTCCACCCATCCGGCTCCCGCGGCGGCCACGAGCAACACGACGACCTGTTCCAGCGACACGCCACTCCCCCGTCACGGCCCACACGGACCGCAAAGAGGGTACAAACCCCACCCGAACTCCCCTGCACCCGGGGTCACCCGCGCCATCGGCGGCGCGTGGGCCATCACAGGAGATCACGCCTCTCCCCGGCACCCGGGGCGGCGTAGGCGCCGATTCCTGAGTGCCGGGGAACCGGAGGGGGATCAGCGCGGGAGGAGCGTGCGCTTGCGGCCGGCGAAGACGTCGTCGATCAGGCCGTAGGTGCGGGCCTGCTCGGCGGTGAAGATGCGGTCGCGTTCGAGGTCGCGCCGGATCTCCAGCTCGTTCCTGCCGGTGTGCCGGGCCAGGATGTACTCCTGCTGGTCGCGCATGCGCAGGATCTCCCTGGCGTGGATCTCCAGGTCGCTCGACTGCCCGCGCCCGCCCTCCGTGGACGGCTGGTGCAGCAGCACCCGGGCGTGCGGCAGCGCCGCCCGCTTGCCCGGCGCCCCGGCGGCCAGCAGGACGGCGGCGGCCGAGGCGGCCTCGCCGATGCAGACGGTCTGCACCTCGGGACGCACGTACTGCATGGTGTCGTAGATGGCGGTCATGGCGGTGTGGGAGCCGCCGGGCGAGTTGATGTAGAGCTGGATGTCCTGGTCGGGGTCGATCGACTCCAGCGTCAGCAACTGGGCCATCACGTCGTTGGCGCTGGTGTCGTCGATCGGCGTGCCGAGGAAGACGATCCGGTCCTCGAACAGCTTGTTGTAAGGCGTCATCTCCTTCATGCCGTAGGAGGTGCGCTCGGTGAAGGAGGGCAGGACGTAGCGTCCGCTCATGGTCAGTTCACCCCGCTGCTGGAGATGTGGTCGACGAATCCGTACTCCAGGGCCTCCTGCGCGGTGAACCAGCGGTCGCGGTCGGAGTCCTCCCTGATGCGCTCCAGCGGCTGCCCGGTGTGGAAGGCGATGAGCTCGGCCATGCGCCGCTTCGTGTACATCAGGTTCTCGGCCTGGATCTGGATGTCGGTGGCCGACCCGCCGATGCCGCCGAGCGGCTGGTGCATGACGATCCGGGCGTTGGGCAGCGCGTAACGCTTGCCCGGCGCGCCGCCGCACAACAGCAACTGCCCCATCGAGGCGGCGAAACCCATCGCGACCGTGGCCACGTCGCAGGGCACGAACTGCATCATGTCGTACAGCGCCATGCCGGCGGAGACGGAACCGCCCGGTGAATTGATGTAAAGGGTCACGTCGCGCTTCGGGTCCTCGGCCGCGAGCAAAAGCAGCTCACCACAGAGCCGATTACAAATCTCGTCGTCGACCTCCTGGCCGAGAACGAGGATGCGCTCCTTCAGCAAACGCTGGCCCAACTGCTCCGGCCACTGCTTCGTCTCTGTCATGACCTGCCTTTCCGTCGACGTGCAATTACTTCCGACGGTAGACCCGGCGGCCTTGAATTCGGCTTTCTTTTCGCTCACGGGGGATTTCACCAAAGGCGTATTATGCCGTGCGCGAATTTCGTCGACATACAATGCACCCTGTGAGAAAGAACCTCGCCAGGCGGTGGGCCTGCCTGGTGCTCGGCGGCGCGCTGCTGATGCCGTACATGATGGCCGGGGTGCTGATGTCCGGGGTGCTCAGCGGCGGCAGGCGGGTGCCCGACCTGCTGCTCCCCGTCGAGCTGGGCGTGTTCGCGGCGGTCCTGCCCGTCGTGGCGCTGACCGGGCTGTTCCTGCCGGTGCGCGCGCTGGAGGTCAACGCCGCGCAGGGACTGCTCGGCGTGCACGTCGACACCCCGCCGCGCCAGGCCCGGCGCAGCTGGCAGGAGCGGCGCCGCACCGCCGCGTGGTTCACGCTCCACCTGGGCGTCGGCGGGATCATGAGCGGCTGCACGCTGGCGATCGTGCCGTTCACACTGTGGACGCTGCCGCTGCCCTGGCGCGGCGCCACCTGGCTCGGATACACCGTCGAGCCCGGCTGGGCCGCGCTGCCCTGGACGCTGGCCGGGCTCGCGCTGCTGGTCGCGCTCGTGTTCGCGGTCGCGGGGTCCGGGGCGCTGCTGGCCAGGCTGGCGCCCGTCCTGCTCGGCCCCACCCCGGGCGAGCGGCTGGCCGCCGTCGAGGAGCAGGCGCGCGGCCTGGCCGAACGCAACCGGCTCGCCCGCGAACTGCACGACTCCGTCGGCCACGCGCTCAGCGTCGTCACCCTCCAGGCCGCCGCCGCTGGGCGCGTCCTGGACCGCGATCCCGCCACCGCCCGCGCCGCGCTGGCCGCCATCGAGCAGTCCGCGCGCTCGGCCCTCGACGACCTCGACCACGTGCTCGGCGTCCTGCGCGAGGACCGCGGCGGGCACGGCGGCCACCGTGGCCACGGCGGCACCGAGCCGCAGGCCACGCTGGCCGACCTCGACGCGCTGGTGCGCGCCTCGGGCGCCGAGGTGCGCGCGGAGGTGGGCGACCTGAGCGGGGTGCCCGCCGTGGTGTCGCGCGAGGCGTACCGCATCGTGCAGGAAGCGCTCACCAACGCCATCAAACACGGCCATGGTCCGGTACGGCTGGCGGCAGCCGTACAGGGAGACGATCTGAAACTCGAGGTCAGCAACCCCGCGGCGGCCCGGGAGGGACGCGGCGGCGGGCGGGGCGTGACCGGGATGCGCGAGCGCGTCCGGCTCCTGCGCGGAGAGCTGGAGGCCGGGCCCGCCGAGGGCGGCTGGCAGGTCTCGGTACGGCTGCCGCTACGGTCGAGCCCATGACAGTCAGGATCGTGATCGCCGACGACGAGGACCTCATCCGCGCGGGCCTGCGCGTCATCCTCGACTCCGAGCCCGATCTCAGCGTCGTGGGCGAGGCGGCCGACGGGGCTTCGGTCGTCCCGGTGGTGCGGCGCGAGCGGCCCGACGTGGTGCTCATGGACGTGCGGATGCCCGCCGTGGACGGCATCCAGGCCACCCGGCGGCTCGTGGCGATGGAGGAGCCGCCGAAGGTGCTGGTGGTGACCACGTTCGAGAACGACGACTACGTCTACGACGCGCTGCGGGCCGGCGCCGACGGGTTCCTGCTCAAGCGGACCAGGCCGGAGGAGCTCGTGAGCGCGATCAGAACGGTGGCCAGGGGCGAGTCGCTGCTGTTTCCCGCGGCGATCCGGGCGCTGGCGGGCAGCCGTCCGCGCGTGCAAGTGCCGGGGATCGAGCGGCTGACCGGGCGCGAGGGCGACGTGCTGCGGCTGATGGCCAAGGGGCTGTCCAACGGCGAGATCGCCGCCGAGCTGGTGGTGAGCGCCGAGACGGTCAAGACGCACGTCGGCAACGTGCTGACCAAGCTCGGCGCCCGCGACCGCACCCAGGCCGTCATCGCCGCCTACGAGTCGGGGTTCGTCAGCCCGGCCTGAGGCGTCACCTGCTCGCGCGCAGGATCTCGGCGGCGGGCAGGCCCGAGCTGTCGGCGGCGCTCATGCCGGTGGCGGCCAGGTGGGCGTCGACCAGGCGCAGCCCGACCGCGTACCCGGCCATGTCGGGGATGCCGCGCGGCTCCCCGCCGAACTTGCGCACCGCGCTGTCGCCCAGCACGTACGCGGGCGTGTGCCGCATCCCCTCCAGATCGATGTCGGCCATGATCTTGCGATAGGCGTCCTCCAGCGGCTCGCCGCTCACCATCGACGACCACGGCCCCATCGCCCGCGGCCCGGACAGCTCGCGCACGAACGCCTCCGCCAGCCCCTCGGCCACGATGTGCTCGCCGACCGTGACGGTCTCCGGGTTCCACACGACGTTGTGGTAGCGGATCTGGTGGTGCATCTCGTGGACGGCGCAGTGGGCGATGCGCTCCACGTTCTCGTCCGTGGGCCAGGCAAGCAGGTAGAGCCAGCCGGGGGCGCCGCCCATGCCGTAGTAGCCGCGCGCGGTGGTCATGAGGTGTTCGTTGTCGGGGTTGCCGAGGACGAACATGACGCGTACCCGCTCGGGCTGCTTGAGGTGGGCCAGGCCCGCGCCGGCGCGCTCCAGCTCCTTCTCTATGCGGCCCTTGAGGTCGATCGAGATCAGCCGCTCGATGGCGGGCAGGTAGCGCGGGTCCTCGATGTCGGCCCGGAAGCCGCCGCCCTCGTGGTGGATGTCGACGAGGTCGCCGGGGAACGGGATGATCTCGCCGACCGGGGCGAGCATCTCGCGCAGCAGGTCCGGCCGTTCGGGCAGCGGGGCGCGCAGGATCGCGGCCATCGCGTCCAGGTTGTCGTGAACGATGATTTCCATGCCGGCGACGCTAAACCCTCCCGTTACGGGAGGGTCAAACCGGTTTCAGATGGGGTTGCCCTCGCCGGACTCGTCACCCGGCGTCGGCCCGGGGGTGCCGCTGCCGCTCTGGCTCGGCGACGGTGACGGCGTCGGCTGCTGCGGCTCCGGCGTGAGCGGCGTCGGCGGCGGCGTCGGCACCTGCACCGTCGGCGGCAGCGGGCGCGGCAGCGGCTCGCTCTCCTGCCTGCCCAGCAGCAGGACCAGCGCGATCACCACCCCGACCAGCAGCAGCGCCAGCAGAACGGCCAGCGCCAGCAGCACGCGCCGCGCGGTCTCGGTCAGCGGCCTGGCCGCGCCCGGCCGCCCCGGCAGCGCCGGAGCCCGGTCCCCCAGCCAGTACGGCACGAAGTCCGGCCCGTGCGCCTGCCCGATCAGCGTCCCGCCGACCATCACCGGCTCCAGGAAGCGCTCCGCGCCCGGCCGTCCCGGCAGGTACGGCACCGCCACCCAGGGCGCCACCCCGGCGTCCATGGCCAGCACCTGGGGCGTGCCGTCGAGCACCGCCGCCCGGCCCGTGGCCCGGCCCAGCCAGCCCCGCACCCCGGCGGGCGCCGACTCGCGCACGGCGGTGACGAACCGGTCGCGCGCCGCCGCGTCCAGCGCCGCGCCCTTCGTCAGCACGGCCAGCGACACCGCCCGCCCGTCCTGGGCCTGACCGAGATAGACGAACCCGGCGGGCAGGACGTGCAGGCGCGCCTGCACGGTGAAAGGGCCCAGCGAGGGCGGATCACCGTGCTGCAGCGGACTGGCCACCCACCCATGAAAGCACAGCCGGCCTGCCGCGCCGGCGGGAGCGGGGCCGCCCGGCCGGGGGTGCCTCCGTGCGCGTTCGCGGCGCGTTTGGTGAAATGGCACCCATGACCGTCGCTGAAGAGCTGCCCAGCGGAACCGACCCGGCCGTGCTGCGCAAAACGCTGGACGAGGTCCGGCGCGTCATCGTGGGCCAGGAGCACATGGTGGAGCGCCTGGTCGTGGCCCTGCTCGCGCGCGGCCACTGCCTGCTCGAAGGCGTGCCGGGCGTGGCCAAGACCCTGGCCGCCGCCACGCTGGCGACGGTGGTGGGGGGCACGTTCGCCCGCATCCAGTTCACCCCCGACCTGGTGCCCAGCGACATCGTCGGCACCCGCGTCTTCCACCCGTCGAGCGAGAAGTTCGACGTCGAGCTCGGCCCGGTGTTCGTCAACTTCCTGCTGGCCGACGAGATCAACCGCGCCCCCGCCAAGGTGCAGTCGGCGCTGCTGGAGGTCATGGCCGAGCGGCAGGTCACGCTGGCCGGCGTCACCAACCCGCTGCCCAAGCCGTTCATCGTGCTGGCCACGCAGAACCCGATCGAGTCCGAGGGCGTCTACCCGCTGCCCGAGGTCCAGCGCGACCGCTTCCTGTTCCGCGTACGCGTGCCGCACCCGAGCGCGCACGAGGAACTGGAGATCCTGCACCGGATGAGCGTGGCGCCGCCGGTGCCCGAGCGGATCCTGGAGCCGGACACGCTGATGGCGCTGCAGGAGCAGGCCGAGCAGGTCTCGGTGCACCAGCTCGTCGCCGACTACGTGGTGCGCCTGGTGATGACGACGCGCTCGCCCGCCGAGTACGGCCTGCCCGACCTCGCCGAGATGATCGAGATCGGCGTGAGCCCGCGGGCCACGCTGGGACTGGTGTCCGCCGGGCGGGCGCTGGCGCTGCTGCGCGGGCGCGACTACCTGCTGCCCGACGACGTGCGCGACGTGGCCGTGGACGTGATGGCGCACCGGCTGATGCTGACGTTCGACGCGCTGGCCGACGGGGTGGATCCGGAACAGGTGGTCAGGCAGATCCTGCACGCCGTACCGCCGCCTCTGGTGGTCTGGAACCAGAACCGATGAGCGAGGCGGGAGCCGTACCCCCGAAGAAACGCGGCGCCGAGCACGCGCTGCGGCGGCTGGAGCTGACCGTCACCCGGCGCCTGGACGGGCTGCTGCACGGCGCGCACCAGGGACTGCTGCCGGGGCCGGGCAGCGAGGCGGGCGACAGCCGCGTCTACGTGCCCGGCGAGGACGACGTGCGGCGCATGGACTGGGCGGTGACGGCGCGCACGACGGTCCCGCACGTGCGGGACCTGATCGCCGACCGCGAACTGGAGACGTGGGCGCTGGCGGACCTGTCGGCCAGCATGGACTTCGGCACCGCCGACACCGACAAGCGCGATCTCGTGGTGGCGGCGATCGGCGCGATCGGCTTCCTGTCCAGCCGGATGGGCGACCGGTTCGGCGCGCTGGTGCTGCACGAGGAGTTCATCCACCGGCTGCCGGCGCGCACGGGCCGCCCGGCCCTGTACGGGCTGCTGCACGCGCTGATGGACGCGCCGCGCGGCGGTCCCCGGCAGGACGCGCCGGACCTGGCCGAGGGCATCGACGTGCTGGCGGCCACGCGCAGGCGGCGCGGCATGCGGCTGGTGGTCTCCGACTTCCTCGACGCCCGGCCGTCCCTGGACCCCGACGCCGAGCGCCCCTGGGAGCGCCCGCTCCGGCGGCTGGCGGCCCGGCACGAGGTCCTGGCGGTCGAGGTGATCGACCCCCGCGAGCTCGAACTACCCGATGTCGGGCAAATCGCGTTCACTGATCCGGAGAGCGGGAAGGTACGCGACGTGCACCTTTCACCCAAGGTACGGCAGGCCTACGCCGAGGCCGCGGCGCTGCAGCGCGAGGGCACGCGGGCCGCCCTGCGCCGGGCCGGCGTCGCCCACCTGGTGCTGCGTACCGACCGCGACTGGGTGTTCGACGTCGCGCAGTTCGTGCTGCGCCGCCGCAGGATGGCGCACCTCGCCCACCGGAGGGGCGCGTGACGTTCCTGTCCCCGGCCTGGCTGTGGCTGTTCGCGCTGGTGGCGGCGCTGATCGGCGGCTACGTGGCGGCCATGTTCCTGCGCCGGCGCTACACGGTGCGCTTCACCAACCTCGCCCTGCTCAACCTCGTGGTCCCCGAGGGCCCCGGCTGGCGCCGGCACGTGGCGCCCGCGCTGTTCCTGGTGATGATGTCGCTGCTGGTCATCGGCGCCGCCCGGCCCGCCGACCAGGTACGGGTGCCGCGCGACCGGGCCACGATCATCATCGCGCTGGACGTTTCGCTGTCGATGGAGGCCGACGACGTCCAGCCCAACCGCATCAGCGCCGCCAAGGCCGCCGCCCAGGCCTTCGCCCGCGACCTGCCCGAGCGCTTCAACGTGGGCGTGGTCGCCTTCGCCCGCTCGGCCAACGTGGTCATCTCCCCCACCACCGACCACCAGGCGGTGGTGACCGCCATCGGCAACCTGACCACCCGGCCGGGCACCGCGATCGGCGAGGCCGTCTTCAACGCGCTCGACTCGATCCGCTCCTTCGACCAGCAGGCCGCCACCGACCCGCCGCCCTCGGCGATCGTGCTGCTGTCCGACGGCGACAACACCTCCGGCCGCTCGGTGCCCGAGGCGATCGAGGCCGCGACGTCCGGGCGCGTGCCCGTCTCCACCATCGCGTACGGCACGCAGGAGGGCACCGTCTCCATCGACGGCCGGGAGGTGAACGTGCCGGTCAACAAGCAGACGCTCCAGTCGTTGTCCGAGGGCACCAACGGCCGCGCCTACGCCGCCGAGTCGGGCACCGAACTGCGCGAGGTCTACGAGCAGATCGGCACCTCGCTCGGCTTCAAGCTCGTCAACCAGGAGATCAGCCAGTGGTTCATCGTGGCCGCGGTGCTGCTGGGCGCGCTGGTGGCCGGTGCCTCGGTCTGGTTCGGTGCCCGGATCCCGTAACGTTTCTGCACGTGGCCCACTACTTCTCCGAGCGGCCTGACACGAGCCACAAGCCGGGCTCGGTCAGTCTCGTGCTGCCCGATCTGCACCTGCGGCTGGAGACCGACAGCGGCGTGTTCTCCCCCGAGCGGGTCGATCTGGGGACGAAGATCCTGCTGGAGAGCGTGCCACCGCCGCCGCAGGAAGGCGACCTGCTCGACCTGGGCTGCGGCTACGGGCCGATCGCGCTGACGATGGCCACGCGGGCGCCCGAAGCGACCGTCTGGGCGGTCGACGTGAACCGGCGCTCGCTGGAGCTCACGGAGCGCAACGCCCAGGCCGCCGCCCTTTACAAAGTAAGACCGATTCATATCGACGACGTACCAGATGACGTGAAATTTCGGGCTATCTGGTCTAATCCGGCGATCCGGATCGGCAAGCCGGCACTCCACGCCATGCTCACCAGGTGGTTGTCGCGGCTGACCCCCGACGGCGTCGCCTACCTGGTCGTCCAGAAACACCTCGGCTCCGACTCCCTGCAGCGCTGGCTCGGCGAGCAGGGCTGGCAGGCCTCCCGTGAGGCTTCCAGGGCCGCGTACCGAATCCTGAAGGTGACACGATGAGAAGGCAGCTTCGCCCCACGGACGTGAAGCGGCTCAACCGCACCTGGCGGCGCGGCACCGAACACCGGATCGCGCTGATCCTCGAGTCGGTGACCGGCCCGTTCAATGTCGGCTCGATCTTCCGCAGCGCCGCCGCGTTCGGCGTCGACACCATCTGGCTGGCCGGCAACGCGACCCCGCCCACCAATCCCAAGGCGGGCAAGACCGCGCTCGGCACCGACCGCCTCGTCACCTGGCACGAGCCCATGCCCGCCGTCGACGCGGTCAAGGCGGCCCGCGAGGACGGCTACGCCGTACTGGCGATCGAGCTCACCTCCGACGCGCGGCCGATCTTCCGCGCCGACCTCGCCCGCGACGTCTGCCTGGTCGTGGGCAGCGAGGACCACGGCTGCTCGCCCGCGCTGCTCGACGCCGCCGACGGCGCCTGCTACATCCCGCAGGTCGGCCGGGTCGGCTCCTTCAACGTCGCGGTGGCCGCGGCCATGGCACTGGCCGAGACCCGCCGCCAGGAATGGGCAGACCTGCCTGATTCGTAACCCAAACGTTCACCCACGGAAGGCATACTCGACCCGTGCTCAGCCGTCGATTCCCGTTCCTCGACCATCCGGGCCCCCTGGCCTTCGCCCACCGGGGCGGGGCGCTCGAAGGACGGGAGAACACCGCTGCCGCCTTCGAGCGGGCCGTCGCTCTCGGCTACACCTACCTGGAGACCGACGCCCACGCCACCTCCGACGGCGTGCTGCTGGCCTTTCACGACCACACGCTCGACCGGGTCACCGACCGGCGCGGCCGGATCGCCGACCTGCCCTACAGCGCGGTACGCCAGGCCCGCATCGGCGGCGCGCACGAGATCCCCCTGATGGAGGACCTGCTCGGCAGCTTCCCCGAGGCCCGCTTCAACATCGACGTGAAGGAGGCCGGCGCGATCGCCCCGCTGGCCGAGGCGGTCAGGCGCACCGGCGCCCACGACCGCGTCTGCCTGACCTCCTTCTCCGACGATCGCCTCGAACGGGCCAGGGCGGCGATGGGCCGCGAGGTCTGCTCCTCCCTCGGTCCGCGCGGCGTGGCCGCCCTGCGCACCGCCGCCAGCACCTCCGGCTACGGCCGGCTGCTCACCCGCCTGGCCCGTTCCGGGGTCCCCTGCGCGCAGGTCCCGGTCGGCTTCCGCGGCCTGCGCGTGACGACCAGGGCCCTGGTGCACACCGCGCACGCCGTCGGCATGCAGGTGCACGTGTGGACCATCAACGACCCGCTCCGCATGGAACGCCTGCTCGACCTGGGCGTCGACGGCATCATGACCGACAACATCTCGGGCCTGCGCGACGTCCTCGACCGGCGCGGCCTCTGGCATCCCGGCTCCCTGGCCGCATAGGAGAAGCATGACCGTCCCCTCACCCCCCGCGGTCTTCGACGACTCCCCCGCCGCGCGCAAGCGCGAGCAGTGGGGCTGGTACTTCTACGACTGGGCCAACTCCGCCTTCCCGACGACGGTCCTGACCGTCTTCCTCGGGCCGTACCTGATCACGATCGCCGAGGCGGCCGCGAACGGCGCGCCGTACGTGGACGTGCTCGGCTTCGACGTACGGCCGGGCGCGTACTTCTCCTTCGTCGTCGGCGTCGCGGCCATCCTGCAGATCGTCTTCATGCCGGTGGCGGGCGCGCTGGCCGACCACACCGGGCGCAAGAAGGAGCTGATGGGCTTCTTCGCGATCCTGGGCGCGCTGGCCACGGTCTGCTTCTGGTTCGTCGGCGACGGCCGCTACATCCTCGGCGGCCTGCTGTTCCTGATCGCGAACGTCGGCTTCGCGTGCGCGTTCGTCATCTACAACTCCTTCCTGCCGGACATCTCCACGCCCGACGAACGGGACAAGGTCTCCGGCATGGGCTGGGGCTTCGGCTACCTCGGCGGCGGGCTGCTGCTGGCCGTGCACCTGGTGCTGTTCCTGTTCGGCGAGGACATGCTCGGCATCGACAAGGGCACCGCGGTGCGCATCGCGCTCGCCTCGGCGGGCCTGTGGTGGGGCGGCTTCACGATCATCCCGCTGCTGCGGCTGCGCAACCGGCGCGGCGCCGCCCCGCGCCGCGAGACGGCCGGCCAGGCGATCGGCGGCTCCTTCCGCCAGCTCGGCCGCACCGCGATCGGGCTGAAGGCCTACCCGCTGACGCTGGCCTTCCTCGTCGGCTACCTGCTCTACAACGACGGCGTCCAGACCGTCATCTCCTTCTCCGCGACCTTCGCCGAGAAGGAACTGGGCCTCGACACGACCGTGCAGATCGGCGCCATCCTGATGGTGCAGTTCGTGGCGTTCTTCGGCGCGCTGCTGCTGAGCTTCGTGGCCTCGCGGATCGGCGCGAAGAAGGTCGTGCTGATGGCGCTGGTGGCCTGGACGGTCGTCGTCGCGATCGCCTACTTCCTGCCCGCGGGCTCGGCCGCCGCCTTCTACGCCCTCGGCTTCGCGATCGCCATCGTCATGGGCGGCACCCAGGCGCTGTCGCGCTCCCTGTTCTCCCACGTGATCCCGAAGGGCAAGGAGGCGGAGTACTACAGCCTCTACGAGATCAGCGACAAGGGCTCGACCTTCCTCGGCTCGGCCACCCTCGGCATGGCCATCCAGTTGTCGGGCAGCTACCGGCTGGGCATCATCTCGCTGGTCGCCTTCTTCATCCTGGGCGGCGCCATCCTGGCCGCGGTCAACCTGCCCAAGGCCATCCGCGCCGCCGGCAACGACGTCCCGGACAAGCTCTAGTCCGGTTTGGCCAGCACCATCGTCCCCGGCCCCTGCGCGGCGCCGGGGCCGCCGACCATCGTGATCGTGTCCGCGCCGGCGGCGCCGCCGCAGTGCGGGCACGTCACCTCGGGCGTGAACTGCCGCCCGCAGGAGTGGATCAGCAGCGCGGGCGGCCCGCCGGGCGGCGTCGCCCACCGGTCGCCCCACGCCATCAGCGTGATGAGCGCGGGCACGATGTCGCGGCCCGCCTCGGTCAGGTGGTACTCGTGGCGGGCCGGCCGTTCCTGGTAGGCGACCTTCTCCACCACGCCGGCCGCCCGCAGGCGCTCCAGGCGTTGCGTGAGCAGGTTGCGCGAGATCCCGAGGTCCTCGCTCAGCTGGTCGAACCTGCGCAGGCCGAGGAAGAGGTCGCGCAGGATCAGCGGCGTCCACGGCTCCGCCACCACGCCGACGGCCTGGGCGATGGAGCAGTGCATGTCCCCGAACCTGTTCATGACCCCAGCATAGTCAGTTGATAAAGTGAACCCATGACAGTTCACTTTCAGGACTCACTCAACGAGGTCAGCCGGCGCTACCGCGAGGCGGGCGAGGCCAAGGACGTCGACGCCCTGATGGCCACGCTCTCCCCCACCGTCACCTTCCACTCCCCGCTGAGCGCCCGCGCGGGCTTCTCCGGGCACGCGCAGGTCCGCGAGCTGTTCACGGTGGCGCTCGGCGCGCTGCGCGAGCTGCGCTACCACACCGACGTCGGCGACGAGCGCACCCGCATGCTCGCCGCCACCGCCCGCCTCGGCAAGCACGAACTGGAGGAGGCCGCCCTGGTCAGGATCGGCGAGGACGGTCTCATCGAGGACGTCACCATGTGGATCAGGCCGCTGCCCGCGCTCACCGCCATGATGGCGGCGCTCGGTCCCGGCCTGGCCCGCGCCGCCGGCAAGCCAGCCCTGGCGGCGCTGGTCGGCGCCTCGGTCAAGCCGCTGGCGTTCATGACCGACTTCGGCGACCGCACGCTGGTGCCCCTCGTCACTCCGAAGTGACGCGTACGTGCGCGCAGTGGCGGAAGACGTCGTCCGGGTCCCAGGCCGACTTCACCCGCCGCAGCCTGCCGTAACGCTCCTCGCCCATCGCCCAGCGCACCCGGTCGTCGTCCGGGGCCTCCAGGTTCAGGTAGGTGCCGGTCACCTCGTGAGCCCGGATCGCGGCGGTCACCTTGGCCGTCCAGGCCCGGTTGGCCTCGTCGTCGGCCGGGTCCGTCCAGACCGCCATGGGGTGGATGAGGTAGCGGCCGCCCTCCCGGCCCGGGTAGGCGGAGTCGGGTCCGTTCCTGACCGCCTCCGGCATCGCCGCGACGACCAGTTGCGTCAGCGGGCTCGGGGCGGTCATCGCAGCGTCCTGCAGGTCGGCGACGAGGTCCGGCGGCAGGCCGCGGACCAGCTCGGCGCTCCACCGGTTGCGCCAGCCCGGCTGGGCGCCGCCGTCGATCATCGACTGCAGCGCCACGTAGGGCATCGGCTGGACGGCGTCGAACAGGGGCTCGGCCGCCGCGTACAGAGGCCTGATCAGCTCCTTTCCGGCGTCCGGGTCGCCCAGCCACACCGGCGCCACCGCGAGGACCGGCCGGCCCACCACGTGGCCGGGCACGAACGGCTCCGGCGGCGCCGTCATGAAGATCACCGCGCCGTTGTAGTCGGGGAACTCCTCCAGCCCGGCCAGCGCGTCCAGGACGGCCGGCGCGTCGGCCACCCGGTAGCCGATCAGCCCGCCGAGCATCAGCGGCTCCACCGGGTGCAGGCGGAAGGTGAAGGAGGTGACGACGCCGAAGTTGCCGCCGCCGCCACGCAGCGCCCACATGAGCTCCGGCTCGTCCCGCTCGGTGACGGAGACCACGCGGCCGTCTGCGGTGACCATCTCCACGCCGATCAGGTTGTCGGAGGTCAGGCCGTGCCGTCCCGACAACCAGCCGTGGCCGCCGCCGAGCGTGAGCCCGGCCACGCCGGTGTGGCTCACCCGGCCGCCGGGGACGGCCAGGCCGTGGGCCTGCGTGGCCTGGTCGACGTCGCGCCAGGTCGCGCCGCCCTGGACCACTGCGGTGCGCTCGCGGGCGTCGACGGTGACGCCGCGCAGCGCGGACAGGTCGATCACCAGGTCGCCGCCGAGCGCGAGCCCCGCCACACCGTGCCCGCCGCCGCGCACACTCACCTCCATGCCGCGGGCGCGGGCGTGGGCCAGCGCCACCACCACGTCCTCGGTGCCGCCGGCCCGCACGAGCAGCGCGGGCCGCCGGTCGATCATGCCGTTGTAGAGCCTCCTGGCGTCCTCGTAGCCCGGGTCGTCGGGGGTGAGCGCTTCTCCTCGTACGGCGAGCCGCATCGTTGTCTCCTCAGGCCGTGAAACCGATGCCGCCCAGCCTGGACGGGCGACCTTCCACCTCCGTTTCACCGGCGTCTCACCGGCGAGCCTGGGATAATCCAGCCCATGTCATCGCCCTCCGGCCTGGACGTCCTCGTGCTCGGACCGGTCGTGATCCGCGCCGGGGAGGCTCTGGTCCGCCTGGAGCGCCCGCTCGAACGCGCGCTCCTGGCCCGGCTCGCGCTGGCCGGCGGGCGCCCCGTGCCCGACGAACGGCTCGCCGCCGACCTGTGGGGCGCGGCCGAGCTCACCCGGCCCACCGAGCGGCTGCGCGTCCTGGCCTCCCGCCTGCGCACCGCCCTCACCGCGGCCCCGTCCCCGTCTCCGTCCGGTGCGCGGCTGGCGCGGGCGGCCGGCGGCTACTCCCTCGACGCCGGCCCCGCCGACCTGCGCGCCGCCCGCGAGGCGGCAGAGAGCCTGCACGCCGCCGCGCGCGCCGGTGACCACCGCTCGGCCAGGGCCGCCGCGGCCGAGGCGCTCGGGTTGTGGCGCGGCTCGTCGCTGGAGGACCTGCGGGCCGTCCCCTTCGCCGCCGCGGAGGGCGAGCGGCTGGACGCGTGGCGCTTCGACCTGCTCGTGGAGCGGCTGCGGGCCGACCTGGCACTGGGCGCCGCCACCGAGGCACGGCCCGAGCTGGAACGGCTGGCCGCCGAGCACCCCCTGCACGAGCCGGTGCACGGGCTGCTGGCCACCGCCCTCTACCGGAGCGGCCGGCAGGCGGAGGCCCTGGACCGGCTGGCCAGGCTGCGCCGCACGCTTGCGGAGGAGCTCGGCGTGGACCCGGCCCCGGAGACGGCGCGGCTGGAGATGCTCATGCTCCGCCAGGACCCCTCCCTCCTTCACGAGCAGCCCGCCCCGGCACGAGAGGCGAGGGCGGCACGCGAACCCGCCCTCGGCGGGCCGCCTGAAGAGGACGGACCGCCAGGAGAAAACGGGCGGCCGGGAGAAAACGGGCGGGCGGGTGAAAGTGGGCGGCCGGGAGAGGGCGTGCGGGCGGGTGAAGGGGCGGTGCGGCTTCCCGGGCCCGCGACCAGTTTCGTGGGCCGCGACGGCGACCTCGCCGCCCTGGTGGGCCGGTTGGCGCGGCCGGGGCTGGTGACGCTCACCGGCGGGCCGGGCAGCGGGAAGTCCCGGCTGGCGATCGAGGCGGCCAGATCGGTGGCCGGGCAAGGGCCCGAGGTGGCGGGACGGCCCGAGGTGGCGGGACAAGGGCCCGTGGTGGCGGGAGTGCGACCGGTCCCGGTGGCCGGGCAGCGGGCGGTCACGGTGGTCGAGCTCGCCCCGCTGCGAAGGCAGGACGCGATCTGGGCGGCCGTCGGCGCCGATCCCGGCGACCCGGCCGAGGCGGCCGCGCGGCTCGACGGCTCCCTGCTGGTGCTGGACAACGCCGAGCACCTGGTCGAGGCGGTGGCGGAGCTGGTGATGGCGCTGCTGGGCCGTACGACGGAGCTGACCGTGCTCGTCACCTCACAGCGGCCGCTGCTGGCCCCCGGCGAGGAGTTGCACAGGGTCGGGCCGCTCGCGCCCGCGGCGGCGGCGCGGTTGTTCCTGCAACGGTGCGCGCCCGACCAGAGCGGCGCCGAGCCCGCCGCCGTGGCCGCGATCTGCGCCGCGGTGGACCGGCTGCCGCTCGGCATCGAACTGGCCGCGGGCCTCACCCGGGCGCTGACCGCGGCGCAACTGGCCACGCGCGTGGAGGACCGGCTGCGGCTGCTGGTCGGCGGCGCGCGCGGCGCCGGCGGACGGCACACGAGCCTGCGCTCCGCCCTCGACTGGAGCCACGACCTGCTGGAGCCCCGCGAGCGCGCGGTCCTGCGCCAGGTGTCGGTCTTCAGCGGCGGCTTCACGCTGGAGGCCGCCGAGCACGTGGCCGCCGCGCGCATGCCGGTCGGCGACGTCGCCCCCGCGCTGGCCGAGCTCGCCGACCGCAGCCTGGTGACGGTGGAGACCGGCGGTGGCGAGCGCAGGTTCGGGCTGCTGGAGACCGTCAAGGACTACGCCACGGTACGGCTGGCCGCCGCCGGCGAGAGCGAGCCGGCCCGCGCCGCGCACCTGGCCTGGTGCCTGGAGTTCGTCAGGCAGGCCGGCGACCCGGACGACTTCGCCGGCGCGGAGGCGGTCGGGGCGGTGTTCGCCGAGTGGCCGAACCTGCTGGCCGCCCTGGACGGCGCCCCGGACACCGAACGCGCCGCCGACGGCCTGCGCCTGGCCCTCGAACTGCACACCCCGTGGCTCATCAGAGGCTGGTACGCCGAGGCCAGACGCCACTTCGCCGCCCTGTCCGACGCCCCGGGCAGCACCCGGGCGGAACGCGCGGCCGCCCTGTGCGACCACGGCTTCGTCACGACCATGGTCGGCCGCTTCGACGAGGCCGCGGCCCTGCTGGCCAAGGCCGCCGAACTGGCCGACGACGACACGCTGACCATGAACGTCCGCTACTACCGCGGCATCGTCGAGATCGAGCGCGGCCGGCTGAAGGACGCCCTCGCCCCGCTGCTGGAGGGCCAGGAACTGGCGGAGCGGCTGGCCAACAGGCAGCGCAGGTCCGCGTTCGCCGACGCGCTGGGCACCCTGTACCTGTACACGGGCCAGGCCGAGGCGGCGCTCGACCGCTACGTCACCGCCAACGCGCTCGACCGGGAGAGCGGCGACGAGCACGGCCTGGCCAGGGGCCTGAGCAACCAGGCCCAGGCGCTGCTGGCCATGGGCCGTACCCGCGAGGCGGTGGCCTGCGCCGACGAGTCCGGCCACTACGCGACCCGGCTCGACGACCGGCAGATTCTGCCGCTGAACGAGCTGATCAGGGGCAACGCCCGGCTCGCCGACGGCGACACGGGCGCGGCGCAGACGCATCTGCGCGCGGCGCTGGCCTACGCGGCCGAGGACGGCACCGGGGCGAGCATGGCGCACATCGACCTGGCCGACGTGCTGATCCTGCGCGGCGACCTGGACGAGGCGGGTTCGCTGCTGCGGGCGGTCTACGCCGACGCGCCGGAGGGCAGCACGCCGTGGCTGGCCGCCAGGGCGGTGTCGGCGGCGCTGACGCTCGCCTCCGGCGACCGGGCCGGCGCCGGGGACCTGGCCGAGGCGACGGCCTCCGCGTACGCCGCCTCGGGGTTCGGCTGGCCGAGATACACCGCCCGGCTGGCGGCGGTCCGCCACGAGCTGAGCCTCTAGAGGCTGTCTCAAAGGGCTGACCGCCGGTGATCCGGTCGTCCAAGGGCTCAGCCTTCGGTGATCTGGGCGTCCAGGGGCTCGCCGTACCCGCCGAGCTGGACCTTCACCGACGCGACGTTCCCGGGGGGCGCGGGCAGCAGCCCCCACAGCGTCACCTCGGCGCCGGCGGGCAGCACGTCGAGCTTGCCCGGCATGAAGCCGGAGCTGAGCGTGCCGACGAAGTCGAAGTAGGTGGGCTCGGCGAACCCGCACAGCTCGTGGCGGCTGCCGGGGCCGCTGACCGACAACTGTCCCGTGGTCAGCTCCTTGGGCGTGAAGTGGTTCTCGTACGGCAGCGGCGCGGGCTCGGAACCGGGGTTGGTCACCTTCACCGAGGCCAGCAGGTAGCCCGACAGCCGCCGCACGCCGTCGACCTCGGCCCGCAGGCCCGCGTCGGACAGTTCGCCGCCGGAGACGGGCGCCTCGGGCTCGCGCTGCCCGTCGACCTCGACCTCGACGCGCCGGTTCTTGGCCCGTCCCCGGGGGTCGTCGCTGCCGTCCGGCTTGGCGTTCGGGGCGACGGGGTCGCTCTCGCCGTGGCCCTTGGCCCGGTAGTCGAAGGAGTCGCCGAGCGAGGGCCCCAGCGCCTGGCGGACCGCCTGCGCCCGGCGCTCGGACAGCGTCTGGTTGTCGGCGTCGCCGCCCACCCCGTCGGTGTGGCCGTCGACGGTGACGGTGCCGGAGGAGGCGCCGACCCGCTCGCCGAGACCGGTGATCGCCGACCTGGCCGCCGGTGACAGCTTGGCGCTGCCGAACTCGAACAGCACGTCGCTGGGCAGCGTGAACGCCTCCTTGCCGCCCCTGCCGACCTTGCAGACCAGCGCGCCCACCTGCGCGTCGCCCCGGCCCGGCGGCACCGCGCCGTCCTCGGGACCGGCGGGGCCGATCGGCACCATCACGGGCCGCAGGCCGTTGAGCGCCACGAGCAGTTCGGTGGTCTCCTCGGGCGGCGCGGTGAACACGGCCGTCACCGGCGTGCTTGCGCCGGGCTCCACGTCCACGTCCTCGCTGATGCGCCCTTCGCCGGAATTGCCCGCCAGGCCGTAGGCGGTGCCCGTGACCGGGTCGACGAGGGCCACGAGCCGTTCGCGGGCGTCCAGGCCGAGCGTGCCGGGCGACAGTTCCTTGTCCGTGCCGTTGAACAGGTCGAACCGCAGCGCCAGCTCCTTCTCCCCGGTCCTGGACAGGCGCAGGTTCCTGCCCTCGACGGGCAGCGCGGTGGAGACGGCGGGGGCGACGATGCCGGGATCGGGCCGGCCCGGCTGGGGCTTGTTCGCGCTCGGCCGCGCCTCGTCCCGCGTGGACCGGGGCTCCTCCTCCGCCGGGGCGGAGGGCTCCCCCGCGGAGGAGGAGGGCTCGTCCCGGCCGGCGGCGGGGGGCGGGAGCGCGCCACAGGCGGACAGTCCGATGACGAGGGCCACGCCGCAGGCCAGGCGCCGGGTGTGAGGGGTCATGCCGAAAGCGTGCCGGGGGCGCGTTCCACGGACATCTCACCGGCGTCTCACGCGAAACGCCCTTCCGAGAGCGGTGCTCTTGACACTGGCGCTCTCTTTCGAGAGCATTGCTCTCACAACAGAGCGATGTACTTCAAGGAGACTCCGATGCCCGCCCCCCGTCTCACCTCCGCCGCCTTCGCGGCCACCGGCCTGATGTTCCTGCTCTATCCGGTTCTGCGCCCCTCGGGCGACGACGCGGCCGCCATGGCCTCGGCGAACTGGGTCATCGGGCACCTCGCGGCCATGCTCGGGTTCATCCTGATCGGCCTCGCCGTACTCGGGCTCCACCAGGTCCTCGGCGACCGGCTCTCACTGCGCGCCGCGGTCGTGACCTGGATCGGCGCCGGGCTGACCCTGCCCTACTACGGCGCGGAGGACTTCGGGCTCAACGTCATCGCCGAACGATCCCTGCGCGACGGCGCGCCCGCGCTGATGGAACTGGCGCAGGACTTCCGTTACGGGACGGTGGAGGTCACGATGTTCGCCGGCGGCCTGCTGCTGCTCGGCGCCGGCGCGGTCATGGCCGCGGTCGCCGTCTGGCGCACCGGCGTGCTGAGCAAGTGGAGCGCGGTGCCGCTGGCGGCCGGGTTCGCCCTGTTCATCCCGCAGTTCTTCGCGCCGGTCTACGCCCTGCGCATCGCCCACGGGGTGCTCATCGCGCTGGGCGCGCTGTGGCTGGCCGGGGAAATGTGGCGCTCGCGAACCGCGTGAAACAAGAACTTCCTCCCACTCCTGGCGGCCTGAGCGGTTGGATCACGCTCCGGGTGGGAATCCCATCACGGTACCAAGCGTTAGACACCGTGGGAGACAGACCCCCCATCTTAGTGGGGGCCCTGTAGGAGGCATTTAGACATGGGCGAGCGCGCACTTCGTGGCACCCGGCTCGGGGCAACCAGCTACGAGAACGACCGTAACACGGATCTGGCCCCGCGCCAGGAGGTGTCCTACACCTGTCCGAAGGGCCATCGCTTCGAGGTTCCGCTTGCCGCTGAAGCCGAGATCCCCGCCACCTGGGAGTGCCGCATGTGCGGCGTGACCGCGGTGCGCGTGGACGGCGAGCAGCCGGAGTCGAAGAAGGCGAAGCCACCGAGGACGCACTGGGACATGCTCCTGGAGCGGAGGTCCATCGAGGACCTGGAAGAGGTGCTCAACGAGAGGCTGGCCGTCCTACGCGCCCAGCGTCGCAAGAGCGCCTGACACATTCTCACGGTGAAGCCCCCGGGCCCTGACGGGTCCGGGGGCTTTGGCTTGTCCGCGACCGGCCGCTCAGCCGCCGTCGCGCTCCTCCCTGATGACCTCGCCGTGCACGACCTTGCCGCCGCCGCCCGACGGGTCGGCCGAGGGGTCCTGGTCCGCGCGCTGGAAGGGCACACCCAGGTTCGCGTACGGCGAAGCCGCCGCCATCGCCTTGACCCGGCGGGCGAAGAACCACGACCCCAGGCGGCGCATCATCGGCCGCGTGAACGGCAGCACGCACAGGAACCCCGCGATGTCGGTCAGGAACCCCGGCGTCAGCAGCAGGGCCCCGCCGACGAGGATGAGCCCGCCGTCGGCCAGCTCCTTGTCCGGCATCCGGCCCGACTGCAGCGACTCGTTGATGCTGCGCCAGGCCCGGCGCCCCTCGCGGCGCACGATCCACGCGCCGAACAGGCTGTCGGCGATCAGCAGCGCCACCGTGGTCCAGCCGCCGATCACGGAGCCGACCTGGATGAGCACCCAGATCTCCAGCACGGGCACGACCAGGAAGGCCAGGAAAAGCAGGAGCCGGACCATCGATTTCCTCATTCGGGCAGGCGGACGCCGTTTACTGACGGTACAACGTCCGGGCCGCCCCGGACGTTCCGCGCGAGGGCGGTGTCAGCGGCGGCGGCGCAGGCGTGCGGGCAGCCCGGTGACGCCCCAGAGGCTCACCCGCCACAGCGCCTCGGTGATGACCTTGCCGCTCATCTTGCTGACCCCGTTGACCCGCTCCACGAACGTGATCGGCACCTCGCGGGCGCGCAGCCCGCTGCGCACGGTGCGCAGGGTGAGGTCGACCTGGAAGCAGTAGCCCTGCGACTCCACGCCCGACACGCCGATCTTCTCCAGCGTGGCGGCGCGGTAGGCGCGAAAGCCCGCCGTGGCGTCGCGGATCGGCAGGCCCAGGATGAGGCGCACGTAGACGTTGGCGCCCCGGGACAGGAACTCGCGGTGCGCCGGCCAGTTGACGACCTTGCCGCCGGGCACCCAGCGCGAGCCGATCGCCAGGTCGGCGCCCTCGGCCAGCGCCTCCAGCAGCTTGGGCAGCTCTTCGGGCTGGTGGGAGCCGTCGGCGTCCATCTCGACGAGCACGTCGTAGCCCTCGCTCATGCCCCAGCGGAACGCGGCGATGTAGGCGGCGCCGAGCCCCTGCTTGCCCGGCCGGTGCAGGACGTGGACGTGGTCGTCCTCGGCGGCCAGTTCGTCGGCGAGGTCGCCGGTGCCGTCGGGGCTGTTGTCGTCGACGATCATGAGGTGCGCGTCGGGCACGGCGGCCCGGATCCGTCCGGCGATCAGCGGCAGGTTGTCACGCTCGTTGTACGTGGGTACGACGATGAGCACCCGGCCAAGCGTCTCCATGGTCAGTCGTTACCTCATCCGATCGTCTCGGCGCCTGCCGCGCCACGCGGCGACGCCTACGGCCCCCACACCCATCACCATCAGTGCCCATTCGGGCGCCGCGCCCACCGTGGTGGCGAGCGTGGCCCGGGTCCTTACGGGCACCTTGACCACGTTCATGTCGGCGACCCCCTCGCGGGTCTGCCAGGAGACCTTACCCTCCGGCGTGACGAAGGCGGAGATCCCTGTGGTCGCGGCGGTCACCACGGCTCGATTGTGCTCCACCGCGCGCAGCTTGGACATGGCCAGTTGTTGCGGGGGAAGATTGGACAGTGCGTAGGTGGCGTTGTTCGTCTGCACGGCCAGCGGCGTGCCACCGGCCCTGACGGTCTCGCGGACGGTCGCGTCGAAGGCCACCTCGTAGCAGTTGACGGCGCCGATGGTGACCGGGCCCATCCGCAGGTCGCCCGGCCTGGTGCCCGCCACCGACTGCCGCCCGACGAGCCTGGCCCGCTCGAACAGCGCCAGGAAGACCTCCTTGAACGGCGTGTACTCACCGAACGGGACGAGCTGCCGCTTGTCGTAGTAGGCGCCGGGCCCCTTGACCGGGTCCCAGACGAGGCTGCGGGTGGCGCGCTGCGCGTCGCCGATCGAGACGACCGCGCCGACCAGCGTGGGCACCCCGACGTCCTTGACCGACTCGTCGATGACCGAGCGGGCGAAGTCGCTGCGGTAGGGGTCGATGTCGGTGGAGTTCTCGGGGAGGATGACGATGTCCGGCTTGAGGACCTTGCCCTCGCGCGCGGCCTGGGCCAGGCGCTTGGTCTCGTTGGCGTGGTTCTGCAGGACGATGGCGGGTTCCTCGCCGAAGGCGTACATGCCCTTGCCGGGCACGTTGCCCTGGACGATGCCGATGTTGACCGACCGGCCCTCGTCGCCGGGCCGCGGGATCGCGAGCGCCGCCAGCGGTACGGCCAGCGCGAGCGCCAGCGGCGCCACCGCCAGGCGCCCGTCACGCGGCTCTGGGGCGCCGGTGGCCCGGCGTAGCGCCGGAAGGTAGCGGACGGCCGCGTAGGCGATCAGCGAGCCGCACAGCGCCACGACGAAGGTCACCAGCGGCACGCCGCCGAGCGCGGCGTACGGGGTGAACGGCGACTCGCCCTGGCTGAAGGCGACCCTGGCCCAGGGGAAGCCGCCCACCGGGAAGGTCGAGCGGCACCACTCCATGCCCACCCACAGCGCCGCCGGCCACAGCGGCCACCAGGGCAGGCGCAGGGTGAGCCGGGTCAGGAAGGCCCAGGCGGCGTAGAAGAGGCTTTCGACGGCGACCAGCGCGATCCAGGCGTCGACGCCGATCGGGCTGACCCACCACAGGGTCGGCAGCAGGAAGACCACGCCCGCCAGGTAGCCGAGCCAGGCGGCGCGGCGGGGGCGGCAGCCGTACACGGAGATGACCAGGAGCGCCAGGCCGATCGGCGCGCTCCACCACCAGTCGAGCGGCGGGAAGGCGAGGAAGAGCGCGAGCCCGCCGGCGACGGCGGCGGCCACGCGGGCGAGCAGGCGCGCGGGCGGTTCCTTCGGCCACTTCACCGATGGCGGGGCGGGCGCGGCGGGGCCGGGGAGGGGTGAGGGCGGTGGGGCCGCCGCTTTCTCCTGCACCACGCCGGTCTCCTCGCGATCGCTGCAAGCCGTCGCGCAAACGGTACCGCCTGGCCGGGGCGATTGGCTCCGCGCCTGGCCAGGAGTGCCGCACCTGGCAGGGTGACCTCGCGGGCCGTCGGCCGCGAGATCACCCGGCGCTTTGTGGTGATCCACTGGCACGGGAGCGGGAAGAGGGCCCGGAAACCCTTCGGACCGGACCCGTCTCGTCGGCGGCGAGCGCGGAATTCCGTTGTCTACTGGGCTACCGGGCCCGTCCCGGGTCCAACCCCCCGCCCGGTTGGGGTGCCCCGACTCGACGGACCGACGGCCCTGCACCTGGCTGTGTGGACGGAGTCGCGCGCAATATGTCACGCTCCGTCACGGACGCAGGATCCGACGATGTCAGAGACGGCCAACCGGCCAAGTCCCGTGCTGGACTGCGCAGCAAACTACCGACTCCAACTCAGATGTCAACCGTGTCCCGATCAGCGGAAACATCAAGTTTTCGCAGGTAGTCCATGGGAGCGGCAGGGAGACCGCGCGGTGACCCGCCACGACCCGCCCGCGCGGCCGCCGCGCTAAAGCCCATTTGTCGGTCCATTTCCTCGAGGCCGCAAGCGGCTCAACGCGGGCCCCAGCGGGCGATCGTGGGCGACGCCCAGGCGTTGTGTGGCGCGGGTCAGGGCCACGTAAAGATCGCTCGAACCGCGCGCCGACTGCTCGACGATCAGTTGCGGTTCCGTCACGATCACGGAGTCGAACTCCAGCCCTTTCGCGTCCGCCACGCCCATCACCGCCACCGGCGCGTCCAGTGCCGCCGCCCCGCCGCCCACGGCCGTGCCGGGCACCGCCGCGGCGACGCTCGCGCCGAGCGTGCCGACCAGGACGTCCGGGGCGACGACCACGACCTTGCCGCCCTCGCCCACCTCGGCCTTGACCAGGTCCGGCAGCTCGGTCAGCGGCGCCGACCAGGGCGTCGCCCCGCTCTCGCGCACCGAGGTCGGCGCCCGCAGCTCGGGGTCGATCGTGGCCAGCACGTCGGCGGCGACCGCCATCAGCTCCACGGGCGTGCGGTAGTTCACCGTCAGCTTCTCCTGGCGCCAGCGCCCGGCCACGTAGGGGTCGAGGACCTCGGCCCAGGCGCGCGCCCCGGCCGCCGAGCCGGTCTGGGCGATGTCGCCCACGATCGTCATCGAACGGGTGGGGATGCGGCGCATGAGCGCCCGCCAGGCCATCGGCGACAGTTCCTGCGCCTCGTCCACGATGACGTGGCCGTAGGCCCAGGTGCGGTCGGCGGCGGCGCGCTCGGCCGTGGTCAGGTAGGGGCCGCCGCCGCGCTGGCGCTCGGCCAGCCGCTCGGCCTCCATGACGTCGGACAGGCCGGTCAGCTCCAGGACCTCGCGCGCGTAGGCGAGCTCCGCCTCGCGCTCGTGCTCCTCGGCCTGGCGGGCCGCGGCGAGGTCCTCCTCGGCCTGGGCGGCACTGGCGCGCAGCACCTTCTCGTCGATCTCGCCCAGGAGCTCGGCCGCCTCGTCGAGCAGCGGGACGTCGGACTCGGTCCACTCCCCGCCCTCCCTGCGCAGCAGTGCGCGTTCCGCGGGGGTCAGGGCGGCGGCGGCGTAGTCGAGCCGTTCGGGCGAGCCGTACAGGCCGAGAAGGAGGCGCTGCGGCGTCAGATACGGCCAGAAGCGGTTGAGCGCGGTGCGCACCACCTGCTCGGTGCGTAGTTCCTCGCGCAGGTCCGCCAGCTCGTCGTCGTCGATGAGGCCCTTGCCTATCTTCTTGGCCGCCTGGCGGGCGAGGGCGTTGAGGATGGAGCGGACGAACACCGTGCGCGCCTGGTTGTGCGGGCGGCGCGAGCGCACCGCCTTGTTGCGCGCGGCGTCGAGCATGCCGGGCTCGATCGTGAGCGTGTAGCGGCCCAGCGGGAGCTGGACGGGCTTGCGCTGGACGCGCTGGCGGTCGCGCACGGCCCGCGCGATCACCTCGGCCATCCTGATGTCGCCCTTGAGCGCCGCCGTGGGCGGCCGGTCGCGGGCGGTGGCGTTCAGGCCCGGGTAGAGCTCGCCGACCGTGGACAGCAGCACGTCGGTCTCGCCGAGCGAGGGCAGCACCTGCTCGATGTAGCGCAGGAAGGTCAGGTTGGGGCCCAGGATGAGCACGCCGCGCCGTTCCAGGCGCTCGCGGTGGGTGTAGAGCAGGTAGGCGGCGCGGTGCAGCGCCACGACCGTCTTGCCCGTGCCGGGGCCGCCCTGGACGACCAGGACGCCGTTGAGGTCGGCGCGGATGACGCGGTCCTGCTCGGCCTGGATGGTCGCCACGATGTCGCGCATGCGGCCCGTGCGCTTCTCGTCCAGCGCCGCCAGCAGGGCGGCCTCGCCGTTCAGGGTGGCGCGGTCGGCCTCGCTGATCCCGTCGAGGTCCAGCAGGTCGTCATCGACCCCCACCACGGTACGGCCGCGCGTCTGCAGATGCCGGCGGCGGGTGACGCCCATGGGGGCGGCCGGCGTGGCGCGGTAGAACGGCTGGGCGACCGGCGCGCGCCAGTCGATGAGCAGCCGCTCCTGCTCGTCGTCGGTGAGGCCGAGCTTGCCGATGTAGAGCCGGCCCTCCTCCGTGTGGTCCAGCCGGCCGAAGACCAGTCCGCGCTCGACCGCCCACAGGCGGGCCAGGCGGTTGGCGTACATGTCGGCGAAGGTGTCGCGTTCGGAGCGGTTCTGCATGGTGCCGACGGCTCCGGTGGCCAGGACGTCCTTCAGCTGGCCCTGGGTGCGCTCGCGTAGCACGTCAAGCCGGGTGTACAGGCGGGAGACGTACTGCTGCTCCTTGGCCAGCTCGGTTTGACGGGCGGTAGTGGGACCACTAGTGTTTGTGGTGTTAATGGGACACTCCGGGCCATTCTGCTAGTTGTTACGACAAATCACGACCTTAGCATGCCTGTTGAGACACCCAGGATCTTCCTTTCCTTGAGACGGTCACGTCTTGGTTTCACCTCTTGACCGATCCTGCCAGGACTCCGTACGTTCACACCAAGTTAGGAAACTTTCCTAACCCTCACTCCGCTCGTCGGGACCCGCGGATCCCCAGGGTGAGGATGTGGCGAGGGAGATGTCGTGAGTGGTCCGGTTCCTGGTACTCCAAGTCTGCTACGCGCGATCAACGACCGCGCGGCCCTGCAGGCGCTCCTGGAGCGAGGGCCCCTGACGCGCCCCGAGATCGGCACCCTGACCGGCCTGTCCAAGCCCACCGCCTCCCAGCTCCTGTCCCGTCTGCAGGATGCCGGCCTGGTGGTCCTCGACGGGATCAGGGAAGGACTGCCGGGCCGTACAGCAGAGGTTTACCGGATCAACCCCGCCGCCGCCTACGTCGGCGCGCTCGACGTCACCCCCGACCGCGTCCAGGCGCGGGTCGCGGACATCACCGGCGCCGTCGTGGGCGAGTACACGCTACCCACGACGCGCCGCCCCTCGGGCACCCTCGTCGAACGGCTGCGCGCCGCGCTGGACGGCGCCAACGCGCCCGGCCCGCTGCGCCGCGTGGTCATCGGCGTCCAGGGCGCCATGGACCCGACCACCGGCCGCCTCGGCTTCGCCACCGCCAAGGACGTGCCCGGCTGGCTGATCCCCGACCTGGTGCCCACCCTCGCCGAGGGCCTGGACGCCCCGGTCGACGTCGAGAACAACGTCAACCTCGTGGCGCTGGCCGAGCAGGCCCACGGCGTGGCGCGCGGGCACGGCGACTTCGTGCTCCTGTGGGCCGACGAGGGCATCGGCATGGCCATCGTGCTCGGCGGGCGGATGCACCGCGGCGCCACCGGCGGCGCCGGCGAGGTCGGCTACATGCCCACGCCCGGCGCGCCGACCGCGCGGGAGGCAGGGCGCTACGCCAACCACGGGTACCAGGCGCTCAGCGGCGGCCCCGCCGTACACACCCTTCTTCAGTCCTACGGCGTGCGCGGGTCCGACTTCCGCCAGGCCATCGCCAACGCCACGCGCGCCGCCCAGGGAAGCGGGCAGCGCGCCGACGACGCCAGGGCGGGGCTGCGCGATGTCGCGGCCCGGCTCGCGGTGGGGCTGGCCTCGATCACCTCGGTGATCGACCCGGCGCTCATCGTGCTGACCGGCGGCACCGTGCTGACCGGCGGCGAAACCCTGCGTGAGCTCGTCGAACACGAGCTTCACGCGCTCACCACCCTTCGACCTCAGGTGCGCTTGTCGACCATGGAAGGCAATCCCGTCCTCGCCGGCGCGCTCGACCTGGCCCTCGACACAGCCCGTGACGAGGTCTTCAGCAGTACGGTTTCCACGCCATGAGGAGGCACCCCCCGTGCGCTTCGTCCCCCTGGCGGTCGCCGGGCTCACAGCCCTGGTCCTGACCGCCTGCACCGCGGGCAAGGAAGCGGCGCCGTCACTCGGCGCCCAGCCCAAGCCCTCAGGATCGGCCTCGCAGGCGCTGCCCGCGGCCACCCTCGAACTCTGGCACGGCTTCGCCACCGATGCCGAGGCCAAGGCGTTCGAGGATTCCGTCGCGGCCTTCACCAAGAAGTTCCCGCAGATCACCGTCAAGACCAAGAAGGGCGTCCAGGACGACCAGATCACCGCGGCCATCCGCGGTGGCAAGGCGCCCGACGTGGCCGCGTCCTTCACCACCGACAACGTCGCCCAGTGGTGCAAGTCGGGAGCGTTCCAGGATCTGACCGCGGTCATCCAGCAGGACGGCATCGACCTGTCGGTGCTGCCCGAGGCCTCGCGCGCCTACACGGAGTTCGAGGGCAAGCGGTGCACGATGCCGCTGCTGGCCGACGCCTACGGCCTTTACTACAACCGCGCCCTGATGAAGGGCAGCGAGCCGCCCAAGACGCTGTCGGAGCTGACCGAGCTGACCAAGAAGCTCACGGTCCGCGACGCCAACGGCGACATCAAGGTGGCCGGCTTCATCCCCAGCGCGCAGTACTACGAGAACAGCCCGTCGCACCTCGGCCCCATGGTCGGCGCCAAGTGGTACAACGACGACGGCACCTCGGCCATCGGCACCGACCCCGCCTGGAAGCAGTTGCTGACCTGGCAGAAAGAGCTGGTCGACTGGTACGGCTACGACAAGCTCGAGAAGTTCCGCAAGGGCCTGGGCGACGAGTGGGGCGCCGAGCACCCGTTCTTCAAGGGCAAGGTCGCCATGATCCTCGACGGCGAGTGGCGCAACGCCATGATCGCCAATGACCCGAAGGCCAAGAGCCTGGACTACGGCACCGCCCCCCTGCCGGTCGCCGACGACAAGCCCGACCTGTACGGCAGCGGCTTCACCGCCGGAACCGTCATCGGCGTCCCCAAGGGCGCCAAGAACCCGCAGCACGCCTGGGAGCTGATCAAGCACCTGACGACCGACACCGACTCGCTGGTGACGCTCTCCAACGCGCTGCGCAACGTGCCCACGACCAAGGCCGCGATGGAGTCGCCCAACCTGGCCAAGGACGACAACTTCAAGACCTTCCTCGACATCTTCGCCCACCCGAAGACCTCGACGCTGCCCGCCAACGTCAACAGCGTCTTCAACCAGGACGCCCTCTCCACCTTCATGGCCTCCTGGGAGAAGGGCCAGGTCAAGGACCTGGACGCCGGGCTGAAAGATGTCGACAAGCGGATCGACGACAAGATGAAGCTGTCCGGAGGCTGATGTGGCTTCCCGCGCTCACGCTGCGCCGCCGTCCCGGTGGCGGCGCAGCGAGGGCCTGCGCGCCCTCGTGTGGCTGTCGCCCTGGCTGGTCGGGATCTCGATCTTCTTCGTCTACCCGCTCGTGGCGACCGTCTACTTCTCCTTCCACCGCTACGACCTGTTCACGCTGGAGTTCATCGGCCTGGACAACTGGCGCTACCTGTTCAAGGACGACCGGGTCTGGACCTCGATCCAGAACACGCTGTGGCTGGTCGCGATCATGGTCCCGGCGCAGCTGATCTTCGCGCTCGGCGTGGCCCAGCTCATCACCCGGCTGAAGTCCGGCCTCGGGCTGATCCGCACCATCGTCTACCTGCCCTCGCTGGTGCCGATGGTGGCCGGCACGGTGGCGTTCGTCTTCCTGATGAACCCCTCGACCGGCCCGTGGAACCAGATCCTGGCGCTCATCGGCATCACCGGCCCCGACTGGTTCGGCAACCCCGCCTGGTCGAAGCCGAGCCTGACGCTGCTGGCGATGTGGAGCTGCGGCAACATGATCGTCATCTTCATGGCGGCGCTGCTCGACGTGCCCAAGCACCTCTACGAGGCGGCCTCCATCGACGGGGCGAACGCCTGGCGGCAGTTCCGCAGCGTCACGCTGCCGATGATCTCGCCGGTGCTGCTGTTCTCGACGATCACCGCGGTCATCTACGCCCTGCAGTACTTCACCCAGGCGATGATCGCCTCCCGGGTCGCGTCGGGCTCCACCGACTCGGCCGGGTCCGTGTTCACGCCCGGCTATCCCGACCAGTCACTGCTGACCCTTCCGCAGTGGCTCTTCCACGCCGGCTTCCGCGACTTCTCCATGGGCTACGCCTGCGTGATGGCGCTCCTGCTGTTCGCGGCGGCGATGGTGTTCACCACGGTCCTGCTGCGCAGGTTCCGCTACGCGGAGGAGGTCTCATGAGCGCCACCGCGACCGCACCCGCCCGGCGGCGGGCCGTACGCGCACGACCGGCGGCCGGCGCCCGGCGCAAGACGCTCATGTGGATCGCCAAGCACGCGATCACCATCGTGCTCTGCATCATCTTCATCGCGCCGCTGGTCTTCGTGTTCCTGACCGCGCTGATGACCGACGAGCAGGCGCTCACGAGTGAATTGTGGCCGCAGACGTGGAACTGGTCGAACTTCGCCGCCGTGTTCGCCAAGTCGAAACTGGTGCAGTGGACGCTCAACACGTTCATGTACGCCGCGCTGGCCACGACGTTCACGCTGCTGTCGTCGATCCCGGTCGCCTACGCGCTGGCCCGCTTCCGCTTCCGGGGGCGCAAGCTGGCGTTCCTGCTGGTCATCACCACGATGATGCTGCCGCCCCAGGTGGTGGCCGTCCCGGTGTACCTCATCTGGGCCCGCTTCGACCTGACGGACTCACTGTGGCCGCTGATCCTGCCGATGCTGCTGGGCGACGCCTTCTCGATCTTCCTGTTGCGCCAGTTCCTCGTCACGATCCCCCGCGACTACACCGACGCCGCCCGGGTGGACGGCTGCTCGGACGTCAAGACGCTGTTCAAGGTCATCCTGCCGATGGCCCGCCCGGCGATCGCGGCGGTCGCGCTCTTCCAGTTCTTCTACTGCTGGAACGACTACTACGGCCCACTCCTGTATGCGGGAGTCGACCAGGAGGGGTGGACGCTATCGCTGGGTCTGGCCACCTTCAAGGCCTTCCACAGCGTGCAATGGAACCTCACCATGGCGGCCACGCTGCTCGTGACGGCTCCGGTCATCATCATCTTCTTCCTCGCGCAGAAGGTGTTCATCGAGGGGGTGACATTGACGGGGGTGAAGGGCTGATCCTGGCCATCGACGGGGGCAACAGCAAGACCGACGTCGCTCTGGTCGCCGCGGACGGCCGGGTCCTGGCCACCGCTCGCGGCGGCCCGTTCACGCCGCACACCGACGGCGTCCCCGCCGCCGTCGCCACGGTCCTCCACACGGTACGGCGGGCCGGCATCACCACCTCCCCCGCGCTGGTCGCGGCCTTCCTGGCCGGCGCCGACCTGCCCGCGGAGGAGGAGATCCTGGCGGCCGAGTTCGCCCTCCAGGGCTTCTCCGGCCGGATCGTGGTCCGCAACGACACGTTCGCGCTCCTGCGGGCCGGAGCGTCGGGACCGTGGGGAGTGGCCGTCGTCTGCGGCGCCGGCATCAACGCGGTCGGTGTCTCCCCCACCGGCCGGATGGCCCGCTTCCCCGCCCTGGGGAAGATGTCGGGCGACTGGGGCGGCGGGCAGGACGTGGCGGAGGAGATGCTCTGGCACGCCGTCCGCGCCGAGGACGGCCGCGGCCCGGCGACCTCGCTGAGCACGCTGGTCAGGCGGCAGTTCGCCGTCGGGTCCGTCGAGGAACTCGTGCTCGACCTGCACTTCGGCCGGATCGATCCGGCCCGCGTGCTGGAGCTGGCGCCAGGGTTGTTCACCGCCGCCGGCTCCGGCGACGCGGTGGCCGCGTCCCTGGTCCGGCGGCTGGCCGAGGAGGTGGTGGTGATGGCTGAGGTGTGCCTGCGGCGGCTCGATCTGCTGGAGACGCCCACCGAGGTGGTCCTGGGCGGCGGCATGCTGACCGCGCGGGACCCGCTGATGACGGCGCTGCTCGACGGTGAGTTCGCCGGGCGGGCGCCGCGGGCCAAACTGCTCGTCGCCGACGTACCGCCGATCGCCGGGGCGGCGCTGAGCGGCCTGGACCTGCTCGGCGCCACCGAGGAGGCCAAGGCCCTCCTGCGCGCCCAGTACACCCCCCGGCTTCCCTGAACGGCTTCCCCGCTGCCGTGCGGGGAGCCTGTTTAGGCATTCTGAGCTGCGGATACTAATCACCTCGGCATGAGTTTCGCGACTCTGGGTGATGGTGTGACCACGGTGTGTTCGCAGATCGGATCGGCGCGGTGGCCGGCGGTGCTGGCCGCGTTCTGGCTGTGCGCCGCGTTGTGGTCGCCCGGTCACGCCGCCTGGGCGGCCGAGTCCGTCGCGGTGGCCTCCGCCGTACACCTTGTTGAGGAGTGCGGCACCGACGAGGCCGGGCCGCGCGGCAACCGCCGCCCGCCCGTGAAGCGACCGCGCAGCGCGGCCGCCCGCCCTTTTCCCGAGGTACGGCGGGCCGCGGCGCCCACCCGGGCGACCGGGAACACCGAGCGCCTGGTCCTGCTGAGCGTCTGGCGGCTGTGAGCCGGCGGGACACCACTCCCCCGCCCGTCAGCCATCCGCACCGAACGCCAGGAGGGTGCTTCGCCATGCGCGAAACCGACGTCTTCTCGGAAATCTGGACCTTCTTCTGCCAGCGCTGCTCACACGTCTGGCAGGACGAGTACGAAGCCCGCCACCTCGACGACGGGCACGGCGGCGACACCGTCGCCTGGCGCCACCACGGCGTGCACAGCATGCCGCCGTGGGCGCACGCGACCTGCGTGAGCTGCGACGGCGTCATGGTCACCGTGCTACCGGCCATTCCCGGCCAGCGCTGAGCCTCCCGCCCGCCGGGGAAGCCGCCGCGACGGTCAGTCGACGGGGTCCGCACCGCCCTCCAGCAGCGGGGGGCGGTGCTCGTACGGGGTGCTCAGGACCACGGTCGTGCGCGTGGAGACGTTGGCCGCGGCGCGGATCTGCTGCAGCAGTTCCTCCAGGCCCACCGGCGAGGCCACGCGGACCTTGAGTATGTAACTCTCGTCACCGGCCACGCTGTGGCAGGCCTCGATGCCGTGCAGATGGGCCAGCCGGTCGGGCGCGTCGTCGGGCGCGGCGGGGTCGATGGGTTTGATCGACACGAACGCGGTCAGCGGCAGCCCGATGGCGTCATGGTCGATCACGGCGGCGTAGCCGCGCACGATGCCGCGCTTTTCCAGGCGGCGCACCCGCTGGTGCACGGCCGAGACGGACAATCCCGTCTCCCTGGCCAGATCGGTGAAGCTCATCCGGCCGTCCTTGGCCAGCAGCGTGACGATCCGGCGGTCGATCTCCTCCATCGGTCAAAGGTAGCGGCTTCGTGTCACGGCGCGGTTCCGACGGGCTCGGCGCCCGTCCGCAGCGCGTGCTCGACGAGCGTGATGAGCACCTCTTTGCCCGAGTCCTTACGGCGGGCGTCGCATAACACGATCGGGATCTCGGGCTCCAGCTCCAGCGCCCGGCGCACCTGACCGACGGTGAAGGGGCGGGCGCCGTCGAAGCAGTTGAGGGCGACGACGAAGGGGGTGCGGTGGCGTTCGAAGTAGTCGATGGCCGGGAAGCAGTCGGCCAGCCGCCGCGTGTCGGCCAGCACGACCGCGCCCAGCGCGCCGAGCGCCAGCTCGTCCCAGACGAAGTAGAAGCGCTCCTGGCCGGGGGTGCCGAACAGGTAGAGCATGTAGTCGTCACGGATGGTGATGCGGCCGAAGTCCATGGCGACCGTGGTCGTGGGCTTGGTCTCGACACCGGACAGGTCGTCGACACCCGCGCTGACGTGGGTGATCATCTCCTCGGTGCGCAGCGGGCGCGTCTCGGAGACGGCGCCGACCATCGTGGTCTTGCCCGCGCCGAACCCGCCGGCGATCAGAATCTTGATCGCGGTCGGCAGTCGCCATCGTTCAGAGCGACCGAAGTCCATCGAGCACCGCCCTGTGAAGTGCCCTGGTCAGAGTGACCTGTCAAGGCGCAGAGAAAAGGTCCCATCCACTTACCTGGCAACGAGACACCCTAGCAACGCCACAATTTCCACTCAAGGCACAATCCATCACAGGAAGCCATATGTCCCTCTTTGTCGCCTAGAGCACGGTAATACATGGCGGCCCGTTGCGCTCCTAAACTCCGGAGTCAGCGAGTTGTCAGGCCATGAGGCCCGAAATGCCATGAAAACCGGTATTAAATCCGATCTGACGGCGCAGGTACGCGGCCGTCAGCGGGCTCACCTCGCGCAACGGCCCGATCAGCGCCGCCGCCTCCTGAGCCAGAACGGTCATCCGATCGGTCACGTCGCCGTGACTGACCCCCAGCATGAGCACGTTGAGGTCGCCCCAGCTGACATCCCGGCGGTAGGAGGCCAGGTCACCCAGCAGGTGCAGATACCGCTGCACATGCCTGCTGGCCGGCTCCAGCTCACCCAGATGCCGCCGCGCCCACGGGTCGCCCGCGTAGATCCAGTGTGACACATCCACGAAGCTCGAACCGCAGCTGTCAGCGTTGTCGAGATAGCGCCCGAGCGAGGGCACCATCCCCGCCTCCCGCCACACCCAGGCCCGCTCCATGGCCGTCAGCATGCGCTCCAGCTGCGCCCGCCAGCGCCCCCGCAGCCCCTCGAACCCCTTGACCGTCGCCATCTCATCCCGCAGATCCGCCAGGAACCGGGTCGCCGGCACCCTCGGCGCCGCACCGTCGGCGACGGCCATGCAGTCGCGGCTCAGCTCGTCCACCTCGTCGCGGGTGGCGGCCGCGTGCTCCACCAGCCACCCGACGGCCCGCACCCACAACGCCGCCCGGTTGGCGACCTTCAGCCGCTCCGCCGCCGACCAGGGCGAACTGAACGCGGTAGACAGGCAGAGCGCATGATAAAGATCGGGGTCGAAGGCGGCCCTGGGAAACAACCCGCCGTACATCTCAACGCACCGGCGCAGATCACGGGCGCATTCGGCGGCGAGCGCACAGACGCGACCAAGCTCGGAGGCCTCGCCCAGCTCGTCGCCCGCCACCCTAGGGCCGCTCGCTCAGCGTTCGCACCATGACGCCGACCCCCACACCGCGTGTATCGACCTGTGGGCGAATTGTCACATGATCGCGCACTACCGATCAAGGTATGCCCCCGTTCCTTCCCCACCCATCCCCAACCCCCAGACCCAGCCACCAACCCCAAGCCATCCAGCCCCACCCAGCCACCCGCAACCCCGCGATGTCTTCACGCGCCGCCAGCCGCGCCCCACACCCTGCGTCCCCGCATCCCCGCCCCGCCACGCCCCGCCCCGCCCCGTCACGCGCCGCCGAAGCCGTGCATCACGCGCCGCCCCGCATGTCCCGCACCCCGCCCCCCACCCCGCGTCCCCTCCCCGCCACGCGCCGCCGACGCCTTTCATCGCGCCCCGCCTCGCATGCCCTGCACCCCGCCCCGCCTCCCGCGCCCCCGCCTCCCGCGTCTCGCGCGCCCGACATCGCGCCCCGGCGTCATGCGTCCCCGCGTTCGACGCACCGCTTCCCACGCGTCCCGCGTCTCGCCTCGCCCCGAGCGCCCTGGGGGTGGCATCCCGCGGCCTGGTGGCATCCCGCGGCCTCGGGTGTCGCGTGAAGGTGGCCGACTACAGGCGCGCGGACGTTGCCCGGCGACGCATGGTCTGCTCAGCGGCCGGAAGGTCGGTGGCGAGTCGGTGGCGCCGAGGTCTGTGTGGTTGCCGGGAGATGTGGGGCTGACCGGGAGATGTGGGGCTGGCCGGAGTTATTTGAGGGTGTCGAGGAGACGGTTGAGTGGGCTGTCGAGGTCGTAGCGGTCGGCGAGCTGGACCAGGGTTTCCGGGTCGCGGGGCTTGGTGGGCAGGGTGAGGTCGGTGGTAGGCAGCGGGGCGTCGGAGGCGACCTCCACCACGGCCGGGGCGACGCGCAGGTAGTCGCGGGCGGCGGCCAGCTTGGTGCGGGCGCCGGCCGGGAAGCCCTCGGTGGCGCCCTCGTCCAGGGCGGTGAGCAGCGCGTCCAGGGAGCCGAAGCGGGTGATCAGCGCGGCGGCCGTCTTCTCCCCCACTCCCGACACGCCGGGCAGGCCGTCGGACGGGTCGCCACGCAGGGTGGCGAAGTCGGCGTAGGAACGGCCGGGAATGCCGTACTTGGCGCTCACGAACGCCTCGTCCACCACCTGGAGGTTGCGGATGCCGCGCGCCGTGTAGAGGATGCGAACCGGCCGCGAGTCGTCAACCAGCTGGAACAGGTCCCGGTCCCCCGTCACCACGTCCACCGCGCCGCCGCCGGCCGCGTGGGTCAGGGTGCCGATGACGTCGTCGGCCTCGTACCCGGGAGACTCCAGGCGGGCGATGCCGACCGCGTCCAGCACCCGCTCGATCACCGGGATCTGCGGCACCAGCGTGTCGGGCACCTCCTCGGTGTCACCGTGGGCCACCCGGTGCGCCTTGTAGGTGGGAATCGCCGCCACCCTGAAGGCCGGGCGCCAGTCCGCGTCCATGGTCGCCACGAGCTCGGCCGGGCGGTACTTGCGCACCAGCGTGGCGATCATGTCGATCAGCCCGCGAACCGCGTTGACCGGCATCCCGTCGGGGGCGGTCATCGACTCCGGGATGCCGTAGAAGGCACGGAAGTAGAGCGAGGGTGTGTCGAGAAGCATCAGCACCCGCCCATGTTCGCACCCCGCCCCGACATTCCGCTCCCCACCACCCCCACCACCACCCGTTTCCCCCCGGTACGGCCCCGCCCGAACCGCCTCCGGCTGTGAGGCAGGGCGTGGGCCAAGCGGTGGGCCAAAGCCCCAGGGTCAAGGCGAGTCGGCCGGATCTCAAGGCCGAAGGCGCACAGACCGGGGCCGAAGGGCCGGGAGCCGAAGGGCCGGGAGGGGCGAGGGCCGGGAGGGGCGAGGGCCGGGAGGGGCGAGGGCCGGGGACAGAGGGCAAGGGGGAGGGGCCGGAGGCGCACAGGCTGGGGCCGAGAGCGGAGGGCCGGGGCACCAGGAGTCAGAGGCCGGCGGGTCAGAGGCCGAGGGCAGGAAGGGCGGGAGGGCGGGAGGGCGGGAGGGCAGGGTTGGGGGTGGTGGGGGTGGGGTTGCCGGGGCGCGGGCTCAGGGTGGAGTCGTTACGGCGAGCAGCCCGTGAGCCCTCACGACCGGCGCTTGACGGGCGGTCACGCACGACGGCGGGGCGGGTGGGGCGGCTTGCCGTAACGGATAAAGGGACCGGAAAGCCCTCACGACCGGCGCTTGACGGGCGGTCACGCACGACGGCGGGGCGGGTGAGGCGGCTTGCCGTAACGGATAAAGGGACCGGAAAGCCCTCACGACCGGCGCTTGACGGGCGGTCACGCACGACGGCGGGGCGGGTGGGGCGGCTTGCCGTAACGGATAAAGGGACGGAGAGACGTCAGATGCCAACTCCCACGGCGAGGAGGCAGGCGTCGTCTTCTGGGTTGGGGCCGCCGATGGCGGCGAGGAGGCGGTCGAGGCCGGCGTCGAGGTCGGTGGTGAGGAGGTGGGCGGCGGCCGACACCGCCAGGTCCAGGCCTTCGTCGATGTCGCGGGTACGTCGTTCGACCAGGCCGTCGGTGAACAGCAGGAGGAGGTCGCCGGCGCGGAGTTCGACGCTGGCCAGGCGGTAGGGCTGGTCGCAGGTGGCGCCCAGCAGGACGCCTCTCGGCTGGCTCAGGGTTTCGGCTTTGCCGTCGCGGACCAGGATGGGTGGCAGGTGCCCGGCCTGGCTCCAGGTGAAGATCCGGGTCTCGGTGTCGAGGTGGCCGATGATGGCCGTGGCGGTGGTTTCGTCCAGGCGGTGCAGGACGAGTTCGTTGAGCCAGGCGAGAAGCTGGTCGGCGGGCTGGCCGGTCATGGTGAGGCCGACGAGGGCGTGGCGGAGCTGGGCCATGTGGGCGATCGCGGGCAGGCCGTGGCCGGAGACGTCGCCGATGGCGAGCATGACGCGGTCGTCGGGCAGGGCGGCGGCCTCGAACCAGTCGCCGCCCAGGTTGGCGGTCTTCTCGGCCGGTACGTAGCGGACGGCGATCCTGGTGCCGGGCAGGTCAAGGCGGCCGGTCGGCTCGGGGAGGATGGCCTCGCGCATCGCGAGCATGACGTGGCGTTCCTCGGCGGCGCGTTCGCGGGCCTCCAGGAGCTGGCGGCGTGATTCGGACATGATGCGTTCGGCGCGGCGGCGGCCGGTGATGTCCTGGACGACGCCGTGGACGCCGATGGGACCGCCGGGGGCGATGAGGGGTTCGAGGACGACGCGCAGGTTGCGTACTTCGCCGCCGCGCCGGATGCGGAACTCCGCCTGGACCGGCTCCACGCCCTGCACCACGCTCCACAGGAGCTGGTCGAGGGCGCCGAGGTCGCAGGGTTCGACGTAGCCGGCGAGTTCGGGCAGGCCGAGCGGGCCGTCGGCGCGGTCGCGGCCGAAGATGACGTAGACGTGGTCGGACCATACGGCGTCGCCCGTGCGCAGGTTCCACTCGGCCCAGCCCATGTTGCCGAGCCGCTCGGCGTGGGACAGGCGGATGGCCAGCATGGCGGCGTCGTGCTCGCCGGCCTGCTGCCGGGTCAGGTATCCGATGAGCTCGGCCGCGCTCATCGGACGGTGGTCCGGTGATGGGAGGGGTGGCTGATGGCCGCCCGTAACGTCGACCATAGTTCACTCGCAAACGACATGGATCGGGACAAGAGGTCCCACAGTATGTGATCGTCCTTGAACGGAGTGTAGCGATGGCTTGCCGTGTTGTGAGAGCTTTTCGCGGATTTTAGGTGAGCGGTGACGAGTAGATTGGGGCCCGTGACGTCCCAAGACTTGTATCCCGTGTCCCGTCTGGCCGCCGCCCAGGAGGCCACCGCCAAGGCCGGGCTCGACGCCCTGCTGCTCACTCCCGGGCCCGATCTGCGCTACGTCAGCGGCTACCAGGCGCTGCCGCTGGAACGGCTCACCTGCCTGGTGGTTCCGGCGGCCGGCGAGCCGTACATGATGGTGCCGCGGCTGGAGCTGCCGGCGGCGCAGGCCTCGCCCGCCTCGCGGCTGGGGCTGGAGTTCGTGGCGTGGGACGAGACCGACGATCCCTATGAGATCGCCGCGAGGCGGCTCGGTCCGGTGGCCAAGGTGGGGCTGGCCGACCGGATGTGGGCGATGGCCTCGCTGGCCTTCCGCGCCGCGATGCCGGGGACCGAGCAGGTGCTGGCCGGGACGGTGCTGCGCGAGCTGCGCATGCGGAAGTCCCCGGCCGAGGTCGAGGCGCTGCGCGAGGCCGGTGAGGCGATCGACGCCGTGCACCGGCAGGTGCCCGGTTTCCTGCGGGCGGGGCGGACCGAGCGCGAGGTGGGCCGCGACATCGCCGACGCGATCCTGGCCGCCGGGCACGAGACGGTCGACTTCGTCATCGTCGCCTCGGGACCCAACGGCGCCAGCCCGCACGCCGAGCTGTCGGACCGGGTCATCCGGGCGGGCGAGCCCGTCGTGGTGGACATCGGCGGGCAGCTGCACAACGGCTACTGCTCCGACTCCACGCGCAACTACTGCGTCGGCGAGCCGCCGGCCGAGTACGCGGCGTACTTCGAGGTGCTGCGCCGCGCCCAGGACGCCGCGTGTGATGCGGTACGGCCCGGCGTGTCGTGCGAGTCGATCGACGCCGTGGCCCGCGAGGTGATCACCGAAGCCGGGTTCGGGGACAGGTTCATCCACCGCACCGGGCACGGGATCGGCATCGAGACGCACGAGGAGCCGTACATCGTGGCGGGCAACGGCGAGCTGATGGAGCCGGGCTTCGCGTTCTCGGTGGAGCCGGGCATCTACCTGGCGGGCTCGCACGGGGCGCGGATCGAGGACATCGTGGTCTGCACGGACTCGGGCGGTCTGCGGCTCAACAACACGCCGCGCGACCTGGTGATCGTCTAGCCTGGCCAGCCCGGTTCGAGCAGGTCGAAGACGGCGTGCATCGCGGCCAGGGGGTCGGGCTCGGCGCCCGCGAGCTCGGGGATCTCCAGCACGTAGCGGGCCAGCGCGCGCACGGCCATGCCGTCCGGGTCCCGGCCGCTCTCCGCCGCGATCGCCGCCGCCAGGACCGGCTCGCCGGCGATCCACAGCTTGCGCGAGTACGCGCGCAGCGCGGGCGTGTTCACGATCAGGTCGCGTTTGCGCCGCAGCTCGGGCGGCAGGTCGCCGGCGAACGGGCCGCTGGCGGCCAGCCGGCGCCGCAGGGCGCGTAGCACCGGCTCGCCGGGCGGCCGTTCGCGCACCGCCTCGGCGAGCCAGGCGCCGCGCCCGGCGCCGTCGTCGAAGATCAGCGCCTCCTTGCCGTCGGGGACGTGCGCGAACAGGGTCGCGATGGACACGTCCGCGGCTTCGGCGATCTGGGCGACGGTGACGCCGTCGTAACCGTGCTCGGCGAACAGCCGCACCGCCGCGTCCGCCAGCGCCTTGCGCGTCTGCGCCTTCTTCCGCTCACGGCGGCCCATCGTCGTCCCCATGCACCCCACTGTAGCGACAAATCCAGAATGACTATAGTTTCAGAGTCGTTTCAGAATTTTTCGCGATAAAGGGGGCGTCATGGCGTGGGACGTGCACCGGCCGCCACGGGCGGAGGGCAAGACGGTCCTGGTCACCGGCGGCAACGCGGGCATCGGCTACTTCGTGGCCGAGCAGCTCGCCGGAGCCGGGGCCGAGGTCGTGCTCGGCAGCCGCGACCCGGCCAAGGCCGCGCTCGCGAAGCAGGCGATCCTGGCCAGGGCGCCCGGCGCGCGGGTGCGGCACCTGCGGCTGGACCTCGGCGACCTGTCCTCGGTACGCGCCGCCGTACACGAGCTGAACCGCCTCGACGCGGTGGTCTGCAACGCCGGGACGCTGCTCGACCGGCCGCCGCGGCGTGAGACGGAGGCCGGGCACGAGCTGATGTTCGCCACCAACCACCTCGGGCACTTCGCGCTGGTCGGATGGCTGGCGCCGCTGCTGGCCCACGGGCGGGTCGTCACCACCGGCAGCTTCACCGCGAAGTCCGTGACCCTCGACCCCGCCGACCTGCAGAGCCGGCGCGACTACGAGCCGAAGCGCGCCTACTCGCGCTCGAAGCTGGCGCAGATGCTGTTCGGCTTCGAGCTGGACCGCCGCCTGCGCGCGGCGGGCGCCGCGACGCTCAGCGTGGTCACCCATCCCGGCGGCGCGCTCGACTGCCTCACCCCGTCGCGTCCGCCGCTGCGCCGCCGGTCGGCCGGCGAACGGCTGCGCGCCCTGCCCGCCGGGCTTCTGTTCCAGAGCAAGCGGGCGGCGGCGTGGCCGGCGGTCCGCGCCGTCCTCGACCCGGACGTGCGCGGCGGCGAGCTGTGGGGGCCGAGGGTGTTCGGCCTGCGCGGCCGGCCCGTCCGCGAGCCGGTACGCGGCCCGCTGGCCGACGCCGGTCTCGCGGCGGCCGTGTGGGCGGCCAGCGCCGAACTGACCGGCGTCGACCCGGCCTGGACCCTCCGCTGACCGTCAGCCGGCGCCGAACCGCGGCACCGGCAGGTCCTCGGTCGCCAGGTGCACGATCGGCGAGACCGTGTACACGTCGATGCTGTGCCGCCCGCCCTCGCGGCCCAGGCCGCTGGCCTTCACCCCGCCGAAGGGCGTGCGCAGGTCGCGGACGTTCTGGGAGTTGACCCAGAGCATCCCGGTCTCGATCGCCTGGGCCATGCGGTGGGCGCGGCGCAGGTCGTTGGTCCACAGGTACGCGGCCAGGCCGTACCGGGTGGCGTTGGCCAGCTCGATCGCCTCGGTCTCGCTGCCGAACGGGGTGACGCACACGACGGGGCCGAAGATCTCCTCCTGGAAGATCCGCATGTCCGGGGTGACGTCGGCGAAGACGGTCGCGGCCAGGAAGTTGCCGTGGGGCAGATGCGGCGGACGGGCGCCGCCGGCGGCGAGGCGGGCGCCCTCCTCGACGCCGAGCCGTACGTGGTCGGTCACCCGCGCGTAGTGCTCGGGGTGGATGAGCGCGCCCAGCTCGGTCGCGGGGTCGGAGGGGGCGCCGACGCGTACCTGGGCGGCCCGCGCGGCCAGCCGTTCGGTGAACTCGGCGTAGATCGAGGCGTGCGCGAGCACGCGGGAGCTGGCGGTGCACCGCTCGCCGTTGAGGGAGAACACGCCGAAGACGGCGGCGTCCAGCGCGCGCTCCAGGTCGGCGTCGTCGAACACGATCAGCGGGGACTTGCCGCCCAGTTCCATGGACAGGGTCTTCAGCGCGCCCGCGGCGTTGCGCATGATGGCCTGGCCGGTGGCGCTCTCCCCGGTGAAGGAGATCACCGGGACGTCGGGGTGCGCCACGAGCGCCGCGCCTGCCTCCTCGCCGATGCCGTGCACCAGGTTGAACACCCCGGGCGGCAGGCCCGCCTCCTCCATGATGTCGGGCAGCAACCCGGCCGACAGCGGCGACCACTCGGCGGGCTTGAGCACCACGGGGCAGCCTGCCGCGAGCGCGGGCGCCAGCTTCCAGGTCTCCAGCATGAACGGCGTGTTCCACGGGGTGATCAGCCCGGCCACGCCGGCGGGTTTACGCAGGACGTAGTTCAGCTGGGCCGAGCCGACCCGGTAGACGTCCTCGCTGAGCGTGGTGACGACGTCGGCGAAGAAACGGAAGTTCTGCGCCGCGCGCCTGGCCTGCCCGCGGGCCTGGGTGATCGGCAGGCCGGTGTCGCGGCACTCCAGCGCCGCGAGGCGCTCGTCGCGCGCCTCGATGGCGTCGGGGAGGCTGGGCCGGCACGCGGCCCCGGCCACGGCCGGCCGCCGCCCGCCCGCCCCCGCGCAGCGCACCGACCTGCGCAGGATCGCGGCCCGTTCCTCGCCGGGCAGCCGCGGCCACGGACCGTCGCTGAAGGCCTTCCTGGCCGCGGTCACGGCCGCGTCGACGTCCTCGGCGCGTCCGGCCGCCACCGTCAGGTACGCCTCGTTCGTCGCCGGTTCCAAGGAGGTGAAGGTGGCGCCGGAGATGCTCGGGACGCGGGCCCCGTCGATGTAGTGCTCCAGGGTCATCGGGTCAGTTCCTCACAGTCGGCCAGCAGCGCCTCGATCCGGGTGATTCCGGCCGGGGTCGGCGGGATGAGCGGCGGCCGCACGTGTCCCGAGGCGATCCGGCCCCGCTGCTCCAGCACCCATTTGGCCGGGGCGGGGTTGGTCTCCACGAACAGCAGCTCCACGAGCGGGTGCAGGGCGTAGTGCAGGTCGAGCGCGGTCCGGTGGTCGCCTTCCGCGTACGCGGTGTACATGCGGGCCACGGCCGCCGGAGCCAGGTTGGCCGCCGCGCTGACGAACCCGGTGCCGCCGATGGCCAGCAGCGGCAGGCAGAGCAGCTCGATGCCCGACCACATGAGGAAGTCGCGGCCGCACCGGTGGAGTACCTGCGAGAAGTGCTCGAAGTCGCGGGTCGTCTCCTTGATGCCGGCGATGTTGTCGTGCGCGCGGCGGAGCCTGGCGACCGTTTCCGGCGCGATGTCGACGGCCGTGCGCGAGGGCACGTTGTAGATCACGATCGGCAGGCCGGGGAACTCCGTGGCGATCGTGGAGTACCAGCGGAAGAGCGCCTCCTGGCCCGGCCTGGCGTAGTACGGGGTGATGACGAGGACGGCGTCGGCGCCGAGCCGTTCGGCCTCGGCGGTGAGCAGGAGGGTCTCGTCCAGCTTGGCCGAGCCGGTGCCGGGCAGGAACGGCGCCCGGTCGCCGACCTCCTCGGCGACGGCGGCCATGGCGGCGATCCGCTCCTCGGCCGACTGGGCGCCGGGCTCGCCGGTGGAGCCGCCGATGGAGACGCCGTGCGAGCCCTGGCCGAGCTGCCAGCGGACCAGGCAGCGCAGCGAGGCGAGGTCGAGCGCGCCGTCGGCGGTGAAGGGCGTCACCACCGGCGCGATGGACCCCCTGATGGCGGCGGGGTCGGAACGGTACTTCACGCGTCTCCTCCTTGCTGCCAGGCCCGGTAGGACTCGCGCCAGGACTGGTTCATCGGGTAGAGGCCGTCGATCGAGGCGCCGGCCGCGACCCGCTGGTAGATGAAGCGCTCCTCGTCCTCCTGCCCGGCGGCGGCCCCCGCCACCTCGGCGGCCAGGGCGGGCGGCAGCACGACCACGCCCTCGGCGTCGCCCACCAGCACGTCGCCCGGCATGACGAGGACCCCGCCGCACGCCACGGGCACCTGCGACTCGACGGGCACGTGCCGGCGCCCGAGCACGGCCGCGTGCGGCACCGCGAAGTAGGCGGGCAGGTCCAGGTCGGCGAAGGAGGGGCTGTCGCGCAGCCCCCCGTCGGTGACCACCCCGGCCGCTCCTCTGCGCAGGGCGCGCATGGCGAGGATGTCGCCGAGCGTGCCGGCGCCGTGCTCGCCGCGCGCCTCGATCACCAGCACCTCCCCGGGCCTGATCTCCTCGACGGCGCGTTTCTGGGCGTTCATGCCGCCGCCGATCTCGGCGAAGACGTCCTCGCGCAGCGGCAGGTAGCGCAGGGTCCGCGCGAGGCCGACCATGCGCAGGTCGGGCCGGGTGGGCCGGACGCCTTCGATGAAGTGGTGGTCGATGCCGCGCCTGCGCAGCTGCGCGGAGAGCGTGGCGGTGGAGACCGTCCGCAGCGCCGCGATCGTCGGATCGTCCAGGGGGTACGGCGCCGCCGCCCGCCCCCGCCCGACCGCGGCGGCCCGGCTCTCCTCGTCGGCCCTCGGCTGCGCGCCCCACGCGGCAGGGGCGGCCCGGGGCTCGGCGACGACCTCGTTGCGCAGCCGTCCGGCGTCTTCGAGCTCGACCTCGACCACGTCGCCCGGCTTCACGACGGTCGAGCCGGCGGGTGTGCCGGCGAGGATGAGGTCGCCGGGCTCCAGCGTCATGTACCGCGACAGGTCGGCGATGAGCAGGTCGAAGCCGAACAGCAGTTCGCCGGTGTCGGCCTCCTGCGCGAGCTCGCCGTTGACGTAGGTCCGCAGCCGCAGGGCCCCGGGGTCCACGCCGGTGAGGATGGCGGGGCCGACGGGCGTGTAGCCGTCCTGGCCTTTGGCGCGCAGGTTGGATCCCCGGTCGGCGTGCCGGAAGTCGTACACCCCGAAGTCGTTGGCGGCGGTGTAGCCCGCGACGTGCTCCAGCGCCCGCTGCGGCGGCACGCACCGGGCGCGCGCGCCGATGACGACGGCGATCTCGCCCTCGAAGGTGAGCAGCTCGCACCCGGCCGGGCGCACGACGGGCCGGCCCGACCAGGACAGCGAGGAGGGTGGCTTGAGGAAGTAGGAGGGCGCCGAGGGGAGGCGTCCCCGTTCGGCGGCCCGGCCGCGGTAGTTGAGGTGAACGGCGATGATCTTCCCCGGCGCCAGGCCGAGCGGGTGATCCATGGCGACTCCAGATCATATACGACATCGTGGATGATAGCGGATCCGAAGGATGGAGTACTATAGACAAAGATATCTGAGTTCGTACATGATTTTGCGATGCCGGGGGGTGGAACAGGCCCCCCGCCCTTCGGCATACTCAGTGAGCCGATGCCGGGCCTGGGAGGATGCGCATGGGAGAGATCGTCCTGGCAGCCAAGATCACACACGTCCCGTCCATCTGGCTGTCCATCCAGCCGGGCAAGCACTACGGCATCCGCCGGCCGGCCGAGATGGCGCTGACGGAGATCGGCAGGCGCGCCCGCGAACTCGGCACCGAGACCTTCCTGGTGGCCGACACCCACTGGATGAACAGCATCGGCTTCCACCTCAACGGCAAGGAGCGCCACCGCGCCTCCTACGCCAGCCACGAGCTCCCGCACTTCATCCACGACCTCAAGTACGACTACGACGGCGACCCCGAGCTGGCCGAGCTCATCGGCGAGGAGATCGTCGCCGGCGGCCAGAAGGCGCACGTGCACACCTACAAGGACCTCGGTCTGGAGTACGCCACGCTCGTGCCCATGTACTTCGTCAACGGCGACGCCGCCATCAGGGTGCTGCCGATCGGGTGCAACATCTACTCCTCCATCGAGGAGAACCGCCGGATCGGCGAGGCGCTGCGCCGCGCGATCCTGCGCAGCGGGCGCAAGGTGGCCTTCCTGGCCAGTGGCTCGCTCTCGCACGCCTTCCCGCCCAACGAGATCGCCGAGACCCTGCTCAACGAGGTCAGCAGCGCGTTCAACCGCAAGACCGACATGGCGGTGCTCGACCTGTGGACCGAGGGGCGGATCGCGGAGTTCCTGGAGATGCTGCCCGACTACAACCTGCGGTGCACGGGCGAGGGCGCCATGGCCGACACCGCCATGCTCTTCGGGCTGCTCGGCTGGGACGAGTACACGGGCAAGGGCGAGCAGCTCTGCCCGTACTTCGGCAGCAGCGGCACCGGGCAGGTGGTGGTCGACTTCCCGGTGCCCTCGTGGAGTAACATCTGAAATCGTATGTGAAAGGTGCTGGAGTCATGGGAGAGCCGGCCGTACGCGTGTTCGCCGCCGAGGTGACGGCCGGTCCCCCGGTGCTGCTTCTGCACGGGTTCGCCTCCGACGGGCAGCGCGACTGGGTGGGGACCGGGATGGCGGACGCGCTGGCCGCGACCGGCCGCCGGGTCGTCGTCGCCGACCTGCCCGGGCACGGGGACAGCGCGGCGCCGGTCGGCCCGGCGGAGGCGGGGGCCCGCCGGATCGCCGAGGCGCTGGTCGCGGTGATGGACGACGGGGTGTTCGACGTCGTCGGGTACTCGCTGGGGGCCAGGATCGCCTGGGAACTGCCCGGCGCGGCGCCCGGCCGGGTGCGCAGGGCGGTGCTGGGCGGGCTCAGCCCGTCCGACCCGTTCACCGCCGTCGACGTCGAGGCGCTGCGCCGGGCCGTCGCGGGCGGTCCCGCGCCCGCCGACCCGCTCACCGCCATGATCGCTGATATGGTCCTCGCCCAGGGCCATCGGGCGGCCGGGCTGGTGACCTGCGTGGAAGGGTTGCGCGCCACCCCGTTCGAGCCGGGGGCGTGGACCGGCGCCGAGCCTCCGGTGTTCGTCGCGGGGCGGGAGGACGTGGTCGTGGCCGAAATCGAGCGTATCGTCGGGCAGGTGACGGGTGCCCGGCTGGTCACCGTCGCGGGCGACCACGTCGAGGCGTTGTCCGGTCCCGGCCTGCGCGAGGTCGTGACGACGACGCTGGCGCCTTGACAACGAGGGGGATCCCGGACATGAGAGGGATCTCGATATGAGGGGAATGAGGAAAGAGCGGTGAGTACCGCGAAGGGGTCCACGCGGGCCAATGCGTCCAAGGCCGAGATCAGCTACGAGCTGCTGCGCTCGCGCATCCTCGACGGCACCTACGGGCCCGGCTACCGGCTGGTGATGGACCAGCTCGCCCGCGAGACCGGGGTCAGCACCATCCCGCTGCGCGAAGCCGTACGGCGGCTGCAGTCCGACGGGCTCGTCGAGGTGGTGCGCAACATCGGCGCCCGGGTGGCCGTCTTCGACGCCGCCCAGGTCGAGCACGCGCTGCAGGTGCTGGCCCGGCTGGAGGGGTACGCCACGGCCATCTCGGCGCCGCTCATGACCCCGGAGCAGCTCGCGCGGGCCCGCGCGGTCAACGACCGGATGGTCGAGGCGCTGGAGGAGTTCGACCCGGTGTCGTTCACCGCGCTGAACAGGGAGTTCCACTTCGCCATCTACGCGCAGTGCCCGGACGAGCACCTGCTGGCGCTGCTGGAGGCGGAGTGGGCCAGGCTGGACCACATGAGGCGCTCCACGTTCAGCCACGTGCCGGGGCGGGCGCGCCGTTCCGTGGAGGAGCACGAGCACATGCTCGACCTGATCCAGGCGGGAGCGCAGGCCCAGGAGATCGAGCGGGTGGCCTGTGCACACAAGATCGCCACCGCCGACGCACTCCACAAGGCCCAGGCCAAACACCTCAAGACCAGCTGAGCCACCCCACCACCGGCCGGACGCCACCGCTCAGCTCAGCGGCGACCTCATGGGCACGCGCGTGAGGCTGTCCTTCGCGTGGGAGACGACCCACGGCACCACGAGCGGAGGGCGCTCACTGGACGGCCTCGTGGCTCGCTCTGCCGGGAGGTCCTTCGCGGGAGACGGGGCGTGGTTCAGGTGAGGAGCTGCCCGCCGTCCACCTGGATGACGGTGCCGGTGATGTGGCGGGCGGCGGGCGAGGCGAGGAAGAGGACCAGCGGCGTGATGTCGCCGGTCCCGGCGATCCTGCCGAGCGGGATGCGCGACTCCCAGGCGGCGCGGGCCGCGGGGTCGGACATGAGGCCGGCGGTCATCGGGGTCAGCACCGGGCCGGGCGCGACCCCGTTGGCCCTGATCCCGTGGGGGGCCAGCTCCAGGGCGGCGGTCCTGGTCAGGGCGTCCACGGCGGCCTTGGTGGCCTCGTAGTGACCCAGGCCGGCGGTGGGCTGGCGGGCGCCGATCGAGCTGATGTTGACGACGCAGCCCCCGCGCCCGGCCGCGATCATGGCGGCGGCGACCGCCCGGGTGACGGTGAACGTGCCGCGCAGGTTGACCGCGACGACCCGGTCGAAGACCTCCAGCGGCAGTTCCACCAGCGGGCCGCCACCGGCGACGACCCCGGCGTTGTTGACCAGGACGTCGATCGTGTCCCCCACACCGGCCAGCGCGGCGTCCACCGACGCGGCGTCGGTGACGTCCATGGTCACCGACGCGGCCCCGATCTCGGCGGCGGCCTTCTCCCCCGCCTCCCCGTCCACGTCGGCGATCACCACCCGGTCCCCCGCCCGCGCGAACGCCCGCGCCACCGCCTTCCCGATCCCACTGGCCCCGCCGGTGACCAGCACCAGCCGTCCAGAGCGGCCCTGCTCACCGGAGAGGTCGTGGTCCGGCCCGCCAGATGCCGCGGGCTCGGCGTGCGGGCTCATCGGGCGTACGCCACGATCACGCGGGGGCAGCCGGGCAGGCACAGGGTCGGGCCGGGTTCCCAGCCCGCCTCGGTGAGCCAGCCGCGTACCTCGTCCTCGGGATAGACCGTGGTGCCGTCGATGACCAGGTACTCGGCGGCGTGCAGGGCGTCCACGACCCGCTGCACGGGGTCGGCGTCGAGGAAGAAGTCCAGCAGGAGCAGCGTGGCGCCGGGCGAGGCGAGTTCGCGGGCGCGTTCGGCGTAGCGGATGTTCCGTTCCGGGCCGAAGCGGTGCACGACGTGCTCCAGCAGGACGAGGTCGTAGCCGGTGGTCAGGTCAGCGGTGAACGGGTCGGCGGCGGCCAGTTCGGCGCGGTCGCCGACGCCCGCCTCGTCCAGCGTCCGCTTCGCGAAGGCGGCCAGGTCGCCCTCGGCGCAGAACGTGCCGCGCAGTTCCGGAGCCGCGTTCAGGGCCTGGGCCAGGAACGCCCCGGACAGTCCGCCGAGGTCCAGGGCGCGGCGGTGCGGGGTGAAGTCGTAGTGCGCGGCGAGCGTCTTCGCGTGCAGGGAGTTGTAGGTCATCACGCCGGTGAGGAACACCTCCATCCGCTCGCCTTCCAGGTCCAGCGGCGCGGTCTCCCCCGTACGGGCGCTGGCGCCGAAACCCAGCCAGTGCGGGTAGCTGACGGCCTCCAGGAAGGTGAGGAAGGGGCGCAGGTCGAGTTCCCCCGCCGCGCCGGTCAGGTGGCGGTCGGTGGCGGGCGTGTTGGTGTAGACGCCGCCGGTCCTGGTGAGCAGGCCGAGGCCGGACATGGCGTCGGCGAGGATGCGCACGGTGCGCTCCGGGAGGCCGGTGCGCCGGGCCAGGTCGGGCGCGCTCGCCGGGCCGGTGGCCAGCGCGGCGAACAGGCCGAGCTCGCCGGCCGCGAAGAGCTGTTTGGCGGCCATGTATCCGGTGGCCACCTCCACGATGCGCGCCGCGCCGCTGCTGTCCTGGTAAAGCGACATGTGACACCCCTTCAGGAGCGAACAGTATCGGGAATGCTATACGATTCTTGGGCGTGGCCGCCAGGCCCGTTGTCGCTCGGCTCAGGAGGTGTGCGGTGCGATACTCCGGTGCGGTGCCCAGGCGCAGGCTCGGCGTACGGGGGCCCTTGGTCCCCATGGCCGGGCTCGGCTCGTGGAACACCTGGGATCGGATGGAGTTCGGCGCGGCGGTCGAGCTGATCGGCGCCGCCGTACGCCATGGGGTGAGCCTGTTCGACGTCGCCCACTACAACGCCGGGCCGCACGCCGAGGACGCGACGACCGACGTGATCTTCGGCAAGGCGGTCAGGGAGGCGGGGATCGCGCGCGAGGAGTACACGCTGTGCGGGAAGCTCTGGCTCTGGGACTACCCCGCCAGCTCCTTCGCCGCGCAGATCGAGACGTCGCTGGAGCGGATCGGCACCGACCGGGCCGACCTCGTGGTCGTCGGCGACTTCCTGGGTGAGCTCGACCTGCGCGCGGTGCTGGCCGACGTGTCGGAGCTGGTGCGGGCGGGGCGGTTCGCGGCCTGGGGGGTCAACAACTGGGCGGCGCGCGATCTCGGGCGGGCGTGCGCGCTGGCGGCCGCCGAGGGGTTCACGCCGCCGTCGTTCGCCCAGCTCAAGTACAGTCTGGCCCGGCGTTCGGTGCCCGAGGGCCTGCCGTACGGCCGGCTGCTGTCGCAGGCGGGTCTCGGGCTGCAGGCCTCCGACGTGTTCGAGGGCGGCATCCTGGCGGGCCGGCTGCACCCGCGGCGCAAGATCGGCGCGGACCCGGGCGGCATCCGCGAGCGGATCCGCGCCTCGTTCCCGCTGGTCATGCGGGCCGCCGAGCGCTTCGGCGCCACCCCGGCGCAGCTGGCCGTCGCCTTCTGCTTCACGCACCCGGCGGTCGCGACCGTGCTGTTCGGGGCGAGCGGCCTGCGCCAGCTCGAGGAGAACCTGGGCGCCCTCACCCTTCTCGAACGGCACGGCCCCGAACTGCGCGAAGCCGTGGCCGAGCTGTGGCTGGACCGGGGCGTGGTCGACCCCGAGGCCTCCTGGGGAACCGCCTAGGCCTGGTGCACGACGCGCCCGTCCACCATCGTCAGCGCGACGGGCACCCCGGGCAGCGCGGCGGGCTCGACCGCGCGCAGGTCTCCGCCGAGCACGCACAGGTCTGCCACCTTGCCCGTCTCCAGCGTCCCCTTCCAGTCCTGCGCGCCGTCCTGCCGGGCCGGGACGACGGTGTACGCGCGCAGCGCCTCGTTCATGGGCAGTCCCGCCTGGGCCACGCCCACCCGCCAGTCGGGCGTGAGCACGGGCGCGTCCGAACTGAGGCAGAGCCGTACCCCCGCCGCCAGCGCCTCGCGCAGGGGCCAGGCGCCCGCGAGCGCCTCCGGTCCCAGCGCGGCGGCCAGCATGTCCCCGGTGGCCGCCGCGATGCCCGGCTGGGTGTTGAGCCCGATCCCCGAGGCGGCCATCGCCGCGAGCGTCCGCGGCGCGACCAGATCGCCGTGGATGACGTAGTGGCGCCGGTCTCTGCCGTCGCGGGCGGCGGCGGCCCGCATGGCCTCGACCACGGCGTGCACGGCCCTGCCGCCGGTGGCGTGCACGCCGACCTGGTACCCGGCCGCGTGCGCCGCGGCGATCATCTCGGTCAGCGCGGCCGCGCGGGCCTCGGGTGAGGAGCCTTCGACCAGGAGCCCGCCGTGGCCGCCGTGCGTGTAGGGCTGGTCCGTCCACGCGGTGCCCATCGGCGGGATGCCGTCGGCGAAGATCTTGACCCCCGCCACGTTCAGCCATCCCGGCACCTCGGCGGGCGGCCGGAAGCCGCGCAGCCCCTCCCGCAGGTCCGCCAGGGTGCTGGGCCCGTCGAGCTCCCCGAACAACATCAGCGCGGTGACCCTCGCCGTGAGCCGCCCGTCCGCGGCCAGCCGCGCGTAGTCGCGCAGCGCCGCCGACCCGAAGCAGCCGGTACGGCCGGCGTCCTCCCCCGGCCCCAGCCCCGGCTCGGTGTAGCTGGTGACGCCCAGCGAGGCCAGCAGCCGCCCGGTGCGCAGGATGGCGGCGCGGCGCTGCCGTCCGTTCTCCAGCCGGACCGGCGCGCCGTCGTGCTCGCCCCCGGCCAGCTGGTCCATGAGCAGTTCCGGCCACATCGCGCCGAGCCACACGCCGTGCAGGTGCGAGTCGTTGATGCCCGGCAGCACCGACCGGCCGCGCAGGTCGATCACCCGGGTGCCGGGTCCGATGAGCGGCGCGACCTCGCGGGCGGAGCCGGCACGGGCGATGAGCCGGCCGCGTACCGCGAGCGCCTCGACGACACGATCTTCCTGGTCGAGCGTGTGCACCACTCCGCCCGTGAGCACCGTGTCGGCGGGCCGGGAACCGTTGCGCAACATCTTCCTCCCCACTCTGGACACCACTGCGTGGATGCCCATAACGTACACGGAATCAGATACGATTCGAGTTCTGACCCCGGGTGCGTCTCTCACCCAGGCGAGCGGAGGTAGGCATGCCTTTGCATCCCGACGCGCAGGCGATCATCGACCGCACTCCCGCCGTAGAAGCAGGCCGGCCCGTCGTGCTGGACCCCCAGACCATGCGCGAGCAGTTCCGCACCACCTGGCGGCTGCCCGACATCCTGCCCGCTGTGCACCGGGTGCGCGACACCGCGATCCCCGGCCCGGCCGGTGAGATCCCCGTGCGCGTCTACACCCCGGAGGGCGCCGGGCCCTTTCCGGCCTTCGTGTGGTTCCACGGCGGCGGGTGGACGATCGGCAGCCTTGAGGAGAACGAGTACGCCTGCCGTACCGTCTGCGCGCAGGCGGGTGTCGTCGTGGTCTCGGTGGACTACCGGCTCGCGCCCGAGAACCCCTATCCGGCCGCGGCCGACGACTGCTTCGCGGCCGTTCGCTGGGTGCACGGGCACGGGGCGGAGATCTCGGCCGATCCGGAGAGGATCGCGGTCGGCGGGGAGAGCGCGGGCGGCAACCTGGCCGCCGTGGCCGCGCTGAAGGCCCGCGACCTGGGCGGACCGCGGCTGGGGCTGCAGGTGCTGGTCTCGCCGGTGCTCGGGCATCCCGACGACGGGCGCGCCTCCTACCGGGACTTCGCCGAGGGCTACTTCCTGTCACGGGCGAGCATGGAGTGGTTTTTCACCCTTTATCCGCGTGATCCCACGAACCTGCGCGACCCCTACCTGCTGCCGCTGCGGGCCGATGACCTGTCGGGCCTGGCCCCGGCGCTGGTGCTGGGGGCGGAGTACGACGTGCTGCGCGACGAGGGCGAGGAGTACGCGGCCCGGCTGCGCGCGGCCGGGGTGCCGGTGGAGGTGGTCCGCTACGACGGGCTGATCCACGGCTTCTTCGGCCTGCTGGCCACCGAACTGCCCGCCGCGCGCGCTGCGCACGACCGGGTCGTCCAGGCGCTGCGGGCGGCGTTCGGCGGAGGCGGGCGGTGAGCGGCAGCACCCCCGGCCCGGACCCCGGCCCGGACACGGCCCTCAACCCGGACCCGCACGGAAACCCGGACGCGCACGGAAACCCGGACGCGCACGGAAACCCCGGCCCGCACCCCAGCCCCGGCCCGCACCTCAGCCCGGACGCGCACCCCAGCTCGGACGCGATCCTCCGGCTGGAGGCGGTCGGCGTCAACCGGGGCGAGGCCGAGATCGTCCACGAGGTCTCGCTGGAGGTCGGGCCCGGGACGGTGACCGTCGTCCTGGGCTCGAACGGGGCCGGGAAGACCACGCTCATGGACGGCATCGCCGGCGTCGCCCGGGTGTCGTCGGGCGCCATCCGGCTCGGCGGCAGCCCGATCGAGAAGCTGCCGGCCTACCGGCGGGCCCGCGCCGGCCTCGGCTACGTCGAGCAGTCACGCACCGTCTTCCGCACGCTCACCGTCGAGCAGAATCTGCTGGTCTCGCGCAGCGGGCAGGGCGAGCTGGGCCGCGTGTTCACGCTCTTCCCCGAGCTGGAGCGCCGCAGGAACCTGCAGGCCGGGCACCTGTCGGGCGGCGAGCAGCAGATGCTCGTGCTCGGCCGCGCGCTGGTCGGCGACCCGCGGGTCATGCTCATCGACGAGATGTCCATGGGCCTGGCGCCCGTGGTGGTGCGCCGGCTGATGGGGGCGGTGGGCGACATGGTCGGCCTCGGCATCTCGGTCCTGCTCATCGAGCAGTTCGCGGCGCTGGCGCTGGAGATCGGCACCCGCGCGTACGTGCTGCGCAAGGGGCGGGTGGTCTACGCCGGCTCGTGCGCGGAGCTGAGGCGGGACCCGGACCTGCTGCACGAGTCCTACTTCGGGGTGGCGCCGGCATGAACCCGCGCTCCCTGGCGATCGGGCTCGGCCTGGCCGTGGCGGCCTGCGTCGCCGTGCCCGCCCTGTTCTCCGCCCACTGGGTCTTCCTGGCGATCACCGCCGTCGTCGTCTCCGTCATCATGCAGAGCTACGGCGTGATCGTCGGCAGGGCCGGGATGATGTCGCTGTGCCAGATGTCGTTCGCGGCCATCGGCGCCTGGGTGGTGCTGAAACTCAACCTGCACGACGCCCCCGGCGGGTTCCTGCTCTGGCTCGTGCTGGGCGGGCTCGCCGCGGTCCCGGTGGGGGTGCTGATCGGCCTGCCCGCGCTGCGCATCCGCGGCGTCAACCTGGCCGTGGTCACGTTCGGGTTCGCGGTCTCGACCGACATCGTGCTCAACGCCAACCAGTTCCCCGGCACCGGTGAGCTGAAGACGGTCGTGCGGCCCGCGCTGTTCTCGGGCGACCGGGCCTACTTCGTGCTCACGGTGATCGTCTTCTGCCTCGTGGCGATCGGGCTGGCTCTGTTCAACCGCACCCGGCTCGGCATGTCCTGGCTGGAGCTGAAGCACTCCGAGCGGGCCGCGGCCGCGCACGGGGTCTCGGTGGCACGCAGCAAGCTGGCCGCCTTCGCCATCAGCGCGTTCGTCGCGGCCGTCGGCGGCGGGCTGATGGCCGGTCAGCTCGGCCTGGTGGTCGCGCAGAACTTCTCGATGGGACAGTCGCTGGCCTTCTTCGCGGTCGCGATCCTCATCGGGCCGCACCACGTGGACGGCGCGATCATGGGCGGCCTCTTCGGCGCGATCATGGCCACGATCCTGGAACGGCTCCACCTGCCGCAGGACCTGGGCGGCATGCTGTTCGGCGTCTTCGCCGTGCTCGCGCTGCGCTCCGGCGTGAGCCAGACCGACTTCGTCCAGGCCCGCAGGCGCGAGCGGGCGGCGCGGCCCCTGCTCGAAGGGCGCGGCGAGGTTTCCGCGGCGGTGGTGCCGGCGCCCGTGCCGCCGTCCGGGCCGCCGGGTCCCCCGCTGCTGGAGGTCAGCGGCCTCACCGTGCGCTTCGGCGAGGTCACCGCGCTGCACGAGGTGGACCTCACCGTGCCGGAGGGCGCGGTGACGGGTCTCATCGGGCCCAACGGGGCGGGCAAGAGCACGTTCATCGCCGCCGTGACCGGTTTCCTCGGCGGCTACCGGGGCTCGATCGTGCTCGCCGGCCGGCCGCTGGACGGGCTGCGGCCCGAGGTGCGGGCCGGGCGCGGGCTGCGCCGTACCTTCCAGACCACCACGATCCCGGCCGAGCTGACCCAGTACGAGTACCTGACGATCGGGGCCGGGCGCCGCCTGGACCGGGGCGAGGCAGGGGAACTGCTGGAGTTCTTCGGCTGCCCGCCGGCGGACGTGCCGGTGTCGCTGCTGGACGCCGGGACCCGGCGGCTGCTCGACGTGGCCGCCGCCGTCGCCGCCCGGCCCAAGGTGGCGCTGCTCGACGAGCCTGCGGCCGGCCAGTCGGGCGCGGAGTCGATGCGTTTCGCGGCGCGGCTGGCCGAGGTGCCGGCCCGCTTCGGCGTCGCCGTCCTGCTGGTCGAGCACGACATGGAACTCGTCTCCGCGGCCTGCTCGCAACTCACCGTCCTCGACTTCGGGCGGGTCATCGCCTCCGGCCCCACCAGGGACGTCATGGAGGACCCCGCCGTCGTCAACGCCTACCTCGGCATAGCGGCTGCCCCGCTGGCCTGATCTCCCTGAGGAGGAAGCACGCACATGCAGCTTTCACACAGGCTCGCCGCCGCGTCCGGGGCCGCGGCGCTCGCGCTGACCGGATGCGCCGCCGGCGGCGGCACCGACGGGCCCATCAAGGTCGGCTCGATCAACGGCGTCACGGGCCAGTTCCAGGCGCCCGAGGTGCCCAAGGCCGTGCAGGCCGTCTTCGACGAGGTCAACGCGGCGGGCGGGATCGGCGGCCGTACGATCGAGTTCATCAGCAAGGACGACGCCATGAACCCGCAGCGCTCCACCGAGGCGGCCGTGGAGCTGATCGAGTCCGAAGGCGTGGTGGCGCTCGTCGGCTCCTCCAGCGCCGTCGACTGCGGCCTGAACCGGGCCAAGTACGGCAGCGCCGGCATCGTCTCCATCCCGGCCGTCGGCGTCGACCCCGCCTGCTTCACCAGCCCGAACATCGCCCCCGTCAACCCGGGCCCCTACAAGCTGCTGACCGCCGCCCTGTACTTCCTGTCGCAGACCAAGAAGCACGAGAAGGTCTGCGCCTACCTGACGGTCCTGCCCGGCAGCGGCGACGGCATCGAGAACGCCATCAAGGAGTGGTCCACGGTCACCGGCAAGCAGCTGACCGTCAAGGAGACCTCCGTCGGCACCGGCGACCCGACCCCCTACCTGGTCAAGGCCAAGGAGGCGGGCTGCACGGGCATCGTGTACAACTCCCAGGTCGGCCCCTGGTTCGCCCAGGCCAAGACCCAGGGCATGACCGCCGTCGACTTCGCCATGCTGGCCAACAGCTACACCGACGCCAACGCGCAGGCGATCCCCGAGGGCCTCAACGTGTACTCGGCCACCGAGTGGCAGCCCTACACCGACGAGAGCCTGCCGGGCAACGACAGGTGGGCCAAGATCGTCGGCTCCAAGGGGATCCCGAAGACGGCCTTCAGCCAGGGGGCGGTCATGGCGGCCGACGTCTTCGTCCAGGTGCTCAAGGGCATCCGGGGGCCGATCACGCGCGAGTCGGTCACCAAGGCCTTCAAGGAGATGAAGCCGGTGGACTATCCCATGGTCGGCACGCCGTACGTGTTCGGGCCCGGCGAGGCGCACAACCCGGTCGAGGGCGCCAGGTTCGTGAAGGCGGAGAACCGCGCGTGGCGGGTGCTGCCCGAGGGGTTCGTCGTCCCCGGCAAGGGCTGAGCGATGCTCAACTCCCTGATCGCCGGGCTGACGAGCGGCGGCGTGTACGCGCTGCTCGGGCTGTGCGTGGTGCTGACCTACCGGCTGGTCGCCGTGGTGAACTTCGCCATGGCGGCCACGGGGGCGGTGGGCGCGTACGTGATGGTCTCGCTGATCGGCGCGGGTGTGCACGGGGCGCTCGCGCTGGCCGCGGGGGTCGTGGCGGGCGCCGCGCTGTCGGCGCTCGTCGGCGCGGTGCTCGTGCGGTGGTTCGGCGAGCACAGCGAGCGGACCAAGGCGGCGGTGACCGTCGCGCTCTACGTGGCCGTCATGGCGATCGGGCTGCGCGTGTTCGGCAGTGCCACCACGGGCACCCGGCGCTTCCCCGCGCCGCTGGACGGGCCCGCGTTCGTGCTGGGCGACGTGGTGGTGCCGGTCTCCACGCTGGTCTCGCTGGCCTTCGCCGCGCTCATCACCGCCGGGGTGGGGCTGTTGTTCAGCCGGACCCTGCTGGGCCTGCGGCTGCAGGCGCTGTCGGAGCGTCCGACGACCGCGCAGGTGGTCGGCATCGCCGTGCCGCGCCTGGCCATGGCGGTTTGGGCGGTCATCGGCGGGCTCAGCACGCTCGTCATCGTCCTGGTCGCGCCCCGGCTGGGCGGCGACTTCGCCACGCTCGGCAACCTCATCACCACCGCGCTGGCCGTGGCCATGGTGGGCGCGTTCCGCAGCCTGCCCATGACGCTGGCCGGCGGGCTGATCCTCGGGCTGCTGGAAGGCGTCGCCGTGTCGCTGAGCGGCCTGCAGGCCTACCGCGGCGTGGTGCCCTTCCTGGTGATCCTGGTGCTGCTGTGGTGGCGCAGCAGGAACGAGGTCTGGGACACCGCCCACACCCGCTGAGAAAGGACCCCGATCGTGCCTGTCCCGACCGCCACCCGCGCCGCCGTGCTCCGCGAGCACGGCGAGCCGCTGGTCATCGAGGAGCTCCCGCTGCCCGGGGAGGTGGAGCCGGGCGCGGCCGTCGTCAGGATCGGCTGCGCCACCCTGTGCGCCACCGACGTGCACATCTGGTCCGGGGCGATGTCCTGGCCGGGGATGCTGCCCATGGTGCTCGGCCACGAGATGTCGGGGACGGTCGCCGCCGCCGGGCCCGGCACCCTGGACGCGCTGGGCCGGCCGGTGCGGGCCGGGGACCGGATCGGCTGGTCGGAGTCGACGTGCGGGCACTGCCACGGCTGTACCGTGCTGCGCGCCCCGGTCGCCTGCGCCCAGCGGGGGTACGGGTTCACGCAGCGCGCGGACGCGTGGCCGTACTCCACCTGTGGTCTGGCCGAGTACGCCTACGTCAGGCCGGGCGCGCTGAAGCTCCTGCTGCCCGACGACGTCCCCGACACCTGGGCCGCCGCCGCGGGCTGCGCCGTCAAGACCGTCGTCCACGCGTACGGCCGAGCCGGCGGCATCCGTCCCGGCGCCGCGGTCGTCGTCCAGGGCGCCGGCGCCCTCGGCCTGGTGGCCACGGCCATGGCCGCCGCCTCGGGGGCGGGCACCGTCATCACCGTCGGCGCCCCGGCGGCCCGGCTGGAGCTGGCCCGCGGCTTCGGCGCCGACGTCGTGATCGGCCTGGACGGCACGCCGCCGGAACGCCTCGGCCAGGTCCTGGAGGCCACCGACGGGCGCGGCGCCGAACTCGTGCTCGACCTGGCCGGCGCGCCCGGCGTGGCCGCGGAGGCGGTGGACATGGCCGCCTGGGGCGGCACGTTCGTGGTCGTCGGCAGCACCGGCCCGCGCCCCGACCCGGTTCCCATGGGCACGGTCATGGGCAAGGAGCTGAACGTCCTCGGCTCGCTCAACGGCGACATCGGCGACTACCACCGTGCCCTGGAGTTCCTGCGCGCCTTCCGCACGCGCTTCGACTGGAACGCCATGTTCGGCGCCCCCGCCGGGCTGGGCGCGGCCACCGGCGCGCTCCGGTCGATGTCGAGGCTCGACGAGGTCAAAGCCGTCATCCACCCGTGGCTACCGTGACGAGGAGTCCCATGCACACCGTTCCCCGCCGCACGATCGGCACGCACGGGCCCGAGGCGTCGGTCCTGTCCCTGGGCTCCTGGCACATCTACGACCGCATGGACTTCGCCGAGGCCGTCGCCATGGTCCGCCACGCCGTCGACCTGGGCGTCAACCTGTTCGACGTCGGCGTCTACGGCATGCCGGGGCACCCGCCGGTCTTCACCGACGTCCTGTTCTCGGCCATCGTGCGCGCCGCGGGCGTGGCCAGGGAGGACTACCTGCTGTCGGAGAAGCTCTGGCTGGAGCGCTACCCCGAGCAGCCGTTGCGCGAGCAGCTGGAGCACGCCCTGTTCCGGGCCGGCGCCGACCGGGCCGACCTGGTCGTCCTCGGCGACGTCCGGCGCGCCGACCTCGATCTGGAACGGCTGGCCGGCGACCTGGCCGAACTGGAGCGCGACGGGATCATCGGCTGCTGGGGCGTCAACAACTGGTCGGCGAGCACGATCAGGACGATCCGCGGGCACGCCCAGGCCGCCGGCTCCCCCGGGCCACAGCTCGCGCAGCTCAAGTACAGCCCGTGCCGCCGCTCGATCCCGGACGGCGGGCCGTTCGCGCCGCTGTTCGCCGAGGGCCTGTCGCTGCAGGCCTCCGACGTGATGGAGGGCGGCATCCTGGCGGGCAGGACCAGCCCCTCCCGGCAGGTCGGCCGCGACCCCGGCGGCGTGCGCGAGCAGATCGTCCGGGCCGCCCCCGGTCTCGCCGAGGCCGCCGCGGGCGTGGGGGCGACCGCGGCCCAGCTCTGCGTCGCCTTCGCGCTGTCGCACCCCGCGACCGGCACCGTGTTGTTCGGCGCCAGCAGTACCCGGCAGCTCGTGTGCAACGTCGGCGCGCTGGCCGTGCTGGAGCGCGTCGGCGCGCAGGAGATCAGGCGGCTCGTGGAGCCGTTCTGGGCCGACCGGGACACGGTCGACCCAGAAGGTCCTTAGCCGCCTGCCCTAATGGGTGTCGCAGTACGGCCCCGGCGGCACGCCGGGGGCGTAGAACGACATGCACACCACGTCGCCAGGCACCAGTGCCGGTGTCGGGTAGTAGGTGCCCTGCAGGTAGGTGGGCGTGGTCCACGTGGAGATCGACCCGCCGCGGGGCGTTCCGTTGACCGTGGCCTGCATCGACAGGGTGGACGGCGGCGGCTTGATGGTGAAGACGAAGCGCCCGTTGTCGAGGCCCGCGCACACCGGGGCCTCGGGGATGCAGATGGGCCCTGCCGCCTGGGCGGGCGCGGCGGTGAGGGCGAAGGTGAGGGACAACGACAAACCCAGAATGATCCGTACTGCGCTGATGACGCACCCCCTGCGGGTCCGCGGGATGACTTCGGGCGTGCCGTTCCGACGGTAACCCGGCCGGGCGGGCGGGTCCAGCGCCCGGCAGCGAGCCTGCTGGGAAACGGGGCGGGGCCTGCCTAGGGTTGTGCGGTGAGCGCGGATCAGGTCCTTGAGGTGGCGACCAAGCTTTTCGCCGAACTGGGTTACGACGAAACGGATGTCGGGCTCATCGCGCGGGCGGCCGGGGTCGAGCCGGGCTTCATCGGCCGGGAGTTCGGCGGCAAGGCGGACTTGTACAAGACCGTCATGCTCAAGGCCGACGAGGCGGAACACGCCGCGATCTCGGCGGCTCTCGCGCAGTTCACGGGCACGCCCGAGGCGCTGCACCGCATGGTGGACGCCTACCTCGACTTCTTCGCCGCCAATCCGATGCTGGTGCTGCTGTGGATGCACCGCTGGATGGGCGACGCGGCGGACATTCCGGAACTCGAGGAGGCCTACACCCGGCCGCTGCTGGACGAGATTCTCCGGGCGATCTCGCCTTTGCTGCCGCCCGGGGTCGAGACCCGTTACTTCGTCTGGATGATCGTGTGGTGCGTTTATGGGTTTCTCACCGGCGGCGTTCTCGAACGGCGGCGGAGCGAGCGCACGGTGAAACCCGCGGAACTGGCGCGCTTCCGCGCCTACCTGCACTGGGTGATCGGGCGGCTGGTCGCCTGAGCGAGGGGGGCCTGGCGGGTGGGGAACCCCCATAGTGCCCACGCCGCCGGCCCCAGCACAGCATAGAGTGATTCAACGGCTACCGAGGGTGGTTTCACGCCCTGATTTCACACCCCCGGCGCAGGGGACAGAATTGGCTGAATGCGGCCATGTGCCAGATGGCCGTAAGGGGTTCGCGATCATAGCGTGGGCTCATGAGCGCTTGGTATGCGATGGACGCCGCCGAGACGGCCGAGCGGCTGCGCGTCGACCCGGCCGGCGGGCTGAGCGGGGCGGAAGCCGTACGGCGGAGGGAGGAGCACGGCGCCAACCGGCTGCCCGAGGCGCCGCGCGAGCCGCGCTGGCACGCCTACCTGCGGCAGTTCCAGGACCTGCTGATCGTGACGCTGATCGGCGCGGCCCTGGTGAGCTTCGCGGTGACCCGTGAGTGGGAGACGCCGGCGATCATCGTGCTGGTCGTGATCCTGAACGCGACGATCGGGTTCGTGCAGGAGACGCGGGCGGAGGCGTCGCTGGAGGCGCTGCGCAAGATGCTTCACACCGAGGCGACCGTGCTGCGGGGCGGGGCGGCCATGCGGCTCGACGCGGCCGAGCTGGTGCCGGGTGACGTCGTGGACCTGGAGGCGGGCGACCGCGTACCCGCCGATGGGCGGCTGGTGTCCTCGGCGTCGCTGGAGGTGCAGGAGTCGGCGCTGACGGGCGAGGCGGAGCCGTCCGCCAAGTCCGCCGGCGCGGTCGTGGCGCCGGACGCGCCCCTGGCCGAGCGCGGCAGCGCGGTGTTCATGAACACCACGGTCACCCGCGGCCACGCCCGCATGATCGTGACCGCGACCGGCGCCTCGACCGAGATCGGGCAGATCGCCGGGCTGCTCCAGCAGACCAAGCAGGCGCCGACCCCGCTGCAGCGCCAGATCGACACGCTCGGCAAGACCCTCGCGCTGATCGCGCTCGCGGTGATCGCGGTCGTGTTCGTCCTGGGCCTGCTGCGCGGGCAGCCGATCGGCGATCTGTTCACGACCGCTGTCTCACTGGCGGTGGCCACGGTCCCGGAAGGGCTGCCCGCCGTCGTGGCCTTCACCCTCGCCATGGGTACGGCCCGCCTGGCCCGCAGAGGCGCCATCGTCAAGCGGCTGGCCTCGGTGGAGACCCTGGGCAGCACCTCCCAGATCTGCACCGACAAGACCGGCACGCTGACGCTCAACCAGATGACCGCCCGCGAGGTGTACCTGGCCGACCGGCGCTTCACCGTCTCCGGCCACGGCTACGCGGTGGAGGGACGCATCCGCAGCACCGACGACGACCCGCCCGACAGCCAGACGCTGCACGTCGCGCTCGTCGCCATGGCGCTGTGCACCGACGCCGTGGTACGCGCCGCCGACGACGTGGTCGGCGATCCCACCGAGCTGGCCATGGTCGTGCTGGCCGAGAAGGGCGGGGTCGACGTGGCCGCCCTGCGGCGCAGGCATCCGCGCATCGCCGAGGTGCCCTTCGACTCCGACGACAAGTTCATGGCCACCTTCCACGAGGAGGACGGCCGGGTGCGCTGCTTCGTCAAGGGCGCGCCGGACGTGCTGGCCGCCCGCGCCGACCGCTACCTGACCGCCGGCGGCCGGCGGCCCTTCGACGCGGCGGCCCGCGAGGACTACGCCGCCGCCAACGGCGAGCTGGCCGAGCAGGGGCTGCGCGTGCTGGCCGTCGGCGTGAAGGACTTCCCCGCCCTGCCCGAGGAAGCCGATCTCAAGGCGATGCTCGACGGCATCGTGCTGATGGCGCTGGTCGGCATCGTCGACCCGGCCAGGCCCGAGGCGGCGGCCGCCATCGAGCAGTGCCACCGGGCGGGCGTCCAGGTACGGATGATCACCGGCGACCACGCCGTCACCGCCGCGGCCATCGCCCGCGAGCTGGACATCCCCGGCAAGGCGGTGACCGGCGCCGAGCTGGACGAGCTCTCCGACGAGGAACTGGCCAGGCAGCTGCCGGACATCGGGGTCGTGGCCCGGGTCACGCCGCAGCACAAGATCCGGATCGTGCGCGCGCTGCAGGACAACGGCGCCGTGGTGGCGATGACCGGTGACGGCGTCAACGACGCCCCGGCCCTGCGCCGGGCCGACATCGGCGTCGCCATGGGCGTCACCGGGACCGAGGTGAGCAAGGAAGCCGCCACGATGATCCTCACCGACGACAACTTCGCGACCGTGGTCGACGCGGTCCGCGAGGGACGCGGCATCTACGCCAACATCGTGAAGTTCACCCGCTTCCAGCTGTCGACGGCGTTCGGGTTCGTGCTCACGTTCCTGGCGGCCTCGATCACCGGGCTGGCGGGCGGCGCGCCGTTCACCGCCGTGCAGATCCTCTTCGTGAACCTCATCATGGACGGCCCGCCCGCGCTGTCGCTCGGCGTCGACCCGGCGGGGCCCGACGTCATGTCGCGCCCGCCGCGCGCGCGGGACGAGCGCATCCTCACCACCGCGCGGCTGCTGCGGATCCTGCTGGCCGGGACGACGATGGCCGCGGGCACGCTGGCCGTGCTCGCGCTGGCTCCCCCGCCGGTCGCCGCGACGATGGCCTTCGTCACCTTCGTCTTCTTCCAGATCTTCAACCTGGTCAACGTCCGCAACGACCTGCGCAGCGCCTTCCACCGCGACACCTTCTCCAACCGCTCGACGTTCGTGGCGATCGGCGTCGTGCTCGTCCTGCTGGCGGCCATGGTGGAGTGGAAGGGGCTGCACGCCTTCTTCTCCGTCACCAACCTCACCGCGGGCCAGTGGCTGACCTGCGCGGGCGTGGGCTCGGTGATCCTGTGGCTGGGCGAGCTGGTCAAGATGATCCTGCGCCGCGCCGGCGCCCGCCCCTGAAGCCCGCCTTCGACGATCACAGCCAGTTCTCGCGGGCGGCGTGCCAGGCCAGCTGCATCCGGGTCTGGGCGCCCGCCCGCTCCATCAGGTGGGTGATGCGGCGCTGGACGGTGCGCTGCGACACCTTCAGCTGCGTGGCGATCGACTTGTCGGGCACGCCCGCCAGCAGCAGCGACAGCAGGTAGAGGTGGTCGGCGTCCAGCGGGCTGCCCGGGGTGGTGAGGTTGACGGGGGTGGCCCGCTCCCACAGGGTCTCGAACAGCGCCTTGAGCGCGTCGAGGAGGCTGCTCGGCCGTACCAGGGCGGCGGTGAGCTGGGTCAGCCCGCCGGTGTGCTGGACCAGCGGGAGCACGCCCAGCTCGCCGTCGGCGATCATCATCCGCACCGGCAGCTCGGGGAACGCGCGCGCCTCCTCCCCGAGCATGATCCCTTCGGCCAGGTTGACCAGCATGCCGGGTTCTTCGAGCAGGGCCCGCTCGTACAGCACCCGGAAGCTCACCCCGCGCCGCAGCGCGGCCAGCTCCTCGGTGTTCTCCTGCGAGGTCATCGCCACGTGCCCGGCCCTGCACAGGCTCACGACCTCGTGCCGGGCGTTGTCCTGCATCAGCCGCAGCTGCTCGCGCAGCACCGTCCTGCTGCTGATCACCTCGATCAGCTGCGCGGCCTCACGCCGCCTGGAATGGGCCAGGTACTCCCCCGTGAGCTGCTCCACGGCCTGCCGGGCCCGGTCCACTTCCTCCTGGCGCCGGTGCAGCCGCGCCGCGAGCGCGACGTCGGGGGCGACCGCGGTGAACGTGTCGCTTTCTCCGGGTACGGCACGCGCCAGCCCCTTGGCCAGCAACGACCCGAGCGCCCGGCGCGCCGCCTCGTCGGCCACGCCCAGCTCGCCCGCCAGCTCGGCAACCTCGACCTCAGCGGTCCTGACCAGGAGCCGGTAGGCGGCCTCCTCCTCGGCGCCCAGGCCCGCTGCGCTCAGCACGTCGCCGGGGAGATCCGGCCGGTGATCTCCCAGGGTCCACCACGTCGTGCTTTACGGCCATGTATCGGCAACATGTGGTTCACGTGCTCATTGTAGGGATGGCCATCCAGGGAGCCGCCCGCTCCCGGGGAGGCATCCGCTAGGACGGGGTGTGGCGCTGGCGGAAGGCGCCGTACAGGCCGCCGGCCACGCACAGGCCGACGATGGCGGCGAGCCTGATCGCGTCCATGCCGCCCGACACCACCAGCTCACCGGCCGGATCGATGAGGAAACCGGTGGCCATCGTCCAGGCCAGCGCCCCGGTCGCGGCGGAGGCGATCAGGTCGGCGGTGAGGCCGGCGTAGAGGGCGGCGATCAGGCCCACGACGGCGAAGCGGATCTCGACCTGGGCGTGCGGGACCAGTAGGGCGACCAGCGCGCAGGCGGCGATCACGACGAAGAACCCGATGCCGATCAGCAGACCGGTCGGTCGCGAGGAGGGAAGGTGCGGGCTGCGGAGAAACATGGGCCTCTCAGACGGCGACGAAGGAACGGCGTTGATGTTCATCAAAGTACGCCCGAATGACCAGGTTGGCATCCGCACCCTCCTGACTTTGGGTCTTGCGCGTTTCCTCATCGGTAGTTAACTATTAGGAAACTTTCTTAAGCATTACACCCCCCAAGGAAGTGATCACGTGCGAAAACTCCTGGCCCCGTTAGCCGCGCTGCTCATGGCGATGGGCGTGCTGGCGGTAGTCCTGCCGTCGGCCGCCAGCGCCGCGGCGTGCGCCACGGCATGGAGCTCCTCGGCCGTATACAACGGAGGCGCCGTCGTGTCGCACAACGGACGCAACTGGTCCGCCAAGTGGTGGACCCAGAACGAGAGTCCGGGCAGCGCCGCCGTCTGGGCCGACCAGGGCGCCTGCTCGGGAGGCGGCGGCGGTGGCACGCAGTGCAACTACCCGAACTGGGCCGCCGGGACGTTCTACGCGGTGGGCAGCATCGTCCGCTACACCGACGGCAACCACTACATCGCCGTCCACGAGAACCCCGGGTACGACCCGGTGATCAGCCACTGGTACTGGGACCCCTACGCCTGCGACGGCGGCCCCGGCCCGACCGACCCGCCGGACCCGTCGGGGTTCGTGGTGAGCCAGGCGCAGTTCAACCAGATGTTCCCGAGCCGGAACTCCTTCTACACCTACAGCGGCCTGACCGCCGCCCTCAGCGCCTACCCCGCCTTCGCCAAGACGGGCAGCGACACCGTCAAGAAGCAGGAGGCCGCGGCCTTCCTGGCCAACGTCAACCACGAGACCGGCGGCCTCGTCCACATCGTGGAGCAGAACACCGCCAACTACCCGCACTACTGCGACGCGAGCCAGCCGTACGGCTGCCCCGCCGGGCAGGCCGCGTACTACGGCCGCGGCCCCATCCAGCTGAGCTGGAACTTCAACTACAAGGCGGCCGGTGACGCGCTGGGCCTGCCGCTGCTGACCAACCCGTGGCTGGTGCAGCAGGACGCGTCCGTGGCCTGGAAGACCGCGATCTGGTACTGGATGACCCAGAACGGCCCCGGCACCATGACCCCGCACAACGCGATGGTCAACGGCCGCGGCTTCGGCGAGACCATCCGCAGCATCAACGGCAGCCTGGAGTGCAACGGGCGCAACCCCGCCCAGGTGCAGAGCCGGATCAACGCCTACCAGCGCTTCACCCAGATCCTCGGCGTCGCCCCCGGCGGCAACCTGTCCTGCTGAGGGACCCCTCACCCCGCCTCCGCGCCGTCCGTTCCCCCCGGTGGGACGGCGCGGAGGCTATGGCCCGGGTGAGGGTCGCGGCCTCTACTGCTCGTACGGCGCCGGCGGCTGCAACGACGCGCACCCCGCGAAGACCTGCTTCTCCGCCGCCGAGCCCGGCTTGACCTGCTTGAACCCTGCCGGCTTCGCCTCCTTGCCGAGCGGCTGCCAGACGCCGCCCTTCTGCAGGCACCTCGCCCAGGCGGCGAACTTGGCCTCCTCCTCGGGCGAGGCCGGCTCGCTGCTGCCGAGGATGACCGAGTCCCACTCCTGGCACGCCTTCATGGCGGCGTCGAGCTTGGCCTGGGTGACCTTGGAGACCGCGCCGGTGTCGAGGTCCTGGCCCTTGACCGGGTCGGGGATGTCGATGCCGTTGTCCCGCATGCAGGCCGCGAACTTCAGCGCGGTCTCGTGCCAGCTCGGCTTGGCGGACGCGGACGCGGACGCGGAAGCCGCGGGGCCCTGGCTCCCGGTGTCGGCGAAGCTCTGCGCTCCGCAGGCCGCGCTCAGGGCCAGCGCGGGCAGGGCGGCCATGACGGCCAGACGTCGCCTGCTGATGATCACAATGTCCTCCTAAAGGTGGCTGCTGACTGCCCCTGAGACTCTGGCCCGGCACTGTGCACAACCGGTCCGCACGATGTCATGAACGTGTAATAGCTCTTGAGACCGGACAAAGCGCACGTCAGCGCGGCCGATACTGGGACGCATGGCTCGCGTGTTGCTGATCGAGGACGACCCGGCCGTCAGGGACGGTCTGACGCTCGCCCTGAAGGGCCGCGATCACGAGGTCGAGGCGGCGGCGTCCGGCGAGGAGGGCCTGGAGCGGCTGGCGGAGTTCGCCGCCGACGTGGTCGTGCTCGACCTCATGCTGCCCGGCATCGACGGGTTCGAGGTCTGCCGGCGGATCCGCGCGGGCGCCGCCACCTCGATCGTGATGCTGAGCGCGCGGGGCGACGACTTCGACGTGGTCGGCGGGCTGGAGGCCGGGGCCGACGACTACGTGGTCAAGCCGGTGCGCCCGCAGGTGCTGGAGGCCCGGATCAGGGCGGTGCTGCGCCGTACCGAGAGTGTGCAGTCGCCCGTCGAGACCTACGGCGCGCTGCGCGTCGACCGCGCCTCCCTCACCGTGAGCAGGGACGGGCGCGAGGTCGCGCTGCCGCCGATGGAGCTGCGGCTGCTGCTGTACCTGTCGGCGGCGCCGGGCCGGGTGTTCACCAGGCAGCAGCTGCTGGAGTCGGTGTGGGAGCACGACTACCTGGGCGACTCGCGGCTGGTGGACGCCTGCGTGCAGCGGCTGCGCGCCAAGATCGAGGACGTGCCGGCCGAGCCACGGTACGTGCGGACCGTGCGCGGGTTCGGTTACCGGTTCGGGCCGGTATGACCTGGCTGCGGGGCTTGCGGGCCCGGCTGGTGATCACGTTCGTGCTGGTCGGCGGGGTGTGCGCGGTGGCCGCGGCCGGGCTGACCTATCTGCAGGCGCGCGAGGACCTGGTGGGCGGGGTGCAGGACCGGCTGCTCGACGACTTCAGGAACCGGGTGCTGCTGCTGTCGCGCGACGTCGCGTTGCCCGCCGACGACGGCGAGCTGGCCCTGCTCGCCGAGGACCTCGAGGTGGGCGACCGCAAGGTGTACGTGGTCAGGGACGGCGCCATCCCCAGCGACGCCCGCATCACCGCCGCCCTGCGGCGGACCGTGGCGAGCCGGCCCGAGCTGGCCTGGCAGCGGGTCAGCCGGGACGGCGTGCCGTACCTGGTGGGAGGGAGCAGGGTCATGTTGCGTGCGGGCGGCACGCCGTCCGGGATCACCGTCTACCTCGTGGAGTCGCTCGCGCAGGCCGCCGCCGACGAGGCGGCCGTGCTGCGCGCGGCGCGGACGGCGGCGGCGCCGGTCGTGCTGGTGGCGGTGCTGGCCGGGCTGCTGGCCGCGCGCGGCGTGCTGCGCCCGGTCGCCGACCTGGACCGCGCCGCGCGCCGCCTGGGCGAGGGGCGGCTGGAGACGCGGCTGCCGGTACGCGGCGGCGACGAGCTGGCGCGGCTGGCGGGACGGTTCAACGAGACCGCCGCCGCGCTCGAACGCTCGGTCGGCGAGCTGCGCGAGATGGAGGCCAGGTCACGCCGGTTCGTCGCCGACGTCTCGCACGAGCTGCGCACCCCGCTGGCCGCCGCGACCGCCGTCACCGACGTGCTCGAAGCCGGGGCCGACCGGCTTGACGCCGACGCGGGCACCGCCGCCCGCATGGTCACCGCCGAGGTCGCCCGGCTCACCCGGCTCGTGGACGACCTGATGGAGATCTCCCGGTTCGACGCGGGCGCGGCCGTGCTCAACCTCAACGAGATGGACGTGGGCAAGGCGGTCGCCGCCTGCCTGCGTACGCGCGGCTGGACCGGCGCGGTCACCGCCGACCTGCCCGAGGGCGTCCACCTCGCGCTGGACCCGCGCCGCCTGGACGTCATCGTCGCCAACCTCGTCGGCAACGCGCTGCGCCACGGCGCGCCGCCGGTCACGCTCACGCTGCGCGCCGATGAGCCGGCGCTCACCCTCAAGGTGGCCGACCACGGCCCCGGCCTGCCCGAAGACGTCCTGCCGCATGTGTTCGAACGCTTCTACAAGGCCGACGCCGCCCGCGCCCGCTCCGAGGGCAGCGGGCTCGGCCTGGCCATCGCCCGCGAGAACGCCCTGCTGCACGGCGGCGACCTGTCCGTGGGCCCGGGGCCCGGCGCCGTCTTCATCCTCACGCTGCCGAGGACCCGCCCGTGACCGGCCGGTCCCTGCTCCTGCTGCTCCTGCTCGTCGCCACGGCCTGTGGCACCGGGCCCACGGACGTGGTCGGCGCCGGCGAACCGGCCCGCGGGTTCACCCAGGGCACCCGCCTGTACTTCGTGCGGAGCGGCGGCCTGGCCTCCGTCGGCCGGCCCGAGGGCCCGCTGGACGCCGCCGGAGCGGTCGAACTGCTGACCGGCGGCCCCACCGCCAAGGAACGTCAGCGCGACTTCGACACGGTCCTGCCCAGGAACCTGGCCGTCCGGGTGAGCGACGACGGCTTCGCCCTGGAGAAGGGCTCGTCGATGCTGGTCGGCGGCGCGTGGCTGCCGCCGGTCGAGCGGCTGTCGCGTATGGCCACCGGCCAGCTCGTCTGCACGATCGCCGCCGCCACCGCCGCCGGGCGGGGCGTGGACGTGGACGAGGTGCGGGTGACCGTACCGGAGAAGGGCGCCGTTCGCTGCGCGGACTACCGCTGAGACCCGCGGTGCTGGACAAATGCGGGCGTCCATGGTCATCGTTGGCCGCATGCGACAGGAAGAGATCTGGGACGAGGAGGCCGCGCGCGGCTATGACACGCCGGGCACCGGCATGTTCGCGCCCGAGGTCCTGAAGCCGGCCGTGGACCGGCTCGCGGAGTTCGCGGGCGGCGGGCGGGCGCTGGAGTTCGCGATCGGGACGGGCCGCGTCGCCCTGCCGCTGGCCGGGCGGGGGGTGCCGGTCACCGGCATCGAGCTGTCGCGGCCGATGATCGAGCAGTTGCGGACGAAGGCGGACGAGGCGGCGATCCCCGTGATCGCCGGGGACATGTCGGCCGCGACGGCCCCCGGGGAGTTCTCGCTCGTCTACCTCGTCTACAACACGATCTCCAACCTGCTCACCCAGGCCGGGCAGGTGGCGTGCTTCCGCAACGCCGCCCGCCACCTCGGGCCCGGCGGCCGGTTCGTGATCGAGCTGTGGGTGCCCGAACTGCGCACGCTGCCGCCGGGCAGGCAGGCGACCGTCTGGCACCAGGAGCCCGGCTACATCGGCCTGGACACCTACGACGTGCTGGGGCAGCAGGTCGTCTCCCACCACTTCAGGTTCGGCGAGGACGGGCAGGGCCGGGTGTTCCGCAGCCCGCACCGCTACATCTGGCCGAGCGAGCTCGACCTGATGGGGCAGCTGGCCGGGTTCGAGCTGGAGAGCAGGCACGCCGACTGGTCGGGGGCCGAGTTCACCGCCGAGTCGCGTTCGCACGTGTCGGTGTACCGCCTCCCGCCGTCGCCGTGAGCCGCGCCCGCCCGGCCGGCGGGCGCGGCCCCGGAGCCTAAGGCCGCCGCGCCACCAGGAGCAGCCTGGGACTGCCCAGCCGGTACGGCGTGCCGTCGGGCCCGCCGTACAGCTCGGCACCGGCGAACCCGGCCTCGGTGACCAGCCGGACGACCTCGGCCGTGGTGTACACGTGCTGCACCGAGGTCCCGCGGTGCACCTGCTCGCCCCTGCGGAAGGTGAACGAGGTGAGCCAGCGGCCGGCGGCCACGTCGTACTCGTTGACCGAGACCGCCTCGACGCCGCCGAACGTCATCGGCTCCTCCTCCAGGCTCAGCCCGGGAAGCAGCGACTCGGCCACGAACCCGTAGTCCAGGACGAGCGCGCCGCCGGGCACGAGGAGCGCGGCCAGCCCGGCCAGGAACTCCCGGGTGGCGGCGTGCTCCAGGTAGCCGAAGGCGTTGCCCATGCAGATGGCCGCCTCGGCCCGGACGTCGGCGGGCAGTGCCCGCATGTCGCCCTGGCGCAGGTCGAGGTCGAGCCCTTCGGCTCCGGCCGCGGCTCTGGCGTGGGCGACGGCCTCGGCCGAGACGTCGAGACCGGTGACCCGGCAGCCGCGCCGGGCCAGTTCGAGCGCGTGCCGGCCGCTGCCGCAGGGCACGTCCAGCACCCAGGAGCCGGGCCGGAGCCCGGCCGCGCGGACGACGAAGGCGACCTCGTCGCCGGTCAGCTCCTTGGGTACGGCCGCGCGCCAGAAGGCGTTGGGCAGCTCGGTGAAGAAGTCCGCGTACCACGCGGACAGGGAGTCATGCGACATTTCGTGAATGCTCCAGATCAGGAGTATGCGAAGACGGGCTGCGTGACCCGGGGCATGGCGAGGACACCTGTCCGTCCGCCCCGGGGTGACCGGGGGGCGACCATGGCATCGCCTTCTCGTGATCGGCCGGGCGGTACCCGGCGGGAGCATCTTCCGCCCAGGCTACAGGCCGCCGCCCTACGCTGGACAGGTGGAGACGGGTCGCTGTTACGGGTGCAAGCGGGAGTTCAGCTTCGATCCGGCGGAGGTCGAGACCTTCCTGGTCGATCCGGAGACCGGCCTGCCGCCGGGCCTCACCGTCCTGGCCTCCCTGCGCCCGGCCACCCCGGAGGCCGTCGCCAGGTCGGTGGACCTGCCCGTCTGCCCGGACTGCGTCGAACGGGCCAAGCGCTTCCAGCCCTAACCCTTCCCATATCGTTTTTCGATGCTATCGTTTCTCGATAACATCGAAAATCGATATGTCCAGGAGGGCCTGATGGCCACCGCACAACCCAGCGTCCTCGGCAGGGCGCGACGCCCCGCGATCTTCGCGCTCCTCCTCGCCGCGACCGGCGCGATCACCGGCATGGTCCTCTACTCCCAGGCCGGACTCTTCGGCCTGGGCAGCCGGCTCGCCGTCGCCCGATCCCCCCACGGCTTCGGCATCAGCCTCGACGGCGACCCCGCCTTCACGCAGGGCGCCCTGCCGGGCGTCCACGTCTCCGCCGGGTCCGTCGAGTTCTTCACGGGCTCCCCGGACCTCGCCCAGTACATCTGGCAGGCCCTCACCACCCTCCCGACCTTCCTGGTGACGGCCGTGGCCTTCTTCCTGGTGTGGCGGCTGCTGTGGCAGGCCCGCCAGGGGGTCTATCTGCCGCAGGTCGTCGGCCGGGTACGCCTGCTCGGCTGGTGGCTGCTGATCGGCGGCCTGCTGGCTCCCCAGCTCGAACACTTCGCGATGATGCGACTGCTGGACACACTCGCGCGGAACGAGTCCTTCTACGGCCCGGCGAACGCCTCGCTGCTCGTCCCGCTCCTCGCCCTGGGCCTGCTGGCCGTGGCGAGCGTCCTGCGCGACGGCGTGCGCATGCGCGACGACCTCGAAGGCACGGTGTGATGTCGCCGGCCGAGGCCGACACCAACGCCATCAGCGTGCATCTCGACCGGCTGCTGACCGAGCGCGGCATGACACTCACCGACCTCGCCGACCGCGTGGGAGTGACCGTGGTCAACCTGTCCATCCTGAAGAACGGCAGAGCCAAGGCCATCAGGTTCACCACGCTCACCAAGATCTGCGAGGTCCTCGGCTGCCAGCCCGGCGACCTGCTCACCTACGCCCCGCAGAAGCGGCTCCCCCGTGAGGGGGAGGCGGATCGCCCGGCAGGGTGATCACCGGGCCGGGACGTGCGCGACAGGCTCGGGACCATGCAGAACCTCACCAGGCCGTGGGCGGGCGCGGTCGTGATCTCGCTGGCCGCGCTGGCCGTCGCCGCGTTGTGGCTGGCCGTCCCCGGCTCCTACCCCTACGGCGCCGCCGGCCGTGTCACCGTGGGCGTCAACCACTGGATCGAGCGCGGCCCCGGCGCCGCGCTGCTGCTGGGCTCCGGCGTCCTGGGGCTGCTGCTGGCCGGCGTCCGGCGATCATGGCCGAGGGTCGCGGCGGCCGGGGCGGTGGTGGAGGCGGCGTTCTTCCTGCTGGTGATGTCGGACGCGGCCGTCCTGTCCTCGCTCGGGTACGCGCTGATCCCGCTGTCGGCCGCCGCGCTGCTCGGGCTGATCGTGATGGGGTGCCTGCGGCGGCATCCGGCGGGGTACGCCGCTGCCGCCCTGGTCGCGGCGGTGGCGGCGGGGCTGGTGACCGGGCTGATCGACGCGGGGCCGGTCGCCGGCTATCTGGGGAACCTGGGCAAGGGGTTCGGCGACTTCGGGGTCAGGATCGCGTGGTCGTGGGGCATGGCGGCGGGGGCCGCCGGGTGGGCGTGGGTGGCGTTCGCGGCGCTGCTTCCCGTCTCCACCGCCGTCGCGGGGCCACGGCGGTGGGGGCGGGTGGTGACCGTGCTGGCCGCGCTCGGCGCCGCGCCGTACGCGCTGGCGCGGATCTCGTGGGCGACGCCGTGGCCGTTGCTCGGGTTCGACCCGCGCACCGACCGGATGGTGGTGCTCATCTCCGGGATGGACGCGGCGACCAGGCTGCAGGGCTTCCTGATCGGCCTGGGCTCCGTGGCGGCGGTGGTGCTGACGTTCGGGCTGATCAGCCGGTGGGGCGAGGTGTTCCCGCGGTGGCTGCCCGTGGTGGGCGGGCGCGAGGTGCCCGTGAGGCCGGCGGTCGGGGCGGGAGCGGCCGGGGCGGCGGCGCTGTGCGTGTCGGCGCCGGGGGTGCTGGCGGGCGCGGTCCAGCACAGCGCGTGGCTGGACGGGGTGCTGTTCGTGGTGCTGTTCCCCTGCCCGGTCTGGGGGCCGCTCCTGGCCGCCGCCGTCTACGCCTACTGGGTGCGCCGCCGTACCGCAACTAAACCCCTTTAGCGGCCGGGGCCGTGCTCTCGCGGACGGTCAGGCGCGGCGTCGGCGTCTTGACGTCGCGCGGCCGCGACGGCTCCTCCAGCGTCTCCAGCAGGGTCTCGGCGACCTTCTCCCCCAGCGTGAACGTGTCGCGCGAGAGCGCCGTCAGCGCGGGGTGCACGATGCGGTTGAGCACCGAGTCGTCGAAGGCCACGATGGACAGCTCCCGCGGCACCTTGACGCCCATCTCGGCGGCCACCCCGAGCCCGGCCACCGCCATCACGTCGGAGTCGTAGACGATCGCCGACGGGCGCGTGGCGCGCGACAGCAGGGAGCGGGTGGCCGCGGCGCCCTCGGCGTCGCTGAAGTCGGTGGGCACCGACAGCACCTCGGCGAGACCGAGCCGCCGGGAGGCGTCGCGCAGGGCGCGGATGCGGCGCTGGGTGTGACGGAATCCGGGCAGCCCGGCCACGTGGGCGACGCGGGTGTGACCGAGGGCGGCCAGGTAGTCGGCGATCGACAGCATGGCCTCGCGGTCGTCGGCCCACACGCTCGACAGCGTGCCGTGCCTGCCGGGGCCGCCCAGCACCACCGCGGGCACGCCCAGCTCCTCGATGACCGCGATGCGCGGGTCGGACACCTGCAGGTCGACCAGGATGAAGCCGTCGACGCGGTGCTCGCGGGCCCAGCCGCGGTAGACCTCGATCTCGGCGGCGGTGTCCTCCACGACGAGCAGGTGCAGCGCCACGCCCCGCGCCGACAGGCCCGCCTGCAGGCCCGACAGCAGGTGCGCGAAGAACGGCTCGACGCCGATGGTGCGCGCGGGCCGGGCGATGACCAGGCCGGCCGCCTGCGCCCGCGCGCCGCCGAGCGCCCTGGCGGCACTGTGCGGGCTCCAGTTCATCTCCTCCGCCGCCGCGAGGATGCGGGCGCGGGTCTCCTCGCTGACGCCCGGGCGCCCATTGAGCGCGAACGACACCGCGCCCCTGGACACCCCGACCTTGCGCGCGATGTCGTCGATCGTCGGCCGTCCCACGGCCCCTCCCCTTGACACGATAAGTACAGCGGGTAGATAGTCCCGAAAACTGAAGCGGTTTAGCAACCCGGCAGGAGAGTGCACCATGCGCTTCCCCTTAACAGCACTGACCACGGCGACGGTCCTGATGCTCGCGGGCTGCGGGCTCGGCACCGCCGAGACCCCCGCGAACAGCCCCGCGGCGAGCGCGAGCGGCGCGGTCACGGGGAAGGTCTCGCTGCAGACCTGGTCGTTGAAGCCGAAGTTCACCGACTACGTCCAGGGTGTCATCGATTCCTTCGAGAAGAAGTATCCCGGTACCGAGGTGGAATGGCTGGACCAGCCCGGCGAAGGATACGCCGACAAGGTGCTCAGCCAGGCCGCGAGCGGCACGCTGCCCGACGTGACGAACCTGCCGCCGGACTTCGCGCTGCCGCTGGCCCGCCAGGCCATGCTGGCCGACATCGGCAGGTCCGACGCCGCCGCGCTGGCCGACTACGTCGAGGGCGGGCTGGCCGCCTACCGCTTCGCCGGGCTCGACGGCGTCTACGGCTACCCCTGGTACCTCAACACCGACGTCAACTACTGGAACGCCGAGCTGATGAAGAAGCACGGCCTCGACCCGGCCAAGCCGCCGGCGAGCCTGGACGAGCTCATCGAGCAGGCCCGCACCGTCAGGGACAAGTCCGGCGGCAAGGTGTACCTGATGAGCCGCAAGCCGGAGCTGGGCGACCTGACCAACGCCGGCGTGAAGGTCATGAGCGACGACGGCAAGAGCTTCACCTTCAACACCCCCGAGGCCGCGGCGGTGCTCGACCGCTACCGGGAGGCGTTCAAGGAGGGGCTGCTGCCCAAGGACGTGCTGACCGACGACTACGCCGGCAACGCCAAGCTGTTCACCGAGGGCAAGGTGGCCTGGACGACGGCCGGCGGCAACTTCATCTCCTCCCTGGCCGTGGACAACCCGTCGATGGCCCCCAAGGTGGTCTCCAGCAAGGCGTTCGGCACCCCGCCCCTGTACGTGCAGGGCGTGTCGGTCTCGGCCAGGAGCAAGAACCCGGCCGCGGCGACCGCGCTGGCCCGCTGGGTGACCAGCCCGGACAATCAGGCGGCCTTCGCGCACCTGACCTCCATCTTCCCGAGCACCAAGGCCTCGGCCGGCGACCCGTTCTTCAGCAAGAGCGACGGCACCAACGGCGGCGACGCCAAGGTGACGGCGTTCGCGTCGCTGCCCGAGGCGAAGATGCTGCAGCCGGTCGAGGTGGGCGAGGCGATCTCCAAGGTCGTCAAGCAGCAGTTCTCGCTGGCGATCAGCGGGGGCGCCACCTCCCAGCAGGCCCTGGACACCGCCGTGGCCAAGGCCGACGAGCTGCTCCAGCAGTGATCAGGACCTTCCAGGGCCGGTTCACCCCGTGGTTGTTCGCCGCGCCCGGCCTGGTGTGGCTGGTGGTGTTCAACCTGTGGCCGGCGGTCAACACCGTGGTCCTGGCCTTCACCAACGCCAAGCCGCTGGGCGGCGGCCACTTCACCGGGCTGGCCAACCTCGGCCGGGCGCTGAACGACGACCAGCTCGCCACCGCCCTGCTCAACAGCGTGATCTACATGCTGGTCTGCCTGCCGGTGCTGACCTTCCTGCCGTTGCTGCTGGCCGTACTGGTGGAGAAGAAGCTGCCCGGGATCACGTTCTTCCGCACGACCTTCTACACGCCGGTGGTGGCCTCGGCGGTGGTGGTGGCGCTGATCTGGGAGTGGCTGCTGGAGGACCGGGGGCTGGTCAACGGCTTCGCGCAGTGGCTCGGGGTGATCGCCGAGCCGCTGCCGTTCCTGACCGACCGGTGGCTGCTGCTGCTCAGCGCGATCAGCCTGACGATCTGGAAGGGCATGGGCTACTACATGGTCATCTACCTGTCGGCGCTGGGGAACGTGCGGCGCGAGCTGCACGAGGCCGCGGCGGTCGACGGGGCCGGCGCGGTGCGCCGCTTCTGGTCGATCACGGTGCCGGGCGTGCGCAACACGATGCTGCTGGTGTCGGTGCTGATCTCGGTCTCGGCGCTGCGGGTCTTCTCCGAGCTCTACGTGCTCTCGAACGGCACCGGCGGCCCCGGCGGCCAGGACATGTCGGTCGTGATGCTCATCCAGATGTACTCCCGCGGCTTCACCGGCCATCTGGGGTACGCCTCGATGCTCAGCCTCGTGCTGTTCGTGGTGACGGTGGGCCCGATGCTCGTGCTGCTGCGGCTCAGCAGGAAGGGGGCGTAGATGCGCGGCTTCACCGGGGAGAACGTGCTGCGTTACGCGCTGCTCCTGCTGGTGCTCGTGCTGACCGTCGGCCCGTTCGCGTGGATGCTGTCCACCTCGCTCAAGGGCAGCGGGGAGGACATCTTCACCGAGATCCCGGCCTTCCTGCCGCGGCAGCCCACGCTGAACAACTACGCGCGGGTCGCCGACAGCATCCCCGTGTGGTCCTACATCGCCAACTCGCTGATCGTGGCCGCCATGGCCGTGACCGGCAACGCCGTCGGCGCCACGCTGGCCGGGTACGCGCTGGCCAGGCTGCGCTTCCGCGGCATGAAGCTGCTGCTCGGGCTCACGCTGGGCACGCTCATCCTGCCGGGCGAGGTGACGATCATCTCGCAGTACGTCACCGTGCGCGGCATGGGCCTGGCCGACACCCTGCTCGGCGTGGCGCTGCCCGGCGCGATCGCGATGCTCAACGTGCTGCTCATGCGGACCGCGTTCGCCGCGATCCCGGACGAGATGGACGAGGCGGCGATCATCGACGGCGCCGACGCGTGGCAGCGCTTCGTCCGCATCGGGCTGCCGAACGTCAAGGGCATGCTCAGCGTGGTGGTGATCTTCTCGTTCATCGGCGCCTGGGACGACTTCCTGTGGCCGCTGATCGTGCTGACCAATCCGGAGAAGTACACGCTGACGGTCGGCCTGCAGTACCTCAGCGGCGCCTTCAGCTCCGACCCGCGGCTCATCGCGGCCGGAACCATGATCGCGTTCGTGCCGATCGCGGTCGTCTTCGGCGTGACGCAGCGCTTCTTCTTCCGCGGTGTCGAGGAGGGCGCCATCAAGGGGTGAGGGTAGGTTTGCCCTGTGACGACCAAGATTCGCGTGCACGGCGAGGTCCCGGCCCGGCTGGACGAGGGGTTCGAGCGGATCAGGCGCGAGCTGAAGCTGCCGGAGGCGTTCGCGCCGGCCGCGCTCCGGGAGGCCGAGCGGGCCGCGGGCGCGGACCACGGTGAGCGCAAGGACCTCACGGACCTGCCGTTCGTCACCATCGACCCGCCCGGGTCGATGGACCTCGACCAGGCCGTCCACCTGGAGCGCCGGCGCGACGGTTTCCGCGTGTGGTACGCGATCGCCGACGTCGCCTCCTTCGTACGGCCCGGCGGCGCGCTCGACACCGAGGCCCACGCCAGGGGCGAGACCGTCTACCTGCCCGACGGCAAGGTCCCGCTGCATCCGCCGGTGCTGTCGGAGGGCGCGGCCAGCCTGCTGCCCGGCACCACCCGCCCGGCCGCGGTCTGGCAGATCGACCTGGACGCCGAGGGCCGCATGGCCGGCGCCGACGTCCAGCGGGCCCTGGTCCGCAGCCGCGAGCGCCTCGACTACGCCTACGTGCAGGCCGCCGCCGACACCGGCACCGCCGACGGCACCCTCGCGCTCCTGGAGGAGATCGGCCGGCTGCGCCTGCAACTGGAGCGCGAGCGCGGCGGCGTCACGCTGCCGACGCCCGAGCAGGAGGTCGTGGCCGACGGTGACGGCTACCGCCTGGAGTTCCGCGTCCCGCTGCCCGCCGAGGCCTGGAACGCCCAGATCTCCCTGCTGACCGGCATGGCTGCGGCCACCATGATGCTGGACGCCGAGGTCGGCGTGCTCCGGGTGCTGCCGCCGCCGCGCCCCGCCGACCTGGCCAAGGTGCGCCGGGTGGCGCGGGCGCTGGACGTGCCCTGGCCCGACGGCGGCACCTACGGCTCGGTCGTGCACGGCCTCGACCCCAGGAACCCGCAGCAGGCGGCGTTTTTGCAGGAGTCGAAGGTGCTGCTGCGCGGCTCCGGCTACGTGGCCTTCGACGGCGAGCCGCCCGCACTGGCAGAGCACTCCGCGGTGGCGGCGCCGTACGCGCACGTGACCGCGCCGCTGCGGCGCCTGGTGGACCGCTACGCCACCGAGGTGTGCCTGGCGGTGGCGGCGGGCGAGCCGATCCCCGACGCGATACGCGCGGCGCTGCCCGAGTTGCCCGAGGTCATGTCGGCGACCGGGCGGCGCGCCGGCGGGGTGGAGCGGGCCTGCGTGGACCTGGTGGAGGCCTTCCTGCTGCGCGAACGCATCGGCCAGGACTTCCCCGCGGTCGTGATCGACGTGGACGAGCGCGGCACCGGCGGTCAGGTCCAGCTCGTGGAACCCGCCGTGATCGCGCGCTGCGACGGCGCCCTGCCGCTGGGCGAGCGCGTCACGGTACGGCTCGCCAAGGCCGACCCCGCGACCCGCGAAATCCGCTTCACCCTCCCCTGAGGCGCTGCCCGAACGCACCGAGCCGTGGCGGGGCCGCACGTCTCGATCTCCGGCCGGACCCGTCCGAGGGCCCCCTGTGTGACCCTTCAGCGACGTGGCCCGCCCGCCGTGGAGCGTGTCGACGGGCGGCTCCGGGTGTCAGGCGGGCGCGGGAGAGGGCGTCAAGGCGTCGCGTACCTCGGCGGCGGGGCCCGGGGGCAGCCAGGCGTGCAGCAGTTCGACCCGGTGCACCAGCCGCGGCCCCAGCAGCGGCACCCCCTCCCCCACCGACGCGGGCAGCAACGTGAGCCCGTGCCCGGCCCTGACCAGGTTGAGCACGGTGTGCACGTCGTCGCCGGCATAGGCCAGGCCCTCCCTGAAGCCTTCGCCGACCAGTTCGCGCAGCCGTTCCAGCGAGCACAGCGAGGTCTGGAGCCAGACCGCGTCCACCAGGTCGCCCAGCCGCAGCCCCGCGCGCCCGGCCAGCGGGTGCCCGCCGGGCAGCGCCACGACCAGGTCCTCCTCGGCCACGCCGAGCGCGCTCATCGGCCCGGCGTCGGGCAGCCGCAGCGGGTCGCTGGGCGCGGTGATGCCGTCGGCCAGGCCGAGTTCGGCGCGGCCGGTGGCGACCTCGACGGCCACACCGTCCCGGCTCGCGGTCCTCAGCTCGACGTGCAGGCGGGGCTGGGCGGCGCGGGCGCGCGCCAGCCGTGCCGCGATGCCGGGGGTGACGGCCAGCGGCGTGGCGGCCACCGTGAGCCGGTGGGCGGGCGCGGCGGCGGTACGCCGCACGTCGGCACGGGCGGCGTCGATGCGCAGCAGCAGCGGCCCGGCGTGCTCCAGCAACCGCGCCCCCGCCTCGGTCAGCTCGACCGGGCGCCGGCGCAGCAGCGGCAGCCCCAGGTCGGCCTCCAGCGCGGCGATCTGCTGGGAGACGGCGGACTGGGTGTAGCCGAGCTCCTCGGCGGCGGCCGAGAACGACCCCAGGTGAGCCACGCGGACGAGGGTGCGGAGCAGGCGCGAGTCCATCAGCAATTCTTATCAGAACACCAGGAACTGTCGTTGGCCTTATCCGCGCGGGACGGGCAGGCTGATGGCCATGAGAATCGCCCTGGTCGCCGACCGTTCGCCCAGCGTACGGGCCCACGCCCGCGTACCCCGGATCCTCGAGTCCCTGCGCGAGCGCGACGGCCTCGCCCTCGACGCCTACTGGATCCCGACACCCGAGGCCGTGTCCGGCCTGGAGGGCTTCGACGGCATCTGGGTACTGCCCGGCAGCCCGTACGCCAGCGAGGAGGGCGCGGTCAACGCCGCCCGCACGGCCCGCGAGCACGGCATACCCTTCCTCGGCACGTGCGGCGGCTTCCAGCACGCGCTGCTGGAGTTCGCGCGCGGGGTGTGCGGCCTGGACGTCGCCCACGCCGAGAACGACCCGGACGGCGGGCGGTTCCTGCTGACGCCGCTGCGGTGCTCGCTGGCCGGGCACGAGAGCCTGGTCCTGCTGACGCCCGGCTCGCTGGCCGAGCGGGTGATCGGCGCGCCTTCGACCGTGGCCGCGTACAACTGCTCCTACGGGCTGGACCCCGGGCACGAGGCGCTCATGAGCGCGGGCGGGCTGGCCTTCACCGGCCGGGCCGAGGACGGGTCGGTGCGGGTGGCCGAGATCCCCGGCCACCCGTTCTTCCTGGGCACGTTGTTCCAGCCGGAGTTGTCCGGCGAGCGGTCCCGGCCGCATCCGGTCATCTCGGCCTTCGCCGCGGCGGTCGCCGTCCGGGCGGCGTCCGCGCTCAGCCGGTGAGGGCCTGGGTGATCTGGCGGGTGGTCTGCCCGGCGACCCGGGGGTTGACCGCGGCGTAGGCGTTGTAGGCGTTCAGGCCGGTGGTGAGCGCCCAGCCCCGCCCCCTCAGCCAGGTGGCCTCGTCCACGTCCAGGGCCGTGCGGAAGGCGGTGCGGCCGGCGGGCGACATCAGGGTGTAGGCGATGGTCAGGTCGCAGGCCGGGTCACCGGCGCCGAGGCCGCCGAAGTCGATGACCGCGCTGAGCCGGCCGCCGACGGTCAGCAGGTTGCCGGTGTGGAAGTCGCCGTGGAACCAAACCGGATCGTGTCCCCACTCCGGCGCCGCCAGCGCCTCCTCCCACAGCGCGGTCATGGCCGCGCCGTCGAAGGCGCCGTCCGCCCGGGCGATCGCCGCGCGGGTGGAGTCGTCGCGGGCGGCCAGCGGCTCCCCTTGCAACTCGCTCCCCAGGGGTACGGCGAAGGCCTGGAGCGCCAGCAGGAACGCGGCCAGATCCACCGCGGCCTCGCCGGAGTCGGCCAGCGCCTCCACCGTGGCGACCTCGCCCTCCAGCCAGCGCGAGACCCCCCACGGCCAGGGATAGCCGAAGTCCGGCCGGCCCACCGCGACCGGCGCCGGGATGGCCAGCGGCAGGTGGGGGGCCAGGCGCGGCAGCCACTCCAGTTCCTTGGCCGCCTGCTCGATGGCGCCGGAGTGGCGCGGCAGCCGTACGGAGAGTTCCTCGCCCAGCCGGTAGATCATGTGGTCGGAGCCGCCCGGGTCCACGAGATGGAGCGGAAGCCCGGCCCACTGCGGGAACTGGCTGTCCACCAGCCGTCTGGCCAGCGCGGCGTCGATGTGGGGTCTGAGCGGCAAGAGCCCTCCTGGCGATCACGGATGCTGCCCGTGATTCTCGCCGCAAACCGGGCGAGCCGCACACCGGGACGTGTGCGGCTCGCCGTGGGAGGGCCGGGATCACTTCTTCATGGGGCTCCAGCCGGCGCCCACGCCCATGAGGTGCAGGGCGACGCAGAGCAGGCCGGCGGTGCCGAGCGTGGCGACGGTGATCACGCCGCCGACGGCCACGTCGGCGATCTCGAAGATCAGGGCGAGGAGGAACAGCAGGGCGGCGACGAGGGCGAACATCTCAACCTCCTGGCAAGGAGCCGGACACCGCGTGGGGGGCGGGCCTCAGCGGATGCGTCCGAGGGGCTGACGGGCTTCGACATGGGGATGTCCGCCGAGATCGCCAAGGAAACTGGCCCGGAGGTGACGATGGGTGAACCATTGACGACAGCATCTTGACCGGGCGGTCAGTTTGCGGCGCGGGTCAGGCGAGTTCCACGTCGTGGTCGGAGAAGAGCCGCCGCTGCTCGGCGGCCTTGCGCAGCCGTACCAGCGCGACTCTGCGCACGCCGCCGTCCTCGGGCTGCTCCTGACCCAGGAGTACGGCCAGCCGCCGCAGGCACAGCAGCAGCCAGCCCCCGCACATGTGGTAGCCGTCCCTGCCCCGCGCCCGCATCCACGCGGCGGCGCAGGCGGCGGCGGCCTCGGCGTGCGCGCAGCCGGAGCGGCGGGCGCGGAAGAAGCCGAGCAGTTCCAGCAGCCGGGGCGCGTGCGGTCCCGGCAGCCCGTCCTCGCCGATCACGCGGGCCGCGGCGGCCAGGCCGTTCTCGCGGGGCGGCGGCGCGGCGGGCGACGGGCCCAGCCAGGACAGTTCCGGCGGCACCTGCACGAAAGGGTCGGGCGGCAGGTCGTCCTCGGGCAGCGCGGGCGGCAACTGGTCGTCGGCCAGCGCGCCCGCCACGGCGCTGTCGCGGCGCATCTTCTCCACGATGCCGGCGCGGTACCCCGGCCCGCCGAGCGCGCCCGCCAGCGTCTCCACGGCGTCGCCCGCCAGCCGCGCCGCCAGGCAGGCCAGGCGGGCGCTGGCCGCGGCGAAGGCATGCGGGTCCTCACGCGCGGTCCGGCACAGCTCGTGGCAGAGCGCCTCCCCGATCAGCAGATCCGCATAGGCGTCGGTGAGCCGCCGCGCAAGCACCTCACCCGCCACAGCCCCGCCCGGCCCCGCGGCCTCGGCCACAGCCCGGCCCGGTCCGGCGGAGTCCGCCGCGTCGCGGCCCGGCCCCTCCGCGTACGGCAGTGCCGTCCGCAGGCACGTGTCGAGCGCCCCGAGCGCCAGCGCCGCCACCAGCAGCCGCGCCACCGGCAGCGTGCGCCCGGCCGTGGTCAGCCCCTGCCCGAGCCCGCCGACCACCTGCGCGTCCCCGGCGGGCACCCCGGCCAGCGTCAGCCGGCTGAGCGCGCCGCCGCGCAGGCCGTGCGCCTCGTGCGCGGGCTGGAACCACCAGTGCTCGCCGTCCCCGCGCAGCAGCAGAAAGGTCGTGGGCCCGTCACCCGTACGGGCCAGCACCGTCGTCCCGGCGGCGTGGCTGCCGTTGTCGATCAGCGACGTACGCCCGTCCAGCCGCCACGCGTGCCGGTCGCCGAAGGCGGCGATCTCGCGGGCCAGGATGTCCACGCCCTGCTCGGCCTCGCCGACCGGCAGCCCCATCAGCTCGTGCTCGCGCAGCAGCCCGGCCACGGCCCTGCGCTGCGACTGGCTGCCGTCGCGCCAGACGGGCAGCGCCGACAGGAAGCTGGCCGCGATCGCCGTGGCGGCGGTGAGGTCGCGCCTGGCCAGCACCCTGAACAGGGCGAAGGCCTCCTCCAGCGAGGTGAGCCTGCCGCCGGAGACCGCCGGGATCAGGTACTCGGCCAGCCCCCACGCCAGCGCCGACCCGCACAGGTGCCGGGGGAAGCGGGCGTCGCGGTCGGCGCGGACGGCGGCGTGGAAGGATGCGGGGTTGCGCTCGTCCATGGGGTCGGCCAGCGCCCGGTCGAGCTGGGCGGCGACCGCCAGCGCGCGGGTGATCGCCTCGTCCATGCGCTCTCCTCCCCGTCAGGCCGGCCGCGACAGGGACAGCGCGGACCGGCCGGCGTACTCCATGGCCAGCTCCAGGAACAGGCTCTCGACGTTCTCGCCGGGCAGCGGCGTGCCGGGGCGCAGCACGGCGGTGAGCGCGGGCGCCAGCCAGTGCAGCCGCTCCCCGGCCAGGTGCCGCCTGGCCAGGCAGAGCGCGGCGAAGACCCGGGCGTAGCGCTCCCCCGCGCGCTGGCCGGCCTCGGTGCCGGGATCGGCGGGCTCGCGGGCGTCGGCGCGCAGGCGGGCGCCTTCGGCCAGCAGCAGCGCCGCCGATCCGGCCAGGGCAGGCTCGTGGGTCCGCAGCGCCGTACACACCTCGTCGAGTCCTGCCGTGACGGGGTCGATTCCGCTCGCGACGGCGAGCGCGCGCAGCCCCGAGGGGTACGGCGGCGCCACGCACCCGGGCAGGAAGGCCGGATCGGCGCGGCGCGGGTCGGCCCCGGGCGCGTCCAGGCAGGACAGCTGGGCGGCGAGCGCGCCGAGCATGTCGTGGGCGGCGCCGTGCAGCAGGACGAACAGCCGCGCGTCGCGCAGGAGCTTGTCGAAGATGCCCGACCAGTGGTCCTGGCGCAGCAGGTAGCGGGGGCCGAGCACGCCGGCCAGCCGGCGCAGCCGCTGCTCGGCCAGGTGCGGGACCAGGTACTTGGCGACGGCGGAGGAGACGGGCGCGAGCGCGGGCAGGCGCTGCAGGAGGCGGGCGCAGGTGCTCGCGACGGTCTCGGCGACGCGCAGGTCGAGGTAGGCGGCGGCCAGTTCGGCGCGGACGGGCGGCAGGTCGATGGCGCGGCCGCCGTGCACGCGCTGGTGGCGCAGGAAGTCGAAGGCGCAGCGCAGGCCGGTGTCGAGGGCGCCGAGGCCGAAGGCGGGCAGGACGGTCCTGATCGTGGCGAGCGTACGGCCGGCCAGGTCGGCGCCGCCGCCGGGACGGCCGAGCACCGCCGAGGCGGGCACGAACGCGCCGTGGAAGCGGATCCCGGCCACGTCGGCGCCGCGTACGCCGTGCGTGGACACGCGGGGCAGCAGTTCGTACCCGGCGGTGGGCAGCTGCTCCAGGTCGGTGAGCAGGAGGGTGTCGGCGCCGGTCTCGGGCTCGCGGGCCTGCAGGCAGGCGAAGCGGGCCATGCGCACGTCGCTGACCATGGTCGCGGTGCCTTCGAGGCGGTAGCCGCCGTCGGCGCGGCAGGCGGTGAGCGTGTCCGTGACGCCCTCCCGCGGCCGGTGCTCGGGCTCCCGCAGGGACAGCGCCGACCATTGGCCGCGCAGGGCGGCGTCGGCGTAGGCGCGCTGCTGGGCGGGGGTGCCGGCCTGCCAGACGGGGACGCCGGCCATCCAGGGCGAGGTGGCGATCAGGGCGGCGGTGGGGTCGCGCCCGGCCACGACGCGGGCCAGCGCGAGCAGTTCCTCCAGCGAGGTGAGGCGGCCGCCGAGCGCGGCGGGCACCAGGAACGCCGGGTAGCCCCAGCCGCGCAGGCGGTCCAGGGAGGCGTGTGGACGGCGTTCCGCGCGGTCACCGGCCATGGCGGCGGCGTAGGTGAGCGGGCCGTTCGGCAGGTGGGGGTCGCCGAGGGTGTGCTCAAGGGCCTCGGCGGACGGGAAGGTGTTCAATGCCGCTCTCCTGACCCGCTCGGTGTTCTCAGGCGGCCTGCTCCTGCTCGCGCAGGCACAGCCGGTGGACCTCGTCGGCCAGTTCGCTCAGCGTGGCGGTGCGGAAGAGCACCTCGTTGTCGAGCTCGATGCCGAAGGCGCGCTCGATGCGGCCGCCGATGCGCAGCAGCTTGATCGATTCGACGAGGCTGAGGTCGGTGATGCGCGAGCCGGGCATGATGCCGCCCTCCTCGACCTGGAGGACGCGGGCCACGATGCCCTTCATCGTGTTGCACACGGCCTGCTGGGTGAGCTGGTCGCCCATTTCGGGTACACCTCCGCCTTCTTTTTCCGCCTATACAGGCAGTAAAGCCAGGCGGGCGGGGTGATCCAACCCCTGCCGTGCCGGGGCGACCCCTATCCAGAAGGGGTCGCCCCGGAGCGGGCTTACCGGAGGCCGGCGTCGAGGGCGGTGGTCAGGGTGCCGGTGTCACCGGACATCTCCCAGATCATCGCGCCCAGCAGGCCCTTGCTCTTGATCCATGCGGTCTTCTTGCCGATCGACCAGGTGTCGTCGAAGCTCCACCACTGGCCGCCTGGACCGGTGTAGCAGTAGGTGGCGACGGCGGCCTCGTCGTGCTTGACCGCGCACCCGGGCACGCCGGCGATGAGGTTGCTGTAGCCGCGGGTGCCGGCCTCCTCGGCGAACTGGCCGGGGGCGGCGCCGTTGGCCGACTGCCACTCGCCGGCCTTGCCGCCCTCGGCGACCTCCTTCCAGCCCCGGCCGTAGTAGGCCAGGCCGATGGTCAGCTTGCGCGGGTTGACTCCGGCGTTGAGGTAGACGTTGACCGCCTTCTCCACGCTGAAATCGGGGTTGTAGGGGCTGTCGGCGTCCAGGTAGAGGTTGCCCTGGTGGCCGGTGCGGAAGGGCTCCCACGAGTTGTCGCTGCCGGCGCCGTGGAAGTCGTAGCCCTGGATGTTGAAGATGTCGAGGTTGGGGGCGATGTTGGGCAGGTCCCAGCCGGCCGCGATCTTGGCCGGGTCGGCGGGGGTGAACGCGGTCAGCTGGTAGCGCTTGCCCGTGGTGGTGGTCAGGGCGTCGAGCTGGCGGCGGAACTCGGCGATGAGCAGCGTGTTGTTGGCCTTGTCGTTGGGGCTGACGTGGTTGCCGGCGTGTCCTTCGGCGCCGGGCCACTCCCAGTCGAGGTCGATGCCGTCGAAGACGCCCGCGGCCGCGCCGGGGCCGCCGGCGGCGTTGACCACCGGCAGGTTGCCCTTGATGTAGATGTCGATACAGGAGGAGACGAACTTCTTGCGGGCGGCGTCGGTGGCGGCCACGTCGGAGAAGTACTTGGAGTAGGTCCAGCCGCCGAGCGAGATGAGCACCTTCAGGTGCGGGTGCTTGGCCTTGAGCTTCTTGATCTGGTTGAAGTTGCCGCGCAGCTTCTCCCAGCCGGTGTCGGCCACGCCGTCCACGGACTGGCCGGCGCTGAAGGGCCGGCCGTAGTCGGCCTCGGCGTCGCCGGCGCCGTCGCCCTGGCTGGGGTCCTGCGGGTTGGGCGTGGTGCCCTTGGTGACACCCTGCAGGCAGGTCAGGTTGACCGGGTCGATGTTGGCGAAGGCGTAGTTGATGTGGGTGAGCTTGGCGGCGGCGCCGGTGGTGTCCAGGTTGCGGACGAAATACTGGCGGCCGTAGATGCCCCACTGCACGAAGTAGCCGACGCGGGCGTAACCGGTCTCGACGATGTCGAGCGTGGTCACGGCGACGGGGGCGGTGGCGGCCGAGAGGTTGTCGTACAGGTCCCGGGCGCGCACGGTGAAGTTGTAGGCGGTGGACGGCGACAGCCCGGTGACCGTCGTGGTGGTGCCGGTGACGGTGGCGGCCAGCGTCGAGCCGGCGTAGACGTCGTAGTTGGCCACGCCGGTGTTGTCGGTGGCGGCGTTCCAGGCGAGCGTCACGCTGGCGGAGGTACGCGCGGTGCTGCGCAGGTTGCCGGGCACCGTCGGCGCCTGGGTGTCGTCGGCGGGGTTGTTGGTCGTGACCGTGACCGGGGCGCTGGCCGCCGAGAGCGTGCCCTTGCGGTCCTTGGCCTTGACGGTGAAGGTGTAGGACGTGTTCGGGGTCAGGCCGGAGACGGTGGCCTCGGTGCCGGTGACGCTGGTGGCCAGGGCGCTGCCGTTGTAGACCTCGTACCCGGTGATCGGCAGGCTGCCGGGGGTGGCCGCGTCCCAGGCGAGGGAGACGGTCTTGGTGGTCTTCACCGGCGAGCGCGGGTTGCCGGGCGCGCCGGGCGGGGCGTCGGCGGAGCCGTCGCAGTTGACGTCGTTGACGCGGCAGCTCGTGGGCTCGGCGTTGGCGCTGCTGACCGTGAACGCCGGGCTGTAGGGCTCGGTCGTACGGCCGGCCGCGATGGTGGTGTTGTAGTGGGCGGGCGAGAGCGTCACCGTGCGCCCGCTCTGGCTGATGGAGGCGTGCTGGGCGTTGCTCGCGGTGACGCCGGCGGGCAGGTCGAAGACGACGCTCCAGCCGTTGAGCGCGGCGGTGCCGTTGTTGGCCACGACGATCTTGGCGGAGGTGCCGTTGACGTCATAGGTGGCGGTGACGGGCGCGGGGGCGGGTGGCTCGGGTCCGGTTCCGTCGCAGTTCGCGCCGTTGACCTTGCAACTGGTCGGCTGTACGGCGGAGCTGAGCGTGACCTTGGGGCTGAACGGCTCGGTACTCTTGCCCGGCTGGAGATTGTCGATGTAGTAGGCCGGGGTGAGCGTCACCTTGGTGCCGTTCTGGCGGATGGTGGCGTTCTGGGGATTGCTCGCGGTGACGCCCGAGGGTAACTCGAACACGATCGACCAGCCCGTGACGGCGCTCGTGCCGGGGTTGCTGACCACGAACGTGCCGGTCGTCCCCGACAGGCTGAACGCGGCCAGCAGCCGGCCGGCGGCGTTGGCGGGCAGGGTCGACAGAGCGAGAACCACGAGGACGGCGATCAGGGGGGTGAGTGATCGGCGCACGTGCCAGGCCTTTCTTTAAAGAAAGTTTCCTAAGAATTACGCGGATCGTAAGCCCGCTGGGACGGCCATGCAAGGGAATGACTGGCAATCCTCACCAGAACGGATCAGCATGGTCGTTAGGAACCTTTCCTAATAAATTCGGAAGGAGCATGGCATGGGCCGCTTATCGGTGCTTTCCTTATGCGTCCTGGTGCTGTCCCTGGTCGCGGTCCTGCCCGCCCAGGCCGCCACCACCCGCTACGAGGCCGAGAACGCCACCAGCGTCCAGGGCGTGGTCGAGGCCAACCACCCGGGCTTCTCCGGCACCGGATTCGTCAACAGTGACAACGTGGCGGGGCCGTACACGGAATGGACGGTGCGCGCGCCCGCGGCGGGAACCGCGACCCTCGCCCTGCGCTTCGCCAACGGCACGTCCACGGCCCGCACCTCCGACGTCGCCGTCAACGGCACGCTCGTCTCGTCCGGGCGCTCCTTCGGCCCGACCGGCGCGTGGAGCGCCTGGGCCACCTCCACCCTGACCGCGGCGCTGCGCGCGGGCGACAACACCGTCCGCGTCACCTCCACCGGCGCGGGCGGCAACCCCAACCTCGACTTCCTCGACGTGACCACCACCGGCGCGCCGGCCACCGAGTACCAGGCGGAGAGCGCCGTCCTGTCACAGGCGAGCGTGGCCACCAACCACGCCGGTTACACCGGCTCCGGCTTCGTCGACTACGTCAACGCGCCCGGCGGGTCCATCGAGTGGAGCGTCAACGTCGCCGAGGCCGGCGTGCACACGCTGACCGTCCGCTACGCCAACGGCACCACCGCCGCCCGGCCCATGGACCTCGCCGTCAACGGCGCCATCGTCGCGGCGGGCGTGTCCTTCCCCGGTACCGGCGCCTGGAGCACCTGGAGCGAGAAGCAGGTCGCGGTGACGCTGGCCGCGGGCCTCAGCACCGTCCGGGCGACCGGGACCACCGCCACCGGCGGCCCGAACGTCGACCGGATCACCGTCAGCGGCGCGAGCGGCCCCGACGGCCAGGCGCCCACCGCGCCCGCCGGCGCGCGCGTGACCGGCACCTCGGCCACCAGCATCTCGCTGGCCTGGACCGAGTCGAGCGACAACGTCGGCGTCACCGGCTACCGCGTCTACGAGGGCACCGTCGTCGTGGCCACCTCGCCGGCACCCGCCGCCACCGTCGGCGGCCTGGCCACCGGCTCCACCCACACCTACACCGTCACCGCGCTCGACGCCGCCGGCAACGAGTCGGCCGCCAGCGCGCCGGTGACCGGCCGTGCCGACACCGGGACCGGCGGGCCCACCGCCGATCAACTGCTGTCCAAGGTCACCACCTGCCCGCAGATCTCCAACGGCCGCTACAAGACCGACGCCGACGTCGCCACGGGCACCGTCCCGGTCTGCGCCAAGACCGGCGCGGTCCACTGGACGGGCGACATGGACATCGACTGCGACGGGGTGCGCACCGCGCAGTGCAACGAGGACACCGACTGCTGCTTCCAGCCCCAGACCTTCTGCCCGGCCAGCGGCGGCGGCTACCTCAACGCGGCGCGCCTGCCGTACATGGTGGTTCCGAGTCCCGGCGGCACCTGGGACTACCGCACCAGGGGCATCGGCTGCGGCACCGTGGTCGCGATCGTCTACAACGGCCAGGTGGAGTACACGGTGATGGGCGACACCGGCCCCGCGGCGATCATCGGCGAGGCCTCGTACGCGGCCGCGGCGAACCTGGGCATCAACCCCGATCCCAAGAACGGCGGCACCGACGGCCCGGTGACCTACATCGTCTTCACCGGAACCGGGACCAAGGTCCAGACCATCGACGACCACGACCAGGCGATCACACTGGGACGGCAGCTCGCCCAGCGGTTCGTGCAGGACAACTAGGGAAGAACCCGGCCCCCGCGGCTGCGCACGCACGGGGGCCGGGGGCCTGATGCTCGAATTTACAGGAAAGTTTCCTGCAAATTCGGGAGCGTAGGGTTTCGTCATTCATCCGTCAATCCCTTGCGTCAAACCGTCCCTTCGGCGATAGTTGAACTCTTAGGAAAGTTTCCTAAAAGATACATCGGCCGCTGCGCGCTCCTCACCCCCCGTTCTCCAGGAGAGACAGTTGCGAACCCGAAACAAGGTGGCCCTCGCGACCACCGCCAGCCTGCCCCTGGCCCTGCTGGCCTCCGTCCTCACCAGCACCCCGGCCCTTGCCCACGGCACCATGTCCAACCCGCCCAGCCGCGTCTACACCTGCAAGAACGAAGGCCCCGAGACGCCCAAGTCCGACGCCTGCAAGGCGGCCGTCGCCGCCGGCGGGACCCAGGCCTTCTACGACTGGAACGAGGTCTCCCTGCTGGAGGCCGGCGGGCGCCACCGTCAGATCATCCCGGACGGCAAGCTCTGCAGCGCGGGCCGTGACAAGTACCGGGGCCTGGACCTGCAGCGCGCCGACTGGCCCGCCACGCAGTTCAGCGCAGGGCCGCGCACCATCACCTACCACGCCTCCGCGCCGCACTCGAACAGCAACTTCGAGTTCTACATCACCCGCGAAGGCTGGAACCCGACGCAGCCGCTGCGCTGGTCGGACCTGGTGCACATCAAGACGTTCAACAACTTCAACCCCACGACGTTCACGAACTGGACGATCGACATCCCGCAGCGCACCGGGCGGCACATCCTGTACTCGATCTGGCAGCGGGTCGTAGGCAGCAACGAGGCCTTCTACACCTGCTCCGACGTGCAGTTCGGCGGCTCGAACCCGACGCCGACGCCGACCCCCACGCCGACCCCGACACCGACACCGACCCCGACGCCCACACCGACCCCCACTCCCACGCAGCCTGGCGGTACGTGGGCCTCGGGCACCGCCTACCGCCCCGGCGACCGGGTCACCTACAACGGCGTCACCTACCAGTGCCTGCAGTCGCACACCGCGCTGCCCGGCTGGGAGCCGCCGAACGTCGCCGCCCTCTGGCAGCGCGTCTAGACCGCGCCCGGGCGCGCTCCCGAGCGGAGCGCGCCCTTGACGGGCTCAGGTCAGTGACGAGTAGGCCACCACGCCGCGGCGCATCGCGTCCATCGCCTTGCCCGCGGTCGCCTTGACCTTGCTGTCCTTCGGCGCCGCCGCGCCGAGCTGGCTGAGCAGGTCCATGAGCTGCTTGACCCACCGGACGAAGTCGCCCGCGGCCAGCTCGCCGCCGTTGACGCCGTCGGCCAGCACGGCGTCCAGGCTGTGCCCCTTGGTCCAGCGGAAGGCCGCCCACGCGAAGCCCAGGTCGGGCTCGCGGATCGTCTGCAGGGCGTGGTCGTTCTCGATCGCCTCCAGCTCGCCCCACAGCCGCACCATCTTGGTCAGCGCGTCCTGGGCGCGTCCCGCCGGGATCTTGGGACGGCGGGCGTCGTCGGCCTGGCGCGACTCGAAGACCAGCGCGGACACGCACGCCGCCAGCTCGGCCGGGTCGAGCTCCTCCCACAACCCCTGGCGCAGGCACTCGGCGGTCAGCAGGTCGAGCTCGGTGTAGAGGCGGCCCAGGCGGCGGCCCTCCTCGGTGACGCTCTCGTCCTCCAGGTAACCGAGCTGCTCCAGCACCGCGCAGATGCGGTCGAAGGTGCGCGAGATGACGTGCGAGCGCCCCTCGACCCTGCGGCGCAGGCCCTCGGTCTCGCGCAGCAGCTTGTAGTAGCGCTCGGCCCAGCGCGCGTGGTCCTCACGCTCGTCGCACCCGTGGCACGGATGCCGGCGGATACGGCGCCGCAGCTCGTTGATCTCCTCGTCCTCCACCGCGTGGTCGCGGGCGCGCTGCGGCTTGCCCAGATCGCGGTCGCCGATCTTGGCCAGCAGCGTGGAGACGAGGTTGGCACGCTCCTTGGGCGCGCGCGGGTTGAAGTTCTTGGGGATGCGCAGCTTCTCGATCGGCTCGACCGGCACCGGGAAGTCGGCCGGGTCGAGCTTCTTGACCTGCTTGCCGATCGTCAGCACCAGCGGACTCGGGCCGTGGCCGCGCGGGTTGCGCCCCGGGTCGAGCACGATCGCCAGCCCCGCCCGGCGCCCGCCGGGCACCCGGATGACGTCACCGGGCTGCAGGGCCTCCAGCGACTTGACCGCCGCCGCCCGCCGCGCCGCGCCGCGCTCCTTGGACAGCTCCGCCTCGCGGTCGGACAACCGGCGGCGCAGCGCCGCGTACTCGGGGAAGTCGCCCAGGTGGCAGGTCATGGCCTCCTGGTAGCCGTCGAGCGCCTCCTCCTGCTTGCGCAGCTGCTTGGCCAGCCCGACCACGGCCCGGTCGGCCTGGAACTGGGCGAAGGAGGCCTCCAGCAGCGTCTTGGTGCGCTCCCTGCCGAACTGGCCGACGAGGTTGACGGCCATGTTGTAGGAGGGCTGGAAGCTGGAGCGCAGCGGGTACGTGCGGGTGCCGGCCAGGCCCGCCACGGCCAGCGGGTCCATGCCGGGCTGCCACAGCACGACGGCGTGGCCCTCGACGTCGATGCCGCGCCGCCCGGCCCGGCCGGTCAGCTGCGTGTACTCGCCGGGTGTGAGGTCGGCGTGGGTCTCGCCGTTCCACTTGTCGAGCTTCTCGATGACCACGCTGCGGGCGGGCATGTTGATGCCCAGCGCCAGCGTCTCGGTGGCGAAGACCGCCTTGACCAGGCCGCGCGTGAACAGCTCCTCGACGACCTCCTTGAAGGCCGGCAGCATGCCCGCGTGGTGGGCGGCCAGGCCGCGCTCCAGGCAGTCGCGCCACTCCAGGTAGCCGAGGACGGCGAGGTCCTCGTCGGGCAGGTGGGCGGTGCGCTCGTCGACGATCTGGCGGATCTCGTGCTGCTCGCGCTCGGTCGTCAGCCGGATCCCGGCGTACAGGCACTGCATGACCGCGGCGTCGCAGCCGGCGCGGGAGAAGATGAAGCTGATCGAGGGCAGCAGACCCTCGCCGTCGAGCTTCTCGATGACCTGGGCGCGGTCCGGCGGCCGCGAGCGCTGGGGACGGCCGTAGCCGCGCCGGCCCTTGCCCTGGGTGAGGCGCTCGGCGTCACGCGTGACCCGCATGAGCGTCGGGTTGATACGCGGGGTGAGCTCGTCGGTGATGAACAGGTCGTAGATCCTGTTGCCGATCATCATGTGCTGCCACAGCGGCACCGGGCGGTGCTCGTCGACGATCACTGTGGTGTCGCCGCGCACCTCCCCCATCCACTCGCCGAACTCCTCGGCGTTGGAGACCGTCGCCGACAGCGCCACCAGCCTGACCGACTCGGGCAGGTGGATGATGACCTCTTCCCACACCGCGCCGCGGAAGCGGTCGGCCAGGTAGTGCACCTCGTCCATGACGACGAAGCCGAGGCCGGACAGCGTGGAGGAGCCCGCGTACAGCATGTTGCGCAGGACCTCGGTGGTCATGACCACGATCGGGGCCTCGCCGTTGACGCTGTTGTCGCCGGTGAGCAGGCCCACCTTGGCGGTGCCGTACCTCTTGACCAGGTCGTTGTACTTCTGGTTGGACAGCGCCTTGATCGGGGTGGTGTAGAAGCACTTCATGCCCATTTCCAGGGCGATGTGCACGGCGAACTCGCCGACGACCGTCTTGCCCGATCCGGTGGGGGCGGCCACCAGGACCCCGTCGCCGGCCTCCAGCGCCCGGCACGCGTCGAGCTGGAACTCGTCGAGCTCGAAGTCGTACAGTCCACGGAACGACCTGAGGGCCGTGCCGTCGTCCCCGAATTTCTCGCGGAAGGCCGCGTAGCGCTCCGCTGGCGTCGTCATACCGATCAGCCTACCGAAACCGCCTTTCCGGTCAGGCCAGGTAGCCGGGCGGCCGGGGTGGACTCTCCCATGGGCGGAGAGCCCATGCTGGTCCTCATGATGCTCCACGACATTTCCCCGTACGGCACCGCCCACTGCGAGACCAGCGCGCTGGGCGTGCTCCTGCGCCACCAGGGCGCGGACCTGTCCGAGCCCATGCTCTTCGGCCTGGGCTCCGGGCTCGGCTTCATCTACTGGCAGGGCTTCGTCGGCGGGCGGATCAAGCCCATGGAGCTGACCGGGAACCTGGCCAGGCGGCTCGGCCTCGACCTGGTGGTACGCGAGAGCGCCTCGGCCCGGAAGGGGTGGGAGAACGTGCGGGCGGCGCTGGAGTCCGGGCTGCCGGTGGGCCTGCAGCTCGACAGCTACCACCTGGAGTACTTCACCACCAAGGTGCGCTTCGGCGGCCACGTGGTGGCCATGTACGGCTACGACGGCGAACGCGCGTACCTGGTGGACACCGATCAGCAGGGCGGCGCGGTGACCACCAGCCTGGAGAGCCTGGCGGCGGCGCGGGCAGAGCGGGGGCCGATGACCGCCCGCCACCTGTCCTTCACCCTCACCGGCCGGCCCGGCGCCCTCGCCGCCGTGATCGGCCCGGCCATCCGCGCCAACGCGGCCGACTTCCTGTCCGCGCCCATCGCCAACTTCGGCCACCGCGGGATCGCCAAGACGGCCGACCTGGTGGAGGGGTTGCCGCCGGAGACCGGCATGCTGATGGAGCGCGCGGGCACCGGGGGCGCGTTGTTCCGCAACCTGTACCGGGACTTCCTGGCCGAGTGCCTGACGATCGCCGAGGACCCGGCGCTGCGGCGGGCGCACACGATGTACGCCGGGATCGCGCCGATGTGGAGCGCGGTGGCGGAACTGCTGACCGGCGGCAAGGCGCGGGACGCGGCGGCGATCCTGCGGGAGCTGTCGGAGCGGGAGCGGGCCGCCATGGAGACGCTCGCCACCGTGGCGATCTGACGACGCCTTTACAAAGTAGATCAGGTGAGGACGTGCAGGGCGCCGGGCTCGATCCGGCAGGTGACCGGGGCCGGGCCGACGCGCTCGCCGTCGGCGTAGGCGACCACGTCCGGCGCCTCCAGCGTGACCGTGCGGACCCGGTGGATCGAGACCGCCGGATGCCGCACGTGCGTGCCCCGGTACACGCTGGGGAACACCCGCAGGAACTCCCCCTTCGACACCGCCCGCAGCACCATCACGTCCAGCAGCCCGTCGTCGGGCCGCGCGTCCGGGCAGACCCGCATGCCCGCGCCGTAGGAGCTGGTGTTGGCCACCGACACCAGCATCGCCTCCCGCTCGATCACCTCGCCGCCGTCCAGCGTCACCCGGAACGGGATCGGCCGGAACGTGCGCAGTTCCTCCACCAGCGCCACCAGGTACTTCGCCATGCCCGGCGGCCACGTCCGCCGGTTGGCCCGCTCGTTCACCCGGGAGTCGAACCCGCAGCACACCACTCCCGCGAACCACTCCCCCACGTCGTCGCCGGCATCGATCCAGGCGGCGTCGGCCCGCCGGGAACGCATGCGCAGCACCACGTCCGCAGCGGCCAGCGGGTCCTTGCGCGGCAGGCCGAAGGCGGCGGCGATATCGTTGCCCGTGCCCGCGGGGATGATGCCCAGCGGCACGCCGGTCCCCGCCACGGCCTGGACCGCCAGGTGCACCAGCCCGTCACCGCCGAAGGCGACCAGGGCGTCGGGGCGTTCGGCGGCGGCCGTACACGCTCGGGCGAGGGCGTCGGCGGCGTCATCGCCGACGATCACCGACACGTCGGCGCCCCCGTCACGCAGGCGGCGCACCACCGGCTCCAGCAGGCGCACGGTACGGCCGCCGCGCGCGGCCGGGTTCACGAGGAGGGCGAGTTGCACGGACACGCCCGGAACCTACCGGGGATTCGGGAAGGACACCAGATCAGCCTGCCCCCGGGCTTGAGGCTGCGCCCCGCCTGACCTGCGCGAAACGGCCAGAAGTCTCCGGGCCGTGTTCAACGACAGGCTGGAATACATGGCGAACACCCCTGATTTCCCGATGCCCCGCGACGCCCGCTGCCCCTTCGACCCGCCGCCGGGCCTGACGCTACACGGCCCGGTCGCCCGCGTACGCCTCTGGGACGGCGGCACGGCCTGGATGGTCACCCGGCACGCCGACGCCCGGGCGCTGCTGGCCGACCCGCGCGTCAGCGTCGACGTCGCCGAGCCCGGCTTCCCGCACACCAACGCCGTCAGCAAGGCCCGCGACGCCCGGATGAAGACCCTGATGCAGATGGACGCGCCCGAGCACGTCACCCACCGGCGGCTGCTGACCGCCGACTTCACGGTCAGGAGGATGGAGGCGCTGCGGCCCAGGATCCAGGAGATCGTGGACGGGCTCATCGACGCCCTGCTCGACGGCCCGAAGCCCGCCGACCTGTTCGAGGCGTTCGCGATGCCGGTGCCGTCGCTGGTGATCTGCGAGCTGCTGGGCGTGCCGTACGCCGAACGCGGCTTCTTCCAGCGTGTGGCCGGCGAGCTCGTCATGGACGAGGGCGACCCCGCACGGGCCCTGGCGGCCAGCGAGGAGCTCCACGCCTACCTGGAGCGGCTGGTGGACCACAGACGGGCCGAGCCGGGCGAGGACGTGCTCAGCAGGCTGGCCGTCGAAGGCGTGCTGAGCCGCGCCGAGATCGCGACGACGGGCCAGCTGCTGCTGGTGGCCGGGCACGACACGACCGCGAACATGATCGCCCTCGGCACCGCCGCGCTGCTGGCGAACCCCGCGCAGCTGGCCGCGGTCCGCGACGGCTCGGTCGCCCCGGCCGCCGCGGCCGAGGAACTGCTGCGCTACCTGTCGGTCACCCACACCGAGGCGCGCCGCGTCGCCCGCGAGGACATCGAGGTCGGCGGGCAGCTGATCCGCCGGGGCGAGGGGATCATCGTGGTGAAGAGCACCGCCAACCGGGACCCGTCGGCCTTTCCCACGCCGGACGCCCTCGACGTGGGCAGGGAGAGCCGCCACCACATCGCGTTCGGCTTCGGCCCGCACCAGTGCCTGGGGCAGCCGCTGGCCCGCGTGGAGCTGCAGGTCGTGTTCGGCACGTTGTTCCGCCGCGTGCCGACGCTGGCGCCGGCCGTACCGCTGGAGCGGCTCGAGTTCAAGGAGCAGGCGGTCTTCTACGGCGTGCGCGCGCTGCCGGTCACCTGGTGAAGGCCGTGATCACCGGGTGTCGGGGCCGGTCTCCATGTCGGTGTTGTCCGCCGTGACGTCCGCGGGGGTCTCCAGCGGCGAGGCCTCGTCGTCATCCAGGCCGGAGTAGTCCTCGGTCGCGGGCAGGCGCCGCTCGCGCAGGAACATCACGAACTCGGCCAGCGCGAACAGGATCAGCATCGGCACGGTCAGGGCGAGCATGGTGAAGACGTCGCCGCCCGGCGTGATGATCGCGCTGAAGACGAAGAGCAGGAAGACGATCAGGCGGCGGTGCTTGGCCAGCGTCGCCCGGGGCAGCACCCCGATGATGTTCAGGAAGACCATGAGCAGCGGCACCTCGAAGGAGACGCCGAACACCAGCAGCATGATCACCCAGTAGCTGAGGTACTCGTTCATCTCGATGAACGGCAGCGCGCTCTCGGGCATGAACGACAGCAGGAAGCCGAGGCCGGTGTCCATCACGAGGTAGGCGAAGGCGGCGCCCACGAGGAACAGCGGGACGGCGATCGCCAGGAATGTGACGGTGTACTTCTTCTCGTTGCGGTAGAGGGCCGGCGTCACGAACCGCCAGACCTGGTACAGCCACACCGGAGAGGCGGCCACGAGCCCGAAAAGCGCGGCGACCTGCAGGTTGACGAAGAAGGACTCGAAGACGCCGCGCACGGCGAACGTGCACTCGGGCCGCAGCTGCTGGGAGATCTTCAGCGAGCAGTACGGCTCGGCCATGAACTTCCAGATCGGATCGAAGAAGATCAACCCGACGATGGTGGTCACGGCCAGGGCGAGGACGGAGATGACGATGCGGTTGCGCAGCTCACGGAGGTGATCCATGAGCGGCATGCGGCCCTCGGAGTCCTGAGGTGCCTCCGAGCCCCCGGAGCTCTCGGAGCTCGTCCGTTTGAGCAGCGCCATGTGCGGTCCTCGTCCGTGTGGTTGGGTCAGGCCTGCTTGTCGGCTTGCGCGTTGGCACGCAGCCGGGCGGCCTCCTCCTCAAGGCGGCGGGCCTGCTCCTCCGGCGTCAGCGGAGGCACGGCCGGCGGGATCTGCTGCGGGCTGACGGGCGCGGCCGGCTGCTGCACGGTCTGCCCCTGTACCACCGTGGTCTTGGAGTCGTCGTCGTCTTCCTTGCGCAGGTCGCTGGTCTCAGCCTTGAAGATGCGCAGGGACCGGCCCACACCGCGGGCGAGGTCGGGGAGCTTCTTGCCGCCGAACAGCAGGAGAAGCACCACGATGATGACGATCCACTCAGGTCCGAAGGACATGGAAAACTTCCTTTAGTGCGAGCGAGAGGCTTTCTCAGCCACGATCGTACGCTGCTCGGGGCCCAGACTCATCCCTCCACGGCCTTGTTCATCCCGATTTGACCCCGCAGGCGTTCCTCGGCGGGCGAAATCCGGGCCTCGGCGCGCGTGAGTTCCCTGCTCAGCTCGCGTGCCGCGGACAGGACCCGCACCCCCGCGGCCACCAGGACGGCGATGCCCGCGACCCCGAGCCCGATCGCCACGAAGATCCACGTCATGACCGGTGAGCGTACAGGGCCAGGGCGCGCTCGGCCTCCTCGCGCACCCGCTCCGCCATCGCCCCGGGGGCGACCACGCGGCCGGTGTCACCCAGCCGCAGCGCCAGCTTGAGCACCCAGTCCTCGTCACGGGCGCGCAGCGCGATGCGCAGCCGGCCCTCGCCCAGCTCGGTCACGCCCTCGACCGGGTAGTACTCCGCCACCCACCGCCCGGCCGCGCTGACCTCCAGCTCGACCAGCTCGTCGGTCGGCGAGGGCCGGAAGACGCCCTGGGTGACGTCGATCGGCTCGGCGTCGGCGGGCGGGTCGGCGGGCACGTCCAGCACGTCGACGCCCACGACGCGGTCGAGCCGGAACAGCCGCATCGCCTCCGCGCGGTAGCACCAGCCCTCCATGTAGGTGCGGCCGTCCACGACCATGACCCGGGTGGGGTCGACCTCGCGCGGGGTCACCTCGTCGCGGCCCGGCACGTAGTAGCGCAGCGACAGGCGGCGCTTCCTGTTGAGCGCGTCGCGCACCCGGGGCAGCGCGTCCGGGGCGGCGTCGACGTCCACCGCGACCTGGCTGCTGACGGCGGCGGCGCCCTCGCCGGCGGCGCGCTCCAGCTTGGCCACCACGCGCGGCAGCGCGTCACCGGGCACCTCGGCGAACTCCGGCATCGCGCCGAGCATCCGCAGCGCCACCAGCAGGGCGCTGGCCTCGTCGATCCCCAGGCGCAGCGGCCTGGCGATGGTGTCGGCGTTGTCGATGACGATCTCGCCGCCGTCCCAGGAGACGTCGATGAGGTCGCCGGGGGTGTGGCCGGGCAGGCCGCACATCCACACCAGCTGCAGGTCGTCGATGAGCTGCTTCTCGCTGAGGCCGAACACCTCGGCCACCTCGCCGACCTGCGCACCCGGGTGCGACATCAGGTACGGCACGAGCGACAGCAACCTCGGCAGCCGATCCGCGCTTCCGCTCACGCCCAAGCCCCCTTCACCACGACCGACCGGACCACGCGGCTCATGCCAGCGCCCCCTTCAACCGCCGGATGACCGCCTCGCGGGCGTCGGGCGGGTCGAGAAGCTCCACGTCGGAGCCCATGCTGGCGATCCAGCCCGCCAGCCGCTCCGGGTCGGAGAAGCCCAGCTCCACCTCGTCCCATCCGCCGCCGCCCGCGCGGGTGACGGAGGCGAGCTGGCGCAGCCCCTCCCCGGCGCCCTGCCGTACGCGCAGGGTGGCCACGCGCTCCTCCATCGGCTCCTCGGGGAAGCCGATCATCTCGCGCACGTCGACGCCCGGCGGCACCTCGACGGCGCCCGGCCTGCCCACGGCGGCGACCTGCCCGATGATGCGGCTGAGGCGGAAGGCGCGCGGCGCGTCGCGGTCGCGGTCGAAGCCGGCCAGGTACCAGCGGCCGCGCCGGCTGACCACGCCCCACGGCTCCACGGTGCGGGTGCGCACGTTCTCGCTGCCGGCGCTGCGGTAGTCGAAGCGGACCACGCGCCGGTCGCGCACGGCGTCCCAGAGCGCGGGGAAGGCGGGGTCGCGGGTGTCGACGCGCAGCTCCAGCGCCCCGCCGCCGGCCGCGTCGGTGGCCACGCCGCCCGCGCGCAGCTTCAGCAGCGCCCCCGAGGCCGCCTCGGCCAGGCTGGCACGCTGCCACACCTGCGCGGCCAGGCCGAGCACCGCGGCCTCGTCGGCCTCCAGCGTGATCTCGGGCAGCTCGTAGGACTGGCGCTCGATGCGGTAGCCGGGCTCGTCCTCCCACGGGTCGCGCACGACGTCGATGGGGATGCCGATCTCGCGCAGCTCGTTCTTGTCGCGCTCGAACATGCGCTGGAACGCCTCGTCGCCGTCGCGGTCGTAGCCCGGCACGGCCTGGCGGATCTGCTCGGCCGACAACGGCCGGCGCGTGGCGAGCAGGCAGATCACAAGATTGAGCAACCGCTCGGTCTTACGGCGCGACATCTGCCCTCACTCCTCCTGTGTTCGACGCTACCCTGCCCTGGTGATCAGATGGCGCATGGGCGAGGTGACGCGGATCCGGCGCGAGTGGCCTGGGGCGGTGGAGCTCGACGTCGCCGTTCCCGAGGGTGAGTGCCGGGCGCTGGCCTACCCTCCCCTGGTGGGCCGCCCGGAACCCGGCGACGAGGTGCTGCTCAACACGACGGCACTCGCGATGGGTCTCGGTACGGGAGGTTACGCCATGGTGGTGGCCGTCCCGAACAGATTGCCGGAAGATCCCACCGGTCCCGGTCACCTCGTGAAGGCTCGCTACACCCCGCTGCAGGCCACGGTGCTGGGCGCGGACGAGCAGGATTCGCCCTACCACGAGCTTCTGCGCGAGGCCGACTCGCTGGACGGCATGCCGGTCGTGGTGGCCGACCTGCACTCGGCGCTGGCGCCGATCCTGTGCGGCCTGTACGCCGCGCGCCCCGGCGTGCGCGTGGCCTACGTGATGCTGGACGGCGGCGCCCTGCCCGCCTGGTTCTCCATGTCGTGCGCGAAGCTGCGCGAGATCGGCTGGCTGAGCGGCGTCGTGACGGTTGGCCAGGCCTTCGGCGGCGACGTCGAGGCGGTCACCACGCACACCGGGCTGCTGGCGGCCAGGCACGTGCTGGAGGCGGACGTGGCCATCGTGACCCAGGGCCCCGGCAATCTCGGCACGGGCACGCGGTGGGGTTTCTCCGGCGTGTCGGCGGGCGAGGCGGTCAACGCGGCCGCCGTGCTGCGCGGGCGGCCGGTGGCGGCGCTGCGGGTCAGCGAGGGCGACAGGCGCGAGCGGCACGTGGGCGTCTCCCACCACTCGCTGACCGCCTATGGGCGGGTGGCGCTGGCCCCGGCGCAGGTGCCGGTGCCGGAGCTGCCGGGGGCGTTCGGGGAGCGGGTCAGGGACCAGGCCGAGATGCTGGCCGTACGGCATGAGCTGGTGGCGGTGCCGGTCGAGGGCCTGCACGAGGCGCTGAGCGCCGCGCCCGTGCGGTTGTCGACGATGGGACGCGGGCTGGAGGAGGATCTGGCCTATTTCCTCACCTCAGCGGCGGCGGGCCGGCATACGGCAGGCCTTCTGGGGTAGACGCGGGCTCCGACCTGAGGCGTAGACGGATCAGCCCTGAGTGTGATGACGCTCACGCCCGGACGCGAGAGCGTGGAGGCATGACAAGCACACGCATCGGGGCGGGCGTCGTGCTGGCCGTCGCGGCAATGCTGCTGGCGGCCTGCGGGAACGGACCGGCCCGGGGATCAGGCACCACCGCGTCACCGTCGCCGCCGCCGTCGGCGACGGCTTCGCATGGAGGGCACGGACTGCATGGTTCTGCCACCCCGGCGCCGGCCGCCCCGCTGCGTGCGGGTGAACGTTTCGTGACGGCGACCATGCCCAAGCCGTACAAGCCCGAGCCCGCGGCCGGCGGCACCGACGTCTACCGCTGCTTCCTGATCGATCCCGGCCTGGCCGGGGCCGACGCGTTCCTGACCGGCACCCAGTTCGCCGCCCAGAACACCGACGTGGTCCATCACGCGATCCTGTTCTCGCTGGCGCCTGACGGGCTGGCGGCCGCGAAGAAGATCGACGCCAAGGACGAGGGCGAGGGCTGGACCTGCTTCGGCGACGCCGGCGTGCGCGAGGCCTCGTGGATCGGCCACTGGGCGCCCGGCACGAACGAGGTTCTGCTGGATCCGAAGCTCGGCTATCCGATGGCCAAGGGCGGCGCGCTGGTCATGCAGGTCCACTACAGCACGCTGGCGCTGGACGGGAAGCCCGCCGGCACCGACCAGTCGAGCGTGCGGCTGCGCCTGGCCACGGGCCCGCGCACGCCGCTGGCGACGACGTTGTTCCCCGCGCCGATCGAGCTGCCGTGCACCGCGAGCGAGAAGGGCCCGCTGTGCGAGCGCGAGGCGGCGGTCGCGGACGTGGGCAAGCGCTTCGGCCGCGACTCGGCCGCGGTGGTCAACGTGCTGATGAAGCGGTGTGAGAAGGACGGGATCAAACCGGGGGCCACGCAGCACTGCGACGTGACCTCGCCCTCGGCCTTCACGCTGCACGCGCTGGCCGGGCACATGCACCTGCTGGGCCGTTCGATCAAGGTGGAGCTCAACCCGGGCAAGGCGGGCGGGCGCACGCTGCTCGACGTGCCCGAGTACAACTTCGACAACCAGGCGCTGCAGCCGCTGCCCGAGCCGGTGGCGGTCAAGAAGGGCGACACCATTCGGGTGACGTGCACGCACGACGCCTCGCTGCGCGCCCAGTTGCCGCTGCTGCAGAAGCTGCCGCCGCGCTACGTGGTCTGGGGCGAGGGCACCCAGGACGAGATGTGCCTGGGCATCGGGGTCGCCTCGTAGAAGTCCTTGAAGGTGAACGCCTCGGGGCCGGGTCCTTCGGCCCTGAGGCGTTGCAGCCGTGCGAAACCGTCGGCCGTCGTGGGCAGTTCCCCCACCGGAATCCACCACATCACCGCGTACGGCTCCGCGATGTGCTCGAACCACTCCCGGCGCCGCCGCAGGTAGTCCAGGTGGGCGGAGCGGTAGACGAAGTTCCACAGCGTCTCGCGTGACTCCCACACCGACAGCGTGGTGGCCAGGTAGTCGTCGTGGTCGTAACTCAGCAGTTCCCTGGGGTCCTCGTCGTTGGCCCGCATCCGCCAGACGAAGCCGGGGGCGGCGTCGGCGAGGGCGTTGATGGGCTCGAGTCCGTCAATGAAGTCGGCGATGCGGGGGTCGTCGGCGGGGGCGAGCAGGCGGGCGACGTTCATCTGTGCCAGGTGCATGGGCTTCACCTCACCATGCCCGCACTTCTATGTCAATCTTCATTTATTTTAGAAGGGTCGGCGACGGTGACGCAGCACTCCCCCGGCCGGGGATCGAGCGCGGCCAGGCCGGGATCGCCGCCCATGCCTTCCAGCAGCCCCTGGCACAGGGCCAGGTTCATCGCGCACACCAGCACCGGCTGCTCCTCCGACAGCGTGTGGAAAGGGCAGTTGCGCATGCGCAGGACGCCGCCGTCGGTGTAGGGCTCGTAGCCCCGCTCGCGCAGCACGGCGGCGATCGGCTCGTCGCGGCGGTCCCGGGCCAGGCGCTCGCCCGCCCGGCGCGCGACCGTCTCGGCCCGGTCCTCGGCGCCCAGCGTCTCGACCACCTCGGCCAGCAGGCCGGCCAGCACGCCGTAGTCGCGCGGCGGCAGGTTCACCGACCGCTCGGTCTTGGCCCGCCGGTAGACCTTGGCCGGGCGGCCGCTGCCCGGACCCTTCTTGTCCGGGGCGCGAAAGCCCGCCTCCAGCAGCCCGGCCTCGACCAGCTTGTCGAGGTGGTGGGCGGCCAGCGTGCGGGAGACGCCGGCGGCCTCGGCCGCCTCCGCCCTGCCGACCTCACCGCCCCGGGCCACGACGTGGTCGTACAGGGCCCGCCGTACCGGGTCCTGCAGGTGCGCCAGCGCGTCGAGGTCGTCGTTCACGCCCGCGAGTCTAGGTCCCCGCGCTCATCGGTAGGCGGCCAGCACGTCCACGACGAAGACCAGGGTGTCGGCGCCGCGGATGCCGAAGGCGGGCAGGCCCGCGCTGCCGTAGGCCGTGCGCGGCGGGGCGACGACCAGCACGCGGCTGCCGACGGGCACGCCGGTCAGCGCGCGCTCCCACGCCTTGATGACGCCGCCGTCGCCGACCATGAACGCCCGCGGCCGCCCGCTCCTCCAGGTGGAGTCGAACACGCTCCGCCGCGCCCACACCGCGCCCTCGTACTGCGTGACCACGAGCTGCCCCCGCTCGACCCGCGGCCCGTCCCCCCTGACCAGGATCTTGGCGGCGTAGCGTGCGGGCGGCCGGGCCAGCGGCAGCGACAGCACCGGCCGCGCGCCGCCGCCGACCCTGATTCCCGCGTACGCGCCCGCGCGCCCCTTGACCGACTCGCCCTTGGCGTGCGCGCCCAGGATGTCGATCACGTAGAAGAGGCCGTCGGACGGGCCGACGCCCTGCGGCGGGTTGGCGCCGAAGCCCTCCGCGGGCGGGATGGCGGCGATCACCCGGCTGCCCACCGCCCGCCCGCGCAGCGCCTTGTCCAGCCCGGGAACGAGCTGCCCGACCGGAAAGGCGGCCGGAGCGCCGCGGGTGAAGCTGGAGTCGACCCGGCGGTTCTCCCGGCCGTCCCAGACATGCGCGGTGTAGTGGACGATCGCCACGTCCGTCGCGCCCAGCCGGGCGCCCTTTCCCGCGGTCAGCTGGTCGATCCGCAGACTGCCCGGGGGCTTGCCCGCGGGGAAGACCACCGAGGGCCTGGCGCCGAACGCGCCGCCGACCTTCAGCCCGGGGTCCCGCGCGGCGGGGGCGGTGCACGCGGTCAGCGCGAGGGCCGGGATCAGGAGCAGGATCGGCCGCATCGACGTCCTTCCGCACCAACGCCAGTGGCCCGGGGCGATGCCCCGGGCCACGAGATGCTACCGCGCTGTCAGACCAGCTGTCAGTAAGCCGCGAGGACGTCCACGACGAACACGAGCGTGCTGTTGGCGGGGATGCCGTTCTGCTCCTGAGCGCCGTAACCCATGGCGGGCGGGATGCTCATCACGACACGGCTGCCGACCGGCACGCCGACCAGGCCCTTCTGCCAGCCCTGGATGACGCCGCTCAGCGGGAAGTTGGCCGGCTGGCCCCGCTCCCAGCTGGAGTCGAACTGCTTGTCGGTGCCCCAGATCTTGCCGGTGTAGTGCACGTCGAGGGTCTGGTTGGCCGCGACGGGCTTGCCGGTGCCCTTGATGACGGTCTTGACGACCAGGTCCTTGGGCGCCTTGTCACCGGTCTTGGTGGTCAGCGTGGGCGCCTTCTCGCCGCCCGGGCTGACGACCTTGACGCCCTTGATGGACTCCTTGGTCTCCTCGCCGGAGGCGGACTTGAGCGCGGCGGGCGCGCCGCCGACCACGTCCAGCACGAACACCTTGGTCGCCTGGGCGGCCTGCTGTTGCTGCTGCGGGGCGGCGTCGGCGGCCAGGATCGCCAGCAGCCTGCCGCCGTGCTTGACCTTGCCGAAGCCGTCCTGCAGGACCTTGGGCAGTTGCTGGTCGATCGCGATGGTCTCCGGCTGCTTGGAGTCGTAGGAGGAGCCCTGCAGGGCGTTGGTCTTGCCGTCCCAGTCGTAGACGGTCAGGTTGACGATCAGCTTGTCGCCGCTCTTGATGGCCGGGCCGGTGCCCGCGTTGATCACCTCGTAGGACGACTTGGCGGCGGGCGTACCCGAGGGGAAGGTCACCGTCGGCTTGGCGTTGAGGTTGCCTGCGACCTTCACCCCCGACGACGCGGTGGCCGATGTGGAGCCGGTCGGCTCGGCGGTTCCGCACGCGGCGGCGGTGAAGATCAAAGGCACGGCGGCCAGTACGGCCAGGCGGCGGCGCATGGACTTCCCTCGGGACAGACGTCTAGGTTTCGCGCCACACTATCCGAGACTGATGTAGGCCCGGGGTAAACGACCCACTACATTCCGGCGATGAGCTTGTCCACCCTCTCGTCCACACTGCGGAACGGGTCCTTGCACAGCACGGTCCGCTGCGCCTGGTCGTTGAGCTTCAGGTGCACCCAGTCGACGGTGAAGTCGCGGCGCTTCTCCTGCGCCTTGCGGATGAACTCGCCGCGCAGCCGTGCCCTGGTCGTCTGCGGCGGCACCGACTTGGCCTCGAAGATCTTCAGGTCGGAGGCCACCCGCTCCACCGCGCCGCGCTTCTGCAGCAGGTAGAACAGTCCGCGCTTGCGGTGCACGTCGTGGTAGGCCAGGTCCAGTTGCGCCACGCGCGGCGAGGACAGCGGCAGGTCGTACTTCTTGCGATACCGCTCGATCAGCTGATATTTCGTGACCCAGTCGATCTCGCGCGAGACCAGGTCGAGGTTGCCCGTCTCGACCGCGCGCAGCGTGCGCTCCCACAACTCCAGCACCCGGTGGGCGATCGGGTCGCCGCCGCGGCGGTCGACGAAGTCCTTGGCCTTGGACAGGTACTCCTGCTGGATCTCCAGGCTGGAGGCCTCGCGGCCGTTGGCCAGGCGTACCCGGCGGCGGCCCGTCATGTCGTGGGAGACCTCGCGGATGGCCCTGATCGGGTTCTCCAGCGACAGGTCGCGCATCACCGTGCCCGCCTCGATCATGCGCAGCACCAGGTCGGTCGCGCCGACCTTGAGCAGCATCGTGGACTCGCTCATGTTGGAGTCGCCCACGATGACGTGCAGGCGGCGGAAGCGCTCGGCGTCGGCGTGGGGCTCGTCGCGGGTGTTGATGATCGGCCGCGACCTCGTGGTGGCGCTGGAGACGCCCTCCCAGATGTGCTCGGCACGCTGCGAGACGCAGTAGACCGCCCCGCGCGGCGTCTGCAGCACCTTGCCCGCGCCGCAGATGATCTGCCGGGTGACCAGGAACGGGATGAGCACGTCGGCCAGGCGGCCGAACTCCCCGTGCCGGCCGACCAGGTAGTTCTCGTGGCAGCCGTAGGAGTTGCCGGCGGAGTCGGTGTTGTTCTTGAAGAGATAGATGTCGCCGGCGATGCCCTCCTCGCGCAGGCGTTTCTCGGCGTCGACGAGAAGGCCTTCGAGGATGCGCTCGCCCGCCTTGTCGTGCGTCACGAGTTCGACGACGTTGTCACACTCGGGGGTGGCGTATTCGGGGTGGCTGCCCACGTCGAGGTAGAGGCGGGCGCCGTTGCGGAGGAAGACATTGCTTGATCGGCCCCAGGACACGACTCGGCGGAAGAGGTAGCGCGCGACCTCGTCCGGAGACAGCCTGCGCTGTCCCCTGAACGTGCAGGTCACGCCGTACTCGTTCTCGAGTCCGAAGATGCGACGATCCATCACCTCACACTATGCCCACGGATCGGCGAGCGGGAGGGATCTTGCCTGGCGTTTTTGCGCCGCCCGCGCCGCATGTCCCGACATATCACTCTTTGTTCGATACGGCGCGCGGTACGCCGTGCGATACCCCATGCGGTGCGTCGTGTGGCGCGCCGCCCAGCATGCGGCCCTTGCCGGCCAGGATGTGCTCCTCCATCAGGCGGCCGGCCGTGACCGCGTCACCGGCGGCGATGCGCTCGACGATCTCCCGGTGCTGGGCGTTGGAGGTCTGCCGGGCGGTGTCCGGCTCCAGGCCGTGCCGCCGGAACAGGTGCAGTTCCTTGGAAATATCGTCATAAAGCTCGACCAAACGGGGATTGCCGGACAGCGCCACCAGGCGCCGGTGCAGGTCCACGTTGAGCGGATAGTAGTGATCCATGTCGGCGCAGCCCCGGAGCCGCTCGACCACCTCCAGCAGTTCGGCCACGTCGTCCTCGCCGGCCCGCCCGGCGGCCAGCCGCCCGGCCAGCCCGAACAGGCTCGCCCGGATGTCGTAGAGCTGGGCCGCCTGCTCGACCGAGATCTCCCTGACGAACATGCCGCGATTGGCACGGAACTCGGCCAGCCGGCTGCGTTCGAGCTGGCGGCAGGCCTCGCGGACCGGCCCGCGGCTGACGCCCAGCCGCATGGCCAGCGCCGACTCGTTGATCCGGTCGCCGCCTTTCAGCGTGCCGTTGATGATCATGTTTTCGAGCTCTTCGACGATCAGCTGGGGAAGTGAGGTGGCCTGCCGCTCGGCCACCCTGCGCCGGAGCGCGTCGGTGTAGTCGCCCACCCGATCTTCCCTACCCCAGCTCTTCACAAATTGCAAATCGTTGACAGTTGACGATTTTCGGGGAGAAGCTCCTTCCATCACCCCCTGCCACGAAGGACCAGCATGAAGATCAAGGACATCCGGGCCAGCGTGCACACCACCTCGATCGAGGTGCCGCTGCTGGAGGGCCGCGTCGCCGGGTACGGCAGAGCCGAGCAGAAGGAGTTCGTCTTCTGCGAGGTCGAGACCGACGAGGGCCTGACCGGCGTGGCCATCACCGGCCACTTCCTGGCCCGCTCCGTCGTCGCCGCCCTGGAACACCACTTCCTGCCTGTCGTCACCGGCCTCGACCCGCGGGAGGTCGAGGCCGTCCACCAGCGCGTCTGGCAGAAGCTCAACCCCCGGACGATGACCGGCGTGGTCTCCAGCGCCCTGTCCATGCTGGACATCGCCCTGTGGGACATCGCCGGCAAGCACGAGGGCCGCCCGGTGGCCTCCCTGCTCGGCGGCGCCCGTACACAGTTGCCGGTGTATGTGACGTTCGGCTTCCCGCAGTACGACAGGGACCAGCTCGCCGAGGCCGCCCGTCTCCAGGTGGCGGCCGGGTTCACCGCGCTGAAGATGGTCGTCGGCGTGGACGGGGGCGGCTGGCGCGAGGACGCCCGCCGGATCCGGGCCGTGCGCGAGGCGGTGGGCGGCGACGTGGACCTCATGATCGACGCCAACTACCTGTTCACGCCCACCGAGGCCAAGTACCTGGCCCGCGCCGTCGAGGACTGCGACCTGACCTGGTTCGAGGAACCGCTGCACCAGAACGACGCGCGCGCCCTGGCCGACCTGCGCGAGCACACCTCGATCCCGCTGGCCGCCGGGCAGATGGAAGGCCACCGCTGGCGCCTGCGCGAACTGGTCGAACGCCGCGCCGTGGACATCCTGCAGCCCAACCCCTGCTACTGCGGCGGCTTCACCGAGGCGCGCAAGGCCGCCCACCTGGCCCAGGTCTACAACCTGCCGATCGCGCACGGCGGCGGCTGGCCGCTGTTCAGCATGCACACCCTCGCGGGGATGATGAACGGCTGGATCCTCGAGTGGCACCTCGGCATGGGCCAGGTCGGCCTGCAGTTGTTCCCCGGCTCCCCCGTGCCCGAGGCCGGGACGATCTCGCTGTCCGGCCGGCCGGGGCTCGGCCTCGACGTCGACCGCGGGGCTCTCCGCGAGACCCTGGTGCGCTAGCCATGCGGGCGTTGGCGCGTAACACCAGCATGCAGGTGCTCGTCGCGGCCGTCGCCGCCGCGATCTTCGGGTTGCTGTGGCCGGAGACCGGCGCCCAGCTCAAGCCCCTGGCCGACGTCTTCATCGCGCTCATCAAGCTGGTGATCGCGCCGGTGGTGTTCCTGGTCGTGGTCAGCGGCATCGTCTCGGCCGGCAACCTGAGGTCCGTCGGCAGGATCGCGCTGAAGGCGATCATCTACTTCGAGATCGTCACCACGCTCGGCATGCTCATCGGCCTGGCCGCCGTCAACCTCCTGCGGCCCGGCGCCGGGGTCGCCCCGCCCGCCGGCGCCTCGGAGGAGCTGACGGACTACGTCAAGGGCGGCACCGAGCGTACCTTCGCCGACTGGCTCACCCACATGATCCCCGACAACGCCGTCGGCTCGTTCGCCACCGGCGAGGTCCTCCAGGTGCTGATCTTCGCCGTGCTGTTCGCCCTGGCCCTGCTCGCCCTGCCGCCCGAGGTGGGCGAGCCGATCGCCCGCGGCTGCACGCGGCTGGCCGAGGTGTTCTTCAGCATGATCCGGTTCATCATGTACCTGGCGCCGATCGGCACCTTCGGCGCCGTCGCGTACACGGTCGGGAAGTACGGCCCGGAGACCCTGACCGCGCTCATGAAGCTCGTCGGCGTCTCCGTCCTCGCGCTGGCCGTGTTCATGCTGGTCGTGCTGGTCCCGGTCTGCCGCATGGCCGGTTTCTCCTACCTGCGCCTGGTCCGCGCCCTGCGCCGCGAGCTGTACATCGTGCTCGGGACCTCCTCGTCGGAGTCGGTCATGCCTCAGCTCATGGCCCGCCTGGAGGAGTTCGGGTGCAAGCGCTCGGTGGTCGGGCTGGTCGTCCCGACCGGCTACTCCTTCAACCTCGACGGCGTCGCCGTCGTCATCCCCATCTGCGTCGTCTTCATCGGTCAGGTGTACGGCGTGCCGCTCGGCCTCGGCGACCAGCTCCTGCTGTTCCTGGTGTTCCTGGTGCTGTCCAAGGGCACCGCCGGGGTCACCGGGTCGGCGTTCGTGACGCTGGCCAACACCGTGGCGGCGGTGCGGCTGGTGCCCGTCGCCGGCCTCGCGCTGGTGCTTTCGGTCGACCGTTTCCTCTCCCTGATCAGGGCGGTCACGAACGTGCTCGGCAACGCCGTGGCCGCGGTGGTCGTGGCCCGGTGGGAGGACGGCGGCCTCGACCGCGAACTGTTCGAGAAGACCATCGGCGCCCCACGCAAGGAGAAGGCCCATGCCGCGGATCATCGCCGTCCGTGAGGCAACCATCCCGATCAGCTCGTCCATCGCCAACGCCTACATTCGGTTCGGCCGCATGGACTGCTCCATCGTGGCGGTCGTCAGCGACGTCATCAGGAACGGCCGCCCGGTGACCGGCTACGGCTTCAGCTCCAACGGCCGCTACAGCGCGGGCGAGATCATCCGCCGCCGCGTCGCGCCGCGCCTGCTCGAAGCCGATCCGGACAGCCTGCTGACCGACGACGGCGTCACCTTCGACCCGGTCAAGGCGCTGCCCGTCATGACCGGCGACGAGAAGCCCGGCGGCCACGGCGAACGTTCCGTCGCGGTCGGCGTGCTCGACATGGCCCTGCACGACCTGGCCGCCAAGATCGAGGACAAGCCGCTGTACCGCTGGCTGTGCGAGCGCCACGCCCTCGGCGAGCCGGACGGCTCCGTCTTCGTCTACGCCGCCGGCGGCTACTACGCCCCCGGCAAGACGCTCAAGGACCTCCAGGCGGAGATGCGGCGCTTCCTCGGCCTCGGCTACACCACCGTCAAGATGAAGATCGGCGGCGCCTCCCTGCGGGAGGACCTGCGCCGCGTCGAGGCCGTCCTCGACGTCGTGGACGGCGCCCACCTCGCCGTGGACGCCAACGGCCGCTTCGACCTCGCCACCGCCCTGGCGTACGGCGCCGCCCTGGAGCCCTACGGCCTGGCCTGGTACGAGGAGCCCGGCGACCCGCTCGACTACGCCCTGCACGCCACCCTGGCCGAGCGGTACCCGGGGCCGCTGGCCACCGGCGAGAACCTCTTCTCCCTCCCCGACGCCCGCAACCTCCTGCGGTACGCCGGCATGCGCCCCGACCGCGACCTCATCCAGATCGACCCGGTCCTCAGTTACGGCCTGGCCGAATACCTGCGCATCCAGGCCATGCTCCGGCGGCACGGCTGGTCCGCCCGGCGCTGCGTCCCGCATGGCGGACACCAGTTCGCCCTGCACATCGCCGCCGCCCTGAAGCTCGGGGGCAACGAGTCCTACCCGGGCGAGTTCGAGCCCACGGGCGGCTTCGCCGACGACGCCGTGGTCGAGAACGGCCACCTCCGGCTACCCGACCTTCCGGGCATCGGCCTGGAGAACAAGGCGAACCTCCACCGGATCCTCCAATCCCTCCACCCCTGACACCGGCACCCCCGGCCAAGGGACAAAACCGGAGACCGGCGCCCCTGTCGCACGCGACGTCGCGCCAAAGGCATCGAGCCGGAGAGACCGGCCCAAGGCATCGGGCCGAACACCGGCCCGGCCACGGCACGAGGTCCCGGACCGAAGACCTGACCTCCCCGGGAAACCGGGCCGGAGGCCTTACCTTGCGCGGGGCATCGTGCCGGAGGCCTTGCCCGCCAAGGGCATTGGGGCGGGATCGGGGTGAGGGGTGCGCCGGTAACCGGCCAGCGGGGCGGGCGTCACGGCGGCCCGCCACGCGCGCCGGCCTGCCGTCTCCCTGAACGGAGGCCGGCCACGTGCGGCGGGTGGGGGTGGGCGCGGCTGGGCCGTAACGGATCATCGTGGTTTGACCGAACGTCACCGCAGCGACAGCCGCGGCCAGTCGGCGACGTCGCGGAGCAGTTGCCGGTCGTGGGTGGCCATGACCACGGCGGCGGCCGTCGCGTGGAGGGCCTGCGTGAGTTCCTCCACCAGCGCCATCGACAGGTGGTTGGTCGGCTCGTCCAGCAGGATCACCTGCGGGCGGGCCGCCAGCAGCAACGCCAGGTCCAGGCGGCGCTGCTGGCCGATCGACAGCTCCGACACCGGCCGGTGCGCGGCCTGCGACGGCAGCAGGCCCAGGCTCGACAGGCCCACCCGCTCCGCCTCCGCCAGCACGCCGGTGCTGACCAGCCGTGCCATCGCCGCGTCGAACACCTCATGGGCCGGCCGCCGCGACGGCTCCGGGGACTCCTGCGACAGCAGTCCCACCCGCCCGCCGCGCTGCACACTGCCCGCGCCGGGTTCGAGCCTCTGCGCGAGTACGGCCAGCAGCGTCGACTTGCCGGCGCCGTTCGGACCGGTCACCACGAGGCGGTCGCCCGCGCGCAGGTGCACCGACCGGGGCCCGCGCAGCCTCCCGGCCACCTCCACCCCGTCGGCGCGCAGCAGCGTCACGCCTGGCGGAGCGGGCAGCGGCGGCGCCTGGAAGCGCATCGGCGGCTTCGGCACGTCCAGTACCTGCGCCTCGAGCGCCTCCTGCCGCCGGTGTACGGCCCGCACCAGCGCGGGCGCCCGGGTGGCCCGCGTGTGTTTGCCGGTGCCCTTCTCGGGACGCCAGCCGGTGCTGAGCCGGTTCTGCGCGGCCGACAGGTCGTCGGCCAGGCGCTGGCGTTCGCTCTGCTGGTCGCGGTAGTCGGACTCCCAGCGTTCGCGCTCGGCCGTGCGGCCCTCGCGGTAGCCCTCGTAGCCGCCGCCGTACGTACGGGGACGCCCGTCGCGGGTCGGGTCGAGGTCGAGCACGGTGGTGACGACGTCGCTGAGCAGCGCCCGGTCGTGGCTGACCAGCACCACGCCGCCCGGATGCTCGCGCAGCCGGGCGGTCAGGTAGTCCAGGCCCGCCGCGTCGAGATGGTTGGTCGGCTCGTCGAGCAGCAGCAGGTCGTGCCCGGCGCCGAGCAGGCAGGCCAGCCGGATCCGGTAGCGCTGCCCGACCGAAAGCCCCGCCAGCGGCCGGGCACGGTCGTCGACCGCGCCCAGCGCGGCCAGCGAGACGTCCACGCGCCGGTCGGCCTCCCACGCGCCGATCGACTCGGCGTCGGCCAGCGCGCGTTCGTACTCCTGCTCGGCGCCCGGCCGCCCCTCGGCCAGCGCCTCCGTGGACTCCTCGAACGCCGCCAGGACCCGCCGTACCTCGGCGAGCTCCACGTCGATGAGGTCCCCAACGCTACGGTCGTCGCCGACGGGCATCTCCTGGTCGGCCACACCGATGGTGCCGGCCCGGCTGACCTCGCCCGCGTCCGCGGCCAGAACCCCGGCCAGGACCTGCAGCAACGTGGTCTTGCCCCGGCCGTTCTCACCGACGACGCCCAGGCGTTCGCCCGGGGAGACGGTGAGGCTCACACCGACCAGAACCGGCCGCCCGCCACGCGTGACGCGAAGATCGGTGGCGCTCAGGTGGGCGCGGGCGCGCAGGGAAAGAGCGGTAGACACACTTCCTCCAAGAACGGGGCTCAGCCCCGCGAAAAGAAACGGACGGCGGATACGCCTCGCCGCGCCCGGGGCCACTCATGGGGCCGCGTCGGACGTAGTCGGGGGCTTGGCGCCGTCCCTCTTAGAGGAAGAAGTAATAGTGCATGTAATGAGCATATCGGACAGCCCGCAGGGCCGCCCCTCATTTTCCGGTACGGCCGGCGAGGTCGGCGAAGACGACCACGTTGTCGGCGTACTCCCGCTTGACCGGGTCGAACGTGCCGCCGCAGGTGATCAGGCGAAGTTCCGGACGGTCGGTGTCGGTGTAGACGCGCTCGGACGGGAAGTGCCGCTTGGGAAAGGCCTCGACCGAGCGGACCCGGAACATCGCCGTCGAGGCGTCGGCCCGGGTCACCTTGATCAACGCGTCGGGCCGGAGGGTGGCGACGCCGTGGAAGACGGCGGGGCCGGTGGTGGAGTCCACATGGCCGAACAGGGCTGCGGCACCCGGCTCGCCGGGCGCGGGTCCGTGCTTGTACCAGCTGACCAGATGCGCCTGACGCGCCTGCGGGACGCGGGCGGTGCCGTCCTTGTTGAGGCCACGTGGGGTGATCCCGGCCTTGACCTTGAGCCCGGGAATCTCCAGGCGGACCGGGGCAGACCGCGACATGGGCGCGACAGCCGCCGAGTGGACCAGATCCCGAAGCCCCTCGAACACCTTCTCCAGCCCGGGCTTCCCCACCACCACAAGCACGACCCCGGCCAGCAGAACCCCCACAGCCCCGGCCCTCACAAGCCCACCCCGCCCGCGGCCCCTCCCGGACCGAGCCCGCACCACACCGGTGTCACGGGGTTGTAGGGGCGGCGCATGTCAGCCCCTGCGGCGGTTGCGGCGGCGCATCGCGGCGACTCCGCCGAGCGCCAGCGCTCCGATCCCGGCCCACAAGAGAGCGCCTCCCGGGGCGCCACGCTGCAGACCGGTCTCCTCCCCCTGATCCGCCTGGGCCGCATGGCCGGGCTGAGCGGCGTTGGCGGGCTGGGGTGCGGGGGCTGGGGCCGTACCGCCGAAGCCGGTGTATGCGCCGCCGTGTGGGCGGCCGCCCACCACCGTGAACGTGGCTCGGCTGGTGGGCTCGTCCTCGTCGTCGCAGTACCCGAAGACCGGCTGGCGGCCCCGCGGAGTGCCGATGGGTACGCGTACGTCGTCCTCGAACCGGCCGTCGCCCAGGTCGTCGATCGGGATCTCCCCGAACGAGGTGGGCCCGTCGATCATCCCCGACTCGGAATCGGGGTCGCACAGCAGCCGGACCGTCACCCATCCACCGGCCCGTACGGTCGACGGCCGCAGGCCCAGGTCCTCATCGGCCCGTGCCGGGACCGCGGCCACCCCCAACGCCACGGTGATACCGGCCAAAGCGGCGGCGATCCCACGCATCTGCTGCCTCCAGCGGTGATCCACTTCCTATGACCACCTACCGCCGCAAGCCCCAACGTAAGACCCACCTTGGGACTACGGGGTGTAAATCTCCTGCACTCGGACGATCTTCCCCTTGTAGACGGTGATCAGAGCCGGACGCTCGTACTGCTTGGCCCGCTTGATCAGCACCGACTGCGAGCACCGCTTGTTGCCGAGTCCGGTGTTGCGGTCGACGGTCATGTTCCGCATGGACGCCTTGCATCCGAACGCCGACAGGAACACCACGTTCTTCGCGATCGGCGAGGCGTAGGCCCGCACGTCACCCTCGGGCGGCCCCACGAAGTAGCCCTCGGTCTGGGTGCCCTTCTTCCACTTGATCGGCTCGTACTCGGCCTTGACGCCGCTGACGTGGGTGATCCAGCCGCGCAGGATGCCGTCGCGCCGCGAGTGGACGCCCTTGGTGAAGTCGTGCCCGGGGTCCGCCTGGAAGGTGGTCCCGAAGATCTTGGGTGCCTTGAACTTGGGGATCGCCGTGAACGCGGCGGTCGCGGGCAGCGTGACCGTGCTCCGGGTACCGGCGTGGGCGGTGCTGACGAAGGAAAGAGTCAAGGCGGCCACTGCACCGCCGGCCAGGATGTATCGGGTCGAAGTCTTCACACGATCTACGATCCCCGCACACGCCCCCTGGTTCGCGCAGCACCACGTGACACACGTCACACCCCATCACCAGGAGACGGCGACTCCGCTGACCCCGGCTACCAGTGCACCCACCCGGCACGGCCGTACCCGAGAGGCGGGCGCCGCTCGGAACCGGCGCCGAACCAGGGCGAAGACCGACAGACAGGACACCGACGCGCACGGCCGCCGGACAGGCGCGGCTCGGAGCCAAAGGCGGGTGTGGGTAGAACCACAAGTCAGCCGCATACAAGAAGCGGCCGAGAGGCGCGGGCAGGAGCGGAAGGCGGGGTGGCGGATCGGGCGTGCGTGGGCGCCGCGGCGTTTTGCCGCGGCGCCCAGGTACCGCTTCGGCCCAGAAACCGTGGAGCCCATGGCCCCAGGTCGCTACAGGGGTGAGGAGCCGTCGTCGATGTCGCCGTCCGGGCCCGTCGGCGGGCCGGTGGGGGCGTCGTCGGGTTCCGTTGTGGCGGCGGCGGGCGGGGTGGGCGGGGCGGCGGGGAGGATGCGCTCCAGGCGCGCCCCCGTCAGCCGCTGGAACTTGCGGTGCTCGCGGTTGCGGTCCAGCACCGCGACCTCGAGCTGGGCCACCGGCGGCCGTTCGCCACCAGGCTCCGTCAGCGCCACCAGCGCGACCTCAAGGGCGTCGGCCAGCGGCATCGCCTCGCGGTAGCGCTCCTTCAGGCGGCCGGAGACGGCCTCGGCCTGGCCGCCCATCACGGTGAAGCCGTGCTCGTCGAAGACGGAGCCGTCGAAGGTGAGCCGGTAGATGGCGTCGCCGTCGGGCGTCTCGCCGACCTCGGCCACCACGACCTCGACCTCCAGCGACTTGATCGACTCGGTGAAGATCCGGCCGAGGTTGGAGGCGTAGAGGTTGGCCAGGCCGCGGCCGGTCACGTCGGAGCGGTCGTAGGTGTAGCCGTTGATGTCGGCATAGCGGATGCCGCCCAGCCGCAGTTCCTCGAACTCGTTGTAGCGCCCGACCGCGGCGAAGCCGATCTTGTCGTAGATCTCGCTGATCTTGTGCAACGCCCGCGACGGGTTGGGCGCGACGAACAGGATGCCGTCCTCGTACTGCAGTACGACGACCGAGCGGCCCCGCGCGATGCCCTTGCGCGCGTAGTCCGCCTTGTCCCGCATGATCTGCTCAGGGGAGGCATATCCAAAAGGCATGGACACCGCAGGTGTTCCTTTCTAGCGCAGCGGGGCGATGGGGCCGTCGGGGGAGATCAACCGGGCTTCGAGCATCTGCTCGACGTATCCGGAGACCTCCTCGTCGGTGAGCCGGCGGAACCCGTTGGTGTCGATCACCGACACGATGGGCCAGATCTTCCTGGTCACGTCGGGTCCGCCCGTCGCCGAGTCGTCGTCGGCCGCGTCGTAGAGCGCCTGGATGAGCGTCATCACGGTGTCGTCGGCGCCGGCGCCGTCGCGGTAGAGCTTCTTCAGCGAGCCGCGGGCGAAGATGGAGCCGGAGCCGATCGCGTCGAAACGCTCCCGCTCGTACGGCCCGCCCGCCACGTCATAGCTGAAGATGCGCCCCTCGTCCTTGTCGGGGTCGTAGGCGGCGAACAGCGGCACCACCACCAGACCCTGCATCGCCATGCCGAGGTTGCCGCGGATCATCGTGGCCAGGCGGTTGGCCTTGCCGTTGACCGACAGCGTGCGGCCTTCCATCTTCTCGTAGTGCTCCAGCTCCACGCGGTAGAGCCGGGCCATCTCGATGCCGGTGCTCGCCGTGCCCGCGATGCCCATGACGGAGTAGTCGTCGGTGCGGAACACCTTCTGCACGTCACGCTGCGAGATCATGTTCCCCGAGGTGGCCCGCCGGTCTCCGGCCATGACCACGCCGCCGGCGAAGGTGGCCGCCACGATCGTCGTGGCGTGCGGAACCTGGTCGCCGATGGGGGTGGCCAGGATCTCGCCGCGTACCGGGAGCAACTCCGGGGCGTGCGAGCTGACGAACTCGGTGAACGACGAACTCCCCGAGTTCACGAAAAATCGGTCAACCAAGCCGGCGGGCAGATCCCTGTGCGATGCCACGCGACTCCCTCCTCAAACGTCACTACCTCTAGCCAGACCCTACTCATGTTGCGTTGCCCCATGCACTTCCCACGATCAGCTCAGGGCGAACCGTTCATCAGATCGTTTCTTTACGCCCGGGTCGGGTCGTGCGATTGTCGGTATGTCTGCACGTCCTCAACTGGAGGCCGACATGCGACCTGTGCTCATCGGCGCCGCCCTCCTCCTCGCCCTCGCCGCCTGCGGCACCGGCCGGCCGTCGAGCCCCGGGAGCGTGACCCTCACGATCGCCGCCAACTCGATCTCCGGCGGCAAGAACTCCGAGAGCGCCGACTGGATCCGGAGCTGGGTGATCCCCGAGTTCGAGCGGAGTCATCAGAACGTCAAGGTGCTGTTCCAGCCGAGCGGCGTCGAGGACGAGCAGTACAAGACGAAGATCGCCCTGGATCTCAAGTCGAAGACCGGCGCCGACGTCATCGACCTGGACGGCATCTGGGTGGGCGAGTTCGCGCAGGCCGGCTACATCAAGCCGCTGGCGGAGGTGGGCGGGCCCACGGTGGACGGCTGGGAGGGCTGGTCGCAGATCCCGCAGGCCGTACAGGGGCTCGGCATCTTCGACGGCAAGAAGTACGCGCTCCCGCAGGGCACCGACGGCCGCGTGCTGTTCTACAACCGGACGCTGTTCAAGAAGGCGGGCCTGCCGGAGCCGTGGCGGCCGGCGAGCTGGCAGGAGATCATCGACGCCGGGACCAGGCTCAAGGCGGCCGGGGTGCCGGTGCCGATCCAGATCAACGCCGGCACCGCGATGGGCGAGGCCACCACCATGCAGGGCGCGCTGCCGCTGCTGACCGGCGCCGGCTCGGAGATCTACACCACCGGCAAGTGGACCGGCGCCTCCCAGGCGATGAAGGACGTGCTCGGCTTCTACCAGCAGATCTACTCCAAGGGCCTGGGCGATCCGAAGCTGCAGCAGGAGGCCAAGGGCCGCGACAAGTCCTTCGCCCAGTTCGCCGAGGGCAAGATCGCGATCCTGGCGGAGAGCGACTACTTCTGGCGCTCGGTCATCGAGCCGAAGGCGGGCGTGGCGCCCATGGCCGAGCGTGACGCGGTCGTCGGTTACGCCAAGATCCCGGCCAGGCAGGCGGGCGGCGGCATCCGCGGCCAGGACTTCGTCTCGATGTCCGGCGGCGCGGTACGGGTGCTCAACCCCTTCTCCAAGAACCCGAAGCTGGCCTGGGAGCTGCTGGCGTTCATGCACTCGGCGGCGGCGACCAAGTCGCAGCTGGCCGGGCAGGTGCGCATCAGCGCCCGCGACGACGTCAACTCCGAGGTGCTGACGGTCGACCCGATGCTCAGGTACATCGCGGAGGAGGTCCTGCCGATCACGGCGTACCGGCCGCCGCTGGCGGTCTATCCGCAGGTGTCGGTCGCGCTTCAGGAGGCCACGGCCGCGGTCGTGGCGGGCGCCTCGCCCGAGGAGGCGGCGGGCGCGTACCAGACCAAGCTGGAGCGGCTGGTCGGCGGCGCGGCCAACATCGCGGGATGATCACCGATGCCGCCGGGCTCGGGCGCGCCAGGGCCACCGCGTTCGTGCTGCCCGCGCTCGTGCTCGTCGCGGTCTTCCTCGTCTTCCCCGCGCTCTGGACGATCTACCTGGGGCTCACCGACTACCGGCTGACCGGGCTCCAGGCGGCCGACCCGCAGGTGGTCGGGCTGGAGAACTACACCTCCGCGCTCGGCGACCCGCGTTTCCTGTCCTCGCTGTGGCTGACCGTCGCCTACGTGGGCGGCTCGGCCGTGATCGGCCAGGCGGGGCTCGGGTTCGCGCTCGCGTGGGTGCTGCGCTCCCGGCGCGGGGCGGTGCGGCGGCTGGTCGAGGGCGTGGTGCTGCTGTCGTGGATCCTGCCGTCGACGGTGGTGGGGTTCCTGTGGTTCGCGCTGCTCGACCGCGACGACGGCACGCTCAACGCGCTGCTCGGCACGCCGGGGTTCGCGTGGCTGCTGGACCACCCGCTGCTGTCGATCATCATCTTCAACACCTGGCGGGGCACCGCGTTCTCGATGATGTTGTACTCGGCGGCGCTGGAGAACGTGCCGCCCTCCCACCTGGAGACCGCCCGCCTGGCCGGCGCCAACGTCTTCCAGCAGTTGCGCGACGTCGTCTTCCCGCTCATCCGCCGGCACGTGCTGACGAACCTGCTGCTGATCAGCCTGTGGACGTTCAACGACTTCACGCCGTTCGTCCTGACCGGCGGCGGGCCCGAGGGCCGCTCGGAGATCCTGCCGATCTACGTCTACAACCTCGCGCTGCGCGGCGGCGAGCTCGGCGTCGGCGCCGCGGTCTCCTTCCTCATCCTGCTCATCAACCTCGTCTTCGCGCTGGCCTACCTGCGGCTGCTGCGCGGGCGGCGGCGGCAGGAGGCCACGGCCGCCGCGGGAGGGCCACCGGCATGATCAGGCACACGGTCGGCAGGCTCGTCTCCACGGTCTTCGTCGCGCTGGTCCTGGCGTTGTTCGCGCTGCCGATGTTGTGGCTGGCCGCGGCGCCGTTCGACGCCTCCCCCACGATCACGACGTCGGTGCCGGAGTTCACGCTCGCCAACTTCGCCGCCATCCTCGACAACCCCTACGCGCTGGGCTCCATCGGCAACTCGCTGATCCAGGGCGGGGGCGCGGCGGTGCTGGTGGTCGTGCTGGCCGCGCTCGCCGCGTACGCGCTCTCGCGGGTGTCGGTGCCCGGCAGGGACGTACTCCTTTATCTGCTTCTGCTGCTGTCGTCCGTGGTCACCGGGACCGCGGCCATGGTCCCGATCTTCGAGCTGGCCACCCGGCTCAACCTCATCGACACCCATCTGGGCGTCATTCTGGTCGTCTCCGGCGGCCTGCTGCCCGCGGCGATCTTCATACTCAAGGACTTCATGGACGAGACGCCCACGTCCTACGAGGAGTCCGCGCGGGTCTTCGGCGCCTCGCCGCTGCAGATCCTGCGGCACATCACCGTCCCGCTCGTACGCCCCGGCCTGGCCACGATCGGCGTCTGGGCGCTGGCCAGCGTGTGGGGCGGGTTCCTGTTCCAGTTCATCCTGCTGCGCGATCCGGAGAAGTCGCCGGGCTCGGTGATCCTCTACACCCTCTACACCGAGGGCGGCGCGCCCAAGCTCGATCTCATCTCGACGTTCTCGCTGCTCTACTCGCTGCCGGTCGTGGCCATGTACCTGTTCGTCTCCCAGCGGTACGGCTTCCGCTTCCACGGAGGTATCAAGCGGTGATCTCGCTGCACGGCCTGACCAAGGTGTTCCCCGGCGGTGTGCGCGCCCTGGACACGATCGACCTGACGGTGGCCGACGGCGAGTTCTTCGCGCTGCTGGGCCCGTCGGGCTGCGGCAAGACGACGCTGCTGCGGACGATCGCCGGTCTCGAAACCCCCACAGCAGGAAATATCCGCATCAACGAGGCGGATGTCACCCGCCTGCCCCCGGGCCGCCGCGACGTCGCCATGGTCTTCCAGGACTACGCGATCTTTCCCCACATGGACGTCACCGACAACATCGCCTACCCGCTGCGCATCAAGAAGGTCCCCCGCGCCGAACGTGTGCGCAAGGCCGCCGAGGTGGCCCGCCGCCTGTCGCTGGCCGACCTGCTGCACCGCCGCCCCGCCCAGCTGTCCGGCGGCCAGCAGCAGCGGGTGGCGCTGGCCCGCGCGATCGCCTGCCATCCGGCCGCGTTCCTGTTCGACGAGCCGCTGTCCAACCTCGACGCCCGGCTGCGCCTGGAGGCGCGCACGTTCCTCAAGCGCCTGCAGCGCGAACTGGCCGTCACCACGGTCTTCGTCACCCACGACCAGGCCGAGGCGCTGGCGCTGGCCGACCGCATCGCCGTCATGTCGGCCGGACGCATGGTGCAGATCGGCACCCCCGCCGAGATCTTCCAGCGGCCCGCCACCACGTTCGTCGCCTCGTTCATCGGCTCCACCCCGATGAACCTGCTGCCCGGCACGAACACCGGCGGCGCGCTGCGTGTCGCGGGCGCCGTCCGCGCCGCTCCCGCCGGTCTCGGCGAGGGCGACGAGATCGTGTACGGCGTGCGGCCCGAATACATGCGCCTGTCGGAGACCGAACGCCAGGACGGCATCCCGGGCACCGTGGCCGTGCTGGAGAACCTGGGCACCGGCGTGCTGGTCACGCTCGAGTCCGGCGGCCACCTGGTGCAGGCGGTCGTGCCCGAGGGCACTGAGCCGGCGCTGGGGGTGCGACGCTGGGCCGTACCGGCTCGATCGCTCGTCTACCGCGACGGCGCGCTGCTCGCCTGACCGCCCGCACGGGATCAAGCCGTGCGATCCAGGAATGGGCGGCCGCGGCGGGTCAGGAGCGCGCGGCGGTGTGGTCCAGGATCGCCGGGACGACCTCGTCCCAGGTGCGCCGGGGGAAGATCTCGTGCCCGACGCCCTCCAGCACCCTCGCCCGCGCCCCGGGGATCGCCGCGGCCAGCGCCTGCCCGTGTCCCGGTGGGAACAGCGGGTCGTCACCGCCCTGGAAGACCAGCACCGGCACCGCGATCTCGCCGAGCCGTTCGCGCCACGGCTTGCCGGCGTCGATGAGGAACGGGTTGGTGAGCTGGGCGGCCAGGTTCGGCGTGCGGTCCACGACCCGCGCGGCCATGGCCCGCAGCGCCGCCTCGTCGAAAACCGCCCCAGCGTAGGGGCGCTCGCCCTCGACCAGGTAGTCGAGCGCGGCCGCGCGGTCGGACCAGTCGGGCTCCGGCTGCTCCCCGGCGAACAGCGCCAGGATCCTGTCCGCCATCGGCGGCAGGTCGGGGGACTCGTGGCCGGGGCCGCCCGGGGTGGCGCCGGTGAGGGTGAGGGAGGCGACGCGGCCGGGGTGGCCGAGCGCCACCAGCTGCGCGACGGCGGCGCCCTGCGACATGCCGACGAGGTGGGCCTGGTCCAGGCCGAGCGCCTCGATCAGCGCGGCGGCGTCGTCCGCGAGGTCGTTCAGGCCGTACGCCGGCTCGCCCGCCGGATAGCTGGTCGAACGGCCGGCGTCACGGCTGTCGAAGCGCACCACCCGCCGCCCGCCCGCGACGAGCCGGGCGACGAACTCCTCCTCCCAGGCCACGAGCGACTGCCCCGCGCCGTGAAGCAGGAGGATCGCCGGGTCTCCCGCGTCACCGGACGTCTCGACGTTCAGCTCGACCCCGTTGACCGCCAGCCTGCGTTCCATGCCCACACTCCCATCAATTCGTTACGTGTAACGAAACTCTATCTCAAGATCTGTTACATGTCACCAAAACCCTCTAGACTGCAGGGGTGACCGAGACGAGGGACGAGACCGCGCTCGCGGCGTGGGAGGCCTACCGCCGCCTGCGCCTGCACGTCGACGCCGAGATCGCCCGCGACGTGGAACGCGCGAGCGGCCTGTCGATGGCCGACTACGACGTGCTGGCCGCCCTGGCCGAGCTCTCGGGCGGCGAGCACTGCATCCGCGTGCGCGGCCTCGCCGGCCACCTGCGCTGGGCCCACAGCCGCCTGTCGCGCCAGCTCGGCCGGATGGAGCAGCGCGGGCTCGTCGGCCGGGAGAAGTGCGAGCTCGACGGCCGCGGCGAGGACGTCGTGCTCACCGGCGAGGGCCGCCGCGCGTACGACCGCGCGGCGCCCGTCCACCTCGGCGCGGTACGCCGCCACCTCACCGGAGCGCTCTCCCCCGAACAGCTGGCCGCCTTCATCGCGGTCGCCCGGCGCATCGCTCCATAACGATTGGGAACACCCTGGCGGTATCCACCTTTGCTCCGCGTGCGCGGAGGACGACGATGAGCACATGCGAGCAAGCGGCATCGCCCTGGGTTCCCAGGCCGGCCGGGTGCTGACGCTCCTGCGCGAGTGGCCCGGCCTTGAGGCGACAGCCCCGTACTGCACATGCGGAGTCGGCGTGGCCGCCGGCACCTGCCAGATCCTCCACCTGCACGCCGACGACGACGCCGAACTCCGCCTCACCCGCCCGGCCATCTGCCGCATGTACCCGGCGCTGGCCGGTACCGAGCGGGTCGTGTTCGGGCGCAGCGAGGACTGGATCGGCATCCGCCTCGACACCGCACACGACACCGACCTTCTGCTCACCCTGCTCAGCGTGGCCATCAAGGCCTGCGACCGCGGCGATTGCCGCCAGGCGGTCACCCCCTGCTCGGCCGCCCTCTACCGCGACGAACCGGTCCGCCTGCCCGCCGGCACGGCCCTGGCCTGACCCCCGCCCGCCGTACCCTCACCGCGAACTCCCGGACGTGCGGCGGGCAGGCGTTCCCCGCGCGCCGGCACGGCCCGCGGCGACCCCGCACGTCGTGAGGCGGGATACTGGAGGGGTGTCCACCAGGGACTGGATCCTGCATCTCGACCTCGACTCGTTCATGGCGTCGGTCGAGATCCTGCGGCACCCCGAACTGCGGGACCGCCCGGTCATCGTGGGCGGCAACGGCGATCCGACCGTCCCCCGCACGGTCGTGGCGACCGCCTCCTATGCCGCCCGCGAGCACGGCGTGCATTCCGGGATGCCCATGCGCACGGCGTTGCGCAAGTGCCCGGACGGCGTGTTCCTGCCCAGCGACATGCCCGCCTACGAGGCCGCCTCCGCCCGCGTCATGGAGGTCCTGCGGGCCTTCCCGATCACGCTGGAGGTGTGGGGGCTCGACGAGGCGTTCATCGGCGCCCGCACCGGCGACCCGTTCGCGCTGGCCCGTTCGCTGCAGCGGGCGGTCACCGAGGAGACCGGGCTGACCTGCTCCATCGGCATCGGCGACAACAAGCACCAGGCGAAGCTGGCGGCCCAGTTCCGCAAGCCGCAGGGGGTCTCCCAGCTCACCACCGAGCAGTGGACGGAGGTGATGGGCGAGCGCCCCACCTCCGCGCTGTGGGGCATCGGCGCCAAGACCACCAAGAAGCTCGCCGACCTGGGCCTGCACACCGTCGCCGACCTGGCCGCCGCCGATCCCGCCGGCCTGGCCGGGCGCTTCGGCCCCACGAACGGGCCCTGGCTGCGCTACCTCGCGCTCGGCAAGGGCGAGACGACCGTGACCGACACCCCGTGGGTCCCTCGCGGCCACAGCCACGAGAGCACGTTCCCGACGAACCTCACCGATCCGGCCGCCGTCCGCGAGCACGTGACGGCCTTCGCCCGCCGCCTCGCGGCCGAGGCCGCCGGCGAGGGCCGGACCGTCATCCGGGTGACGGTGAAAGTGCGCTTCGCCCCGTTCATCACCCAGACCCGGCAGACCAAGCTCGCCGCGGCCACCGTCGACCCGGCTCCCATCGAGGCCGCCGCCCTGGCCGCCCTCGGCCGCTTCACCCTGGACCGGCCGGTGCGGCTGCTGGGCGTGGGCGTGGAGTACGTCAGCCGCTGAGGCGCAGGTGGTGGGCGGTGTGGGTGGCGGCCGACTCGATCATCGACCGCGGGGTGCCGGTGAAGACGACCTGGCCGCCGTCGTGCCCGGCCTCGGGGCCCAGGTCGATGATCCAGTCGGCGGCGCGGACCACGTCCAGGTTGTGCTCGATGACGACCACGGTCGAGCCGGCGTCCACCATGCGGTCCAGCAGCGCGACGAGGTGGTCGATGTCGGCGAGGTGCAGGCCGGTGGTCGGCTCGTCGAGGATGAGGGTACGGCCCGGCGCCGCCAGTTCGGCGGCCAGCTTGAGCCGCTGGCGTTCGCCTCCTGACAGGGAGGTGAGGGGCTGGCCCAGGGTGAGGTAGCCGAGGCCGACGTCGGCCAGGCGGGTGAGGGTGTCGCGTACCGGCTTCTGGGGGAAGTGCGCCTGCGCCTCGGCGACGCTCATCTCGAAGACCTCGGCGATCGAGCGTCCGCCGACCGTGTGAAGCTGGGCCTCCGGGGTGAAGCGGCGGCCGCGGCAGGTCTCGCAGCGCGTGGTGACTCCTTCCATGAACGCCAGGTCGGTGTAGATGAGGCCGGTGCCTTCGCAGCCGGGGCAGCCGCCGGTCGAGTTGGGGGTGAACAGGCCCGGCGGGCGGCCGGTCGAGCGGGCGTAGATCTGGCGGATGGAGTCGAGCAGGCCGGTGAACGTCGCGGGGCTGGAGCGCCGCGAGCCGCGGATCGGCCGCTGGTCGATCACGACGGCGTCCGGGGCGGCGGCGGGCAGGTGGCCGAGGATGAGGCTGCTCTTGCCGGAACCGGCCACGCCGGTGACGACCGTCAGCACGTCGCGGGGGACGCCGACGGTGACGTCGCGCAGGTTGTTCGTGGACGCGTGCTCGATGACCATCCAGTCGTTCACCGGTCGGGGTTCGCCGCGCCTGACCCGGTCGGCGCGCAGACCGGCGCCGGTCGGGGTGTCCGCCCGGCGCAGCCGCTCGTAGGTGCCCTCGAAGACGACCTGCCCGCCCGCGCCGCCGGCGCCGGGGCCCATGTCGACGCAGTGGTCGGCGATCGCCATGATCTCGGGGGCGTGCTCGACCACGATCACCGTGTTGCCCCGGTCGCGCAGGGCCAGCAGCATCGCGCCGAGCGTGTCCACGTCGCGCGGGTGCAGCCCGACGGTCGGCTCGTCGAAGACGTACAGCATGTCGCTGAGCGCGCTGCCCAGGTGGCGCACCATCTTGACGCGCTGCGACTCCCCTCCCGACAGCGTCGAGGTGGCCCGGCCGAGGCTCAGGTACCCCAGCCCGAGCGTGACCATCCGGCTCAGGTGCTCGCGCAGCACGGCCACCAGCGGCGCCACCTCGGGACGGTCGAACTCCCCGAGTACGGCCAGCAGATCGTCGGCCTGCATCGCGTTGCAGTCGGCGATCGAACGCCCGGCGATGCGGCTGGCCCGCGCCGGTGCGGCCAGCCGGGAGCCCGCGCACTCCGGGCAGCGCCGCCTGGCCACGATCCGCTCGAACGCCTCCCGCTGCGCCCCCTTGAGCGACTCCGGCTCCTTCTGCAGGTAGATGCGGGTGAACCGGGGCACCACGCCCTCGTAGGCGGTGCCGACCGCGTCCATGCCCGCGGGGGGTTTGAGCGTTCCCGGGGGCGCGTGCAGGAGGATCTCGCGTTCCTCCGGGGTGTAGTCGCGTACCTTCTTGTCGACGTCGAAGAAGCCCGAGCGGGCGTACGCCTTCCACATCCACTGGCCGGGCGCGAACGCCGGGAACCTGATCGCCCCCTCCGCCAGCGACCGGTCCTCGTCGACGAGTTCCGGCACCACCACGGTGGCCGCCACCCCGAGCCCCTGGCAGAGCGGGCACATCCCGGCGGGGTCGTTGAAGCTGTAGGCGTTGGAGTAGCCGGCGGACGGCTCGCCGAGCCTGGAGAACAGCAGCCGCAGCCGCGCCCCGATGTCGGTCGCGGTGCCCACGGTCGAGCGCGGGCCGCCGCTGAGCCGCTTCTGGTCCACGATGATCACCGCGGACAGGTTCTCCAGGTGGTCGACGTCCGGCTGGCCGTAGCTGGGCAGGCGGCCCTGCGCGAAGGCGGAGAACGTCTCGTTGAGCTGGCGCCCCGACTCCGCCGCGAGCGTGTCGAACACCAGCGACGACTTGCCCGACCCCGACACGCCGGTGACGACGGTCAGCTTGCGCTTGGGGATGTCGACGTCGACGTTCTTGAGCGTGTTCTCCCGCGCGCCGCGTACCCGGATCATCTCGCTCATCGGCTCAGTCCCTGGAACGCGCGGATCGCCAGCGGGCAGAACACCGCGGCCAGCACCAGCGGCGCCACCAGCGCGAACAGCAGCGCGTGGTCGGCCGCCCAGGTCAGACCCCGCAATGGGACGCCGGTGAACAGCTCGCGCACCGCGCTGGCCGTGGCCGACAGCGGGTTGTGCTCGGCGATCGCGCCCAGCCACGGCGGCATCGTGGACGGCCGCACGAACACCGTCGACAGGAACCCGACCGGCCACGACAGCAGTTGCACCGCCCCGACCGCCTCCGGGGAGCCCACCCGCAGCCCCGCCCACACCCCGACCCAGAGCAGCCCGAACCGCAACCACAGCAGCAGCCCGTACGCCGCCAGCGCCGGCAGGATGCCGCTCTCCCACCGCCAGCCGAGCGCCAGCCCCGCCAGCGTGATCACCACGAGCTCCACGGCCGAGGTCAGCATGTCCGCCAGCACCCGGCCGAGCAGCACGGCCCCCGGCGAGATCGGCAGCGAGCGGAAGCGGTCGGTCACGGTCCTGGTCGCGTCGGTGGTGACCGCGATCATCGTCGTCTCGATGCCGGACAACATCGTGAAGGCCAGCACGCCCGGGATCACGAACAGGATGTACTGCGCCGCGCTGCCCGCGATCGCGCCGCCGAGCAGCCCGCCCATGAGCAGGATGACGAGCACCGGGAAGAACACCTGGACCGCGAAGCCGACCGGCCGCGCCCGCCAGTGCCGCAGCGTACGGCCGGCCAGGATCAGCGCCTCCCGCCAGACGTGGGTCCGCGCCGGAGCCGCCGGGATCGTCGTCGTCATGAGGCCGCCACTTCCTCGTGCAGGTGCAGGTAGACGTCTTCGAGCGTCGGCTCGCGCAACTCCATACGCGGTTCGCCGACGAGCTTCTTCAGGTCGCCGGGCGTGCCCTCGGCGATCACCCGGCCCTCGCGCAGGATCACCACGTCGTCGGCCAGCGCGTCGGCCTCGTCCAGGTACTGGGTGGTCAGCAGCACCGTCGTGCCAGCGGCGGTGAGCGCCCTGACCGATGACCACAGCTCGCGGCGCGCCCGCGGGTCCAGGCCGGTGGTCGGCTCGTCGATGAACAGCACCGCCGGGATGGTGATCAGCGACGTCGCCAGGTCGAGCCGTCTGCGCATGCCGCCGGAGAACGAGCCCACCGGGCGCCTGCCCACCTCGTGCAGGCCCGCCGTACCGAGGAGCTCACCCGCCCGCTCGCGGGCGCGGCGGCGGTCGAGCCCGGCCAGCCGGCCGAACAGCTCGAGGTTCTCACGGGCGCTGAGCACCTCGTCCAGGGCCGCGTACTGGCCGACGAGCCCGATCGAGGCCCGCACCCGCGTGCCCTCGGCCCGCACGTCGCCTCCTGCGACCCGGACGATGCCCGCGTCCGCCCTGGTCAGCGTGGTCAGAATGCGGATCATCGTGGTCTTGCCCGCCCCGTTGCCGCCGAGCAGCGCGCAGACCCTGCCCGCCCGGACGGTGAGGTCGACGCCGTCGAGCGCGGGACGTTCGTTGCCCGGGAAGTGCTTGCGCACCCCTCTGGCGAAGATCGGTGCGGATTCGCCGGTCATGTGGCCTCCCTTCGATTTAGACAATGTATAATACATCGTAAACAGATGGGAGCGGAGAATGGCGAAGAGAGCCGAACGGCCCGGCGACCCGATCAAGCTGATCGGCCTGCTGTGGAAACCCACCGAAGCGGTGAGCAGGTCCGGCCTCACGCCCAGACGCGTCACCGGCGCGGCCATCGCGGTCGCCGACGCCGAAGGCCTCGACGCGCTCACCATCCGCAGGGTCGCCGGCGACCTGGGCGTGAGCCCCATGGCCCTCTACCCGCACGTCGCCGGGCGCGCGGAACTCATCGAACTGATGCTCGACGCCGTCGCCGCCGAGGTGTACGCCACCGGCCCGCCCCCGGCCGCGGCGGCGACCTGGCGGGCCAGGATCGAACGCGTCGCCCAGGCCAACTGGGACCACCACATGGCCCACCCCTGGACCGTCGACGTCGCCCCCGGCCGCCCCGTGCCGGGACCCGGCGTGTCAGGCAAGTACGAGGCCGAACTCGCCGCGCTGGACGGGCTCGGGCTCGGCGACATCGAGATGGACCAGACGCTCACCGCGGTCCTGGGCCTCGTCTCCAGCAGCGCCCGCGGGGTCATCTCGATGCGGCGCGTCTGGCAGGAGAGCTCCCTCACCGACGTGCAGTGGTGGGAGAGCGTCGCCCCGGCCCTGGCCACAGCCATGGGCGGCGTGTCCTACCCCATCGCCCAGCGCGTCTCGACCACGGTCGGCGAGACCACCGGCATGTCCACCGACCCGGAGGGCGCGTTCCGCCTCGGGCTCACCATGCTGATGGACGGCCTGGCCCACCGCATCACGTAACACCATCACCGGAGGCCCGGGGCGGCCCATCGCAGTGAGGACGCGAGGGCAGCACCTCGCGGTGGGGATGTTGAGGCAGCACCTCGTCGTCAGCGTGTGCCGCGAACTGGGCGGTAGCACCCGCCACGCCGCCGCGCCCGGTCGCGGCCGGCGGTGGAGAGGGTCGGCGAAGGTCCAGGGAACGGTCTGACGGTCGGCGCGGAGCCCGCCCCGGCAGGCGAGCGCGCGCTCGAAGTCGTCGTTGGGTCATGCCATGGTCAGCCCATTCCCGGTGGACCCGTTTCGCCCGTACTCCTCCTCGATCTCCCCGCGGACCTCACGCGCGCCGGTCCACGACCGCACCGGCCGCGGCGGCCTCGCGCACGCCCCTCCCTCGCGCGATGACCCGAATGAACCGCACCCGGAGAGCGACCACAGCCCGGGCACCACTCACCTCGCGAGGGCGTTTCCACCCCTTTGCTAGATGTTTGCCCCTACTGGCCGCCCTTTTGGACGTAGGAGCGAACAAATTCCTCTGCGTTCTCTTCGAGCACTTCGTCGATTTCGTCCAGGATCGCATCGACATCGTCCGTGAGCTTCTCCTGCCGCTCCTGGACGTCGGCGGACGCCGAGGCTTCGGTCTCCTCGACCTCGCTCTCACGCCGCCCGGCCTGCTTCTGGCCGCCGGTGTCCTTTGTCGCCATGTCCTACCTACCTCCGCTTGGGGGACTGTCTCTAAGCCATATCTTCCCCGAACCGAGCGACATTTCGCGTCCATCACCGCGCGATCTTCGCTCGACCCGGAACCACTGCTCCACCCTACGTAAACCCGAGCCGGACGCGACGGCTCAGCCATGGCAGGCAGCGCCGGTCGTTCTGGGCCCACGAAGCGGGTCAAAGCCGCCATGGTGACCTGGAGGCCCCGTCCGCGTGGTTACGGGCGGCGTTACGGCGGGCCGGGCGGCGCGCCCTGCCTGCCGTATCCCTGGACGGAGGGAGGGTGGTCGGCGGGTGGCGGTGGGGGCGGCTTGCCGTAGCGGACAGGAGGGGTTGTGCCCGCAACGCACGAAAAGCGCCCGCGACAAGGCGCGGGCGAAGAGAGCGCGCAAACCAGCTGAAAAGGCAGAAGACGCGCTAGTCGCCGCCGGTGAGGGCGGCGACGAGGTCGGCGGCGGTGCGGCAGCGGTCGAAGAGCTCGCCGACGTGGGCTTTCGTGCCGCGCAGCGGTTCCAGGGTGGGCACGCGCTGCAGGGACTCGCGGCCCGGGATGTCGAAGATGACCGAGTCCCAGGAGGCAGCCGCCACCGACTCGCTGTACTGGCGCAGGCAGCGGCCGCGGAAGTACGCGCGGGTGTCGTTGGGCGGGTTCTCGACGGCGCGCTGGACGTCGTCCTCCGTGACCAGGCGCTGCATGCGGCCGCGGGCGACCAGGCGGTTGTACAGGCCGCGGTCGGGGCGGATGTCGGAGTACTGCAGGTCGACGAGCTGCAGGCGCGGGTGGGACCAGGCGAGGCCGTCGCGGGTGCGGTAGCCCTCGAGGAGTTCGAGCTTGGCGACCCAGTCGAGTTCGCGCGAGAGCTGCATCGGGTCGTCGGCCAGGCGGGTGAGGACGGACTCCCAGCGGTCGAGGATGTCCTTGTTCATCTCGTCCTGGGCGGTGCCGCGCTCTTCGACGTACTTTCTGGCCTGCTCCAGGTACTCCATCTGCAGCTGGATGGCCGTCAGTTTGCGGCCGTCGCGCATGGCGATCTCGTAGCGGCAGGTGGGGTCGTGGGAGACCGCGCGCAGGGCCTGGACGGGGTTGTCGACGGCGAGGTCGCGGGTCAGGAAGCCGTCTTCGATCATGGCGAGGACGAGCGCCGTGGAGCCCAGCTTCAGGTATGTCGAAATTTCCGACATGTTGGCATCGCCGATGATCACGTGCAGGCGGCGGTACTTCTCCGGATCGGCGTGCGGCTCGTCGCGCGTGTTGATGATGGGGCGCTTGAGCGTCGTCTCCAGGCCCACCTCGACCTCGAAGAAGTCGGCCCGCTGGGAGATCTGGAAGCCCTCGCCGCGCGAGTCCTGGCCGATGCCGACCTTGCCCGCCCCGGTCACGACCTGCCGCGAGACGAAGAACGGCGTCAGATGACGCACGATGTCGGCGAACGGCGTGGCCCGGCGCATGAGGTAGTTCTCGTGGCAGCCGTAGGAGGCGCCCTTGGCGTCGGTGTTGTTCTTGTAGAGCTGGATGGGGGCGTTCGTGGGGATCGCCGAGGCGCGGGTGGCGGCGTCGTACATGACGCGTTCTCCGGCCTTGTCCCAGATGACGGCGGCGCGGGGGTTGGTGCACTCGGGAGTGGAGTACTCCGGGTGGGCGTGGTCGACGTAGAGCCGGGCGCCGTTGGTGAGGATGACGTTGGCCAGGCCGAGGTCCTCGTCGGTGAGCTGGCTGGGATCGGCCACCTCCCTGGCCAGGTCGAAGCCGCGCGCGTCGCGCAGCGGGTTCTCCTCCTCGAAGTCCCATCTGGCGCGTCGCGCCCGGGCCGCCGAGGCGGCCAGGTAGGCGTTCACGACCTGCGATGAGGTCACCATCGCGTTGGCGCCTGGCTGACCTGGTACGGAAATGCCGTACTCGGTCTCGATGCCCATCACCCGACGCACCGTCATGCGCACCTCTCGTCGTCCAGCCAAATCGCTATCCGCCGTTTATATGCCCGAGCCTATGCCCTTCACAGTGCCCCAAGGCCACAGAGTTATGGCACCGACGCCTTTTCGACCTGTGTGGAGGGCGCTGCTGGGGTTCGGGATGACTTGCGTGGTCTGAGAAGTCGCTGGACCGGACGTTCGACGCACGCGTAGACGAGATAGGACACCAAGATCGCGGCGAGCAGGGTCACGAGGGCGATCAGCCAGGGCGGCAGGCCGCCCGCGAGCAGCGGGATGAGGACGACGGCCGCGGCCGAGTGGAACAGGTACAGCGGGTAGGTGGTGCCGCCCAGCGCGGTCAGCAGGCCGTTGGAACGCATCCGCAGGAGCCCGAGCGCGACCAGGGCCATGACCACGAAGATCGCGGTGACGGTGAGGATGACGCCGAGGTCGGTGACCGGCATGGCGGCCGATCCGGCGGCCTTGACCCGGCGTTCGACGCGTTCGAGCGCGGCGTTGAGCGCCAGGGCCCATCCGGCCACGACGTAGAGCCAGGGCAGCCAGGAGGAGCCGCGCCGGTGGATCAGGTAGAGGGACATGCCGGCGACGAAGTACGGGGCGTAGGCGGGCATGACGATCTCGTTGACGACCTGGTTGTCCAGGAACAGGGCGCCGGTGGCGGCGGCCAGCCAGACGCCGCCGAGTATCAGGATCCGGTTGGCGGTGATGCCGATGAGGATCATGACGGCCATGATCAGGTAGAAGCGCAGCTCGGCCCAGAGCGACCAGTAGACGCCGACCGCGTCGATGCCCTTGAACAGGCGCTGGAACATGGTGGCGTTCAGGGCGTACTCGGCGCCGGTCAGCTTGGGGTCGGGCCCCTTGAGCGCGAGCACGCCGTACAGGCCGAAGGCGGCGGCGAGGCTCAGCCAGTAGGCCGGATACAGGCGGACGAACCGCGAGCGCGCGAAGGCCCCCAGCCCGCGGCCCCAGGCGCTCATGAGGATCACGAACCCGCTGATCATGAAGAACAGCTCGACGCCCAGGATTCCCAGCCCGGCCAGGGGGGCGACGGCGGGGAACAGCTCGGCGGGCTGCTCACCCCACACCGACCTGAAGGCCACCAGGTAGTGGAAGGCCACTACGGCCAGCGCCGCGACGAACCGCAGCAGATCCAGTTCAGCAAGCCGCTCCGGCGCCCGACGATGCACGCCCGCTTTGACGCGTCTCGTGCGTCACTTGGTTCCCATCTGTCCCATGCGTTTATTTTCGCGGTGATTTGCAACCCCGCGCTGCCGCCTCTAAACCGGCCCCTCCGTGCCGATGACCAGGACGGTGGAGTCAGGGCCGAGCCGCAGCGCGCTCCGCGTGTCGTCGTCCAGGGCCATCAGCCCCGCCGTACCCGTGGCTCCGCACGGCGAGACGCGCACGCCCTCCTCGCCCATCGCGGCGGCGGCCAGGGCGGCCTGGGCGTCGGTCACGGTGACGAACGCGTCGGCCAGGTGCCCGAGGAGCCGGAAGGCCAGGAGGGAGGGCTCCAGGCAGTCCAGGCGGCCCAGGGAGGTCGGGGAGCCCTTCACCCGCAGCGGCTCACCCGCCCGCACGCTCTCCAGCAGGCAGGGGGCGCCCTCGGGCTCCACCACGACCACCACCGGGTCCTCGCCCCACCGGTCGCGCACGTAGGCGGCGGCCGCCGCGGCCAGGCCGCCCACCCCAGCCTGCGCGAACACGTGCGTGGGCGCGGCGCCCGCCTCGTAGACCTCGTCGAGCAGGGCGGTGTAGCCGCGCATGACGTCCAGGGGCACCCGGGTGTAGCCGGGCCAGGAGCTGTCGGAGATGAGCCGCCAGCCGTTGCCGGTGGCCGCCCGGAGGGCGTCGGCCATGCTCTCGTCGTAGTCGGCGCCGCTGCGCCGTACCCGGGCGCCGAGGGCCCGGAGCCGATCGGCGAACTCCTCGGGCACCTCATGGCTCAGATAGACCACGCAGGTCCCGCCGAGCGCCCTGGCCCCGGCGGCCACGGAGATCCCGTGGTTTCCCGCGCTGGCGCACACGAACGGCGCACGGGCCGCCACCTCCCGCAGCCGCCCCTCCCCCGCGTCCGGCCCCGCCTCCTCGCCGACCAGCCTGGCCACCGCGTAACCGCCGCCGAGCGCCTTGAAGCTCCCCAGTCCCATGCGGTCGCTCTCGTCCTTGACCAGGATCTTCCCGACGCGCTGCCCGGCGGCCAGCCGCGCAAGCGCCGTCAGGGGCGTCGGCGCGGCGGCGAAGTGATCGCGGACCTGACGGGCGTGCGCGACGCCGATCAGGTCCCGGTCGGTGCTGGTGTACGGCGAGCGGCCGGGATTGAGCATGGCGGCCATGCTAACCAGGGTTACGGATAGAGCCGGAGAAGGTCGGATTCGGTTTCCCCGCGGACCACCACGCGGGCCGCGCCGTCCCGGACGGCGACGACCGGCGGCCGGGGCACGTGGTTGTAGTTGCTGGCCATCGAGCGCTGGTAGGCCCCGCTGGCGGGCACCGCGAGCACGTCGCCGGGCTCCAGGTCGCCGGGAAGGCGGGCGTCGCGGACGAGGACGTCGCCGCTCTCGCAGTGCTTGCCGACCACCGTGAACCCACGGGCGGGAGCGGAGGAGGCGCGGGAGGCCAGGACGGCCGTGTACGGGGAGCCGTACATCGCGGGGCGGGGGTTGTCGCTCATGCCGCCGTCCACGCTGACGTAGCCGCCCTTGATGGTGCCGACCGTGTACAGGGCGACGGTGGAGGGCCCGGCGATGGAGCGGCCGGGTTCGACGGACAGGTGCAGGCCGCCGGTCTCCTTCTGCAGGATGGTCACGAGGTCCGACGGTGCGGGCGGCCGGGGGTCGCCGGGACGGTAGGCGATGCCCAGGCCGCCGCCGAGGTCGAGGCGGTCGACGTCCATGGCGCGGGCGAAGGCGGTCATGCGCCGGGCGGCCTCGGCGAAGCCGTCCAGTTGCAGGATCTGCGAGCCGATGTGGGAGTGCAGGCCCGACAGGCGCAGGGACGGCCGGGCGCGGACCAGGCGGACGGCGCGTTCGGCGTCGCCCGCCGACAGCGAGAAGCCGAACTTGGAGTCCTCTCCGCCGGTCGCGATGGACTTGTGGGTGCGGGCGTCGACGCCCGGGGTGACGCGGATCATGACGGGCTGGACGCTCCCGTGCCCGGCGGCGATGGCGGCCAGCCGTTCCAGCTCGGCGAAGGAGTCCAGCACGACGCAGCCGACGCCCCACGCGACGGCGCGGCGCAGTTCGTCCTCGGACTTGTTGTTGCCGTGGAAGACCACGCGCTCGGGCGGCATGCCGCCGGCCTGGGCGACGGCCAGTTCGCCGCCGGTGCACACGTCGAGGTTGAGCCCGAGCCGGTCCAGCCAGCGCACGACCTCCGGGCACAGGAACGCCTTGCCGCCGTAGTGCACGTCGCCGCCGGGCAGCGCGTCGCGCCAGGCCTGGGCGCGGGCGCGGAAGTCGGCCTCGTCGAGGATGTAGGCGGGGGTGCCGTGTTCGCGGGCCAGGTCGGTGACGGCCAGGCCGCCGAGGTGCAGCACGCCTTCGGCCCAGGTCGCGCTCGCCGGCCACACGCTGTCGATGCTCATGTCGCGTCAGCGTAGGAAGCGTCGCGGGTGCCGGTGCCTCAGCATCGAGGGTTTCGATGCTGAGGGGCAGAAGCGTGCACATCCCTTGGGATCGGGCGAAGTGCTCGCCAACGATGGCCGCCATGCGAAAACACCTGGTCATCGCGCTGGTCGCGGTGTGCGCGCTGGGCGCGGGCTGCGGCAGGTCGTCCTCCGGTACGGCGGCGCCCTCAGCCCCGGAGTCGGGCGGCAAGAGCGCCAAGGAACTGGTGCCGCAGAGCGTCCGCGAGGCGGGCGTGCTGCGTGTGGCGACGTCGGAGGGCTATCCGCCGATGGAGATGTACAAGCCGGGCACGCAGGAGCTCACCGGCGTGGACCCGGACCTGGCCACGGCGATCGGCACGCGGCTCGGGCTGAAGACGACGGTGACGAACGCGGCGTTCGACGGGCTCATCCCTGGCCTGCAGGGCGGCCGGTGGGACATCGCGATGTCGTCGCTGAGCGACACGGCCCAGCGCCGCCAGGCGGTCGACTTCGTCGACTACTTCAACGCGGGCGGCTCGGTGATGGTCAAGAAGGGCAACCCGGAGGGCATCACGTCGCTGGCGGACCTGTGCGGCAAGAAGGTCGTGCTGGCAAAGGGCTCCTCGAACCTGGAGATCGGCAAGCGCCAGAACGACAAGTGCGAAAAGAAGATGGAGATCCTGCAGAGCGAGGACGCGCCGACCGGCCTGCTGACGATCGACTCGGGCCGGACGGTGGCGACGATCGTGGACTCGCCGGTGGCGTACATGTTCGCGAAGGACACCGGCAAGTACGAGGTGCTGGCCGAGCAGTACGACGCCGGCCCCTGGGGCATCGCGGTCGGCAAGCAGAACACGGGCCTGCGCGACGCGATCGCCAAGGCGCTGCAGGAGATGGTCGACGACGGCTCCTACAAGGCGGTGCTCGACAAGTACGGCACCGGCCCCAACGCGGTCTCCAAGGTGACCGTCAACACGGGTGCGCCGTGACGGCCGAGCTTCCGATCGAGGCGGTGAAGCCGCGGCGGCCGGGACCGATGGTCGCCGCGGCCGCCGCCGCGCTGGGGCTGGTGTGGCTGGCGTACACGGTCGTCGTCAACGAGAACCTGCACTGGGACGTGATCGTGGCGTTCCTGTTCGACGGCAGGATTCTGGGCGGGCTGCTGGTCACGATCGCGCTGACGGTGCTGTCGATGGGGCTGGGCGTGGTGCTGGGGGTGACGGCGGCGGTGATGCAGCTGTCGGACAGCCCGGTGCTGCGCGGCGCCTCGGCGTTGTACACGTGGTTCTTCCGCGGCACGCCGCTGCTGGTTCAGCTGATCTTCTGGTTCAACATCGGGCTGGTGTTCCCGGTGATCGGGATCGGCGTGCCGTTCGGCGGGCCGATGCTCGTGGAGTGGCAGGCGCACCAGCTGATCACGCCGTTCATCGCGGCGCTGCTGGGGCTGACGATCAACGAGGGCGCGTACATGGCGGAGATCGTCCGGGCGGGCATCCGCTCGGTGGATCCCGGCCAGCGCGAGGCGGCCGAGTCGCTCGGCATGTCGCACAGGAAGATCCTGCGCCGGGTGGTGCTGCCGCAGGCGATGCGGGTGATCATCCCGCCGACCGGCAACCAGTTCATCTCGATGCTGAAGACGACCTCGATGGTGTCGGTGATCGCCGGGGCGGAGCTGCTGACCGTCTCGCAGCGCATCTACCTGGAGAACTTCGAGGTGATCGCGCTGCTGGTGGTGGCGTCGCTGTGGTACCTGCTGCTGACGAGCGTCGCCAGCGTCGGCCAGCACTTCCTGGAAAGACGCTTCAGCAGGGGGTACGCGTCGTGAGCATGGTCAGGCTGCAGTCGGTCAGGAAGAAATACGGCGCGCTGGAGGTGCTCAAGGGCGTCAGCCTGGAGGTGCCGGAGGGCGGTGTGGTGTGCGTCGTGGGCCCGTCGGGTTCCGGCAAGTCGACGCTCCTGCGCTGCGTCAACCGGCTGGAGACGATCGACTCGGGCCGGGTCTGGGTGGACGGCGAGCTCGTCGGCTACCGGGAGCGGGCCGGGCTGCTGCACCTGCTGCGGCCCGATGAGCTGTGCGGGCAGCGGCAGAAGGTCGGCATGGTGTTCCAGCGCTTCCACCTGTTCCCGCACATGACGGCGCTGGAGAACGTGATGGAGGGACCGTGCGCGGTCCAGCGCGTGCCACGCGCGCGGGCGGCGCGGCGGGCCGGGGAACTGCTGGCGCGGGTGGGGCTGGCCGACCGTGCCGGGCACTACCCGTCGCAGCTGTCGGGCGGCCAGCAGCAGCGGGTGGCGATCGCCCGTAGCCTGGCGATGAACCCGAAGGTGATGCTGTTCGACGAGCCGACCAGCGCTCTGGACCCGGAGCTGGTGCAGGAGGTACTGGCGGTCATGCGCGATCTGGCGGCGAGCGGGATGACCATGATCGTGGTGACGCACGAGATGGGCTTCGCGCGGGAGGCGGGCGACCACCTGGTGTTCGTGGACGACGGGCTGATCGTGGAGGAGGGGCCGCCGCGCGAGGTGCTGGCCAATCCCCGCCACGAGCGGACCCGGGCGTTCCTCGGGCAGGTGCTGTGATGCTGGACCTGCTCATCACGGGCGCGCGCCTGGCCGACGGCACGGGCGCGCCCCTGCGCCCGGCCGACGTCGGCGCTCTGGACGGCCGCGTGGTCCTCCTGCCGCCCTCAAGCCCCTCCCCTCAGGGGTACGGCCCCGCCCCCGGATCCCCTTCCCCTCAGGGGTACGCCCCGGGCGCCGGATCTCAGCCGGATCCCCGGGCGCGCGTGGTGCTGGACGGGGCCGGGATGGTGGTGGCGCCCGGGTTCATCGACGTGCACACCCACTCCGACGCCGCCTCGCTGTTCGGCCCCGAGTTCGCGGAGCTGGCCGCGGCGCCGGTGCGGATGGGGGTGACGACGGAGATCTGCGGCAACTGCGGGTCGAGCCTGTTCCCCGCGCTGCCGGAGCGGCTGGAGGAGCTGTCACGGTCAAGCCGGACCTCTTTCGGCGGCCGAGTACCGATATTTCGTGACTTCGCGGGGTTTGCGGAGGCGCATGCCGGGGCGCCCCGGGCCAATCATCTCGCCTCGCTGGTCGGGCACGGCACGCTGCGGGCGGGGGTGGTCGGGTATGAGGACCGGGCGGCTTCGCCGTACGAGCTGGACGTCATGTGCGGACTGCTCGGCGACGCGCTCGCGGCGGGCGCGGCCGGGCTCTCGACCGGACTGATCTACACGCCGGGCACCTACGGCGGCACCGACGAGGTGGTCGCGCTGGCGAGCGTGGCCGCGCGGTACGGCCGGCCGTACGTGACCCATCTGCGCGACGAGATGGCGCGCGTGGAGGAGGCGCTGGAGGAGGCGGCCGAGATCGCCCGCAGGAGCGGCGCGGCGCTGCACGTCTCCCACCACAAGACCGCGGGCAGGCACGCCTGGGGCAGGACCGAGCGGACCCTCGCCCGCCTGGCCGAGCTGCGCGCCGGGGGCATGGACGTCACCTGCGACGTCTACCCCTACACGGCGGGGAGCACGTCGCTGTCGGCGATGCTGCCGCCGTGGGCCAACGACGGCGGCACCCCCGCCCTGCTGGAACGGCTGCGCGACCCCGCCCAGCGCGACAGGATGCGCCACGCGATCGCCGAGGGCGTGCCCGGCTGGGAGAACACGGTCGGCAACGGCGGCTGGGACCTCATCTCGGTGGCCTCGGCCGTGGGGCACCGAGAGCTGGAGGGCCGCACGATCGCCTCGCTCGGCGGCGACCCGGTGGACGCGGCGGCCGAGCTGCTGCTGGCCGAGGGCGGCCAGGTGACGATCATCAGCCATTCGATGCGCGAGGACGACGTGCGCCGGGTGCTGGCGGCGGAGTTCACGATGATCGGCTCGGACGGCGTGCCGAAGCCGGGGCGGCCGCATCCGCGGATCGCCGGGACGTTCCCGCGGGTGCTGGGGCACTACGCGCGAGAGGAGGGCCTGTTGTCGCTGGAGGCGGCGGTGCACAAGATGACCGGGATGGCCGCCGGGCGCTTCGGCCTGGCCGGTCGCGGGGTGGTGCGCGACGGGGCCCATGCCGATCTGGTGGTGTTCGACCCGGCGGCGATCGCGGACGCGGCCACCTACGCCGACCCGCTGCTGCCCCCTCGGGGGATGGCGGCGGTCGTGGTGGCGGGCGAGCCGACGGTGGCCGGCGGCGAGCCGACCGGCGCCACGCCCGGCGGGATCGTCACCCCATGACGCTCGCCGAGCTCGCGGCGGCCTGCCCGGGAACGCTGGCGGTGGCGGTACGCCGCCCCGGCGGCGGATTCGGGATCAACGAGGACGCCGAGCTGCCGCTGGCCAGCGTCGGCAAGCTCCTCCTGCTGGCCGAGGTCGCGATGAGCATCGACGGCGGCATCCTCGACCCCGCCACGCCCGTGCGCCTGGAGGAGGAGGACTACTGCGGCGGCTCCGGCGTGCTGCTCGGGCTGAGCGCGCGCACGTGGAGCGTCGCCGACCTGGCCCTCATGACCGCGGCCGTCAGCGACAACACCGCCACCAACGCGCTGCTGCGCACCGTCGGCCTCGACCGGGTCAACGCGGCGGGGGCGGCGCTCGGCCTGACCCGTACGCGGCTGCTCGACCGCATCCGCGAGCCGCGCGGCCCTGAGCACCCGCCGACGTTCGCCGTGGGGACCGCGGCGGAGCTGGCGGGCCTGGCCGCGCTGGTGGCCGGGAGCAACGGCTGGCAGGTGCAGCTGCGCGAGTGGATGCTGGCCAACACCGACCACACGCTCGTGCCCGCGCTGGTCCGGCACGACCCGGAGGGCGCGTGGCTGGCCAACAAGACCGGCACCGACGAGGGCGTGCGGGCCGACGTCGGGCTGATGGGCGAGCGCGCCTACGCCGTGCTCGCCTGCGGCCCGGCCGGCAGCGAGGACGACCTGGCCGCCGCCGTACGCCAGGCGGGCCTGCTCATCGCCGCCTGACCTGGGCTGATTAGGGTAGGCCCACGTCCGTTCGACAGAGGAGGCCGCATGCTCGGCAGCCATCGTCTCCGGGTGCTGCTGGAGGTGTTCCGCACCGGCAGCATCGCGGGGGCCGCGCGCGGCCTGAAGCTGTCGCCGTCGGCCGTCTCCCACCAGCTCGCCAAGCTGGAGGAGGAGGCGGGCGTCGGGCTGGTGGAGCGCAACGCGCAGAGCCTGCGGCTGACCGAGGCCGGCCGCCGGCTGGCCCACCGGGCGCAGGAGGTCGTCGACATCCTGGAGGCGGCCGAGAAGGACCTGCTGGCCCAGGCCCGGGTCGACGCGGGCGAGCTGCGGATCGGCTTCTTCGCCTCGGCCGGGTACCGCCTGCTGCCGCTGGCCCTGTCGCGCTTCGCCACCCGCTATCCGAGCGTGCGGCTCGACCTGGTGGAGGGCCAGCCGTACGAGCTGCTGCCCGATCTCGAGCGCGGCGCGCTCGACGTGCTCGTGGTCTTCGAGCACGCGCTGGATCCGTGGAAGTGCCCGGACGGGGTGGAGGTCCTGCACCTGTTCGACGAGCCGCAACTGCTCGTGGTGCCCGCCGGCCACCAGGCCGCCCAGCGTCCCCGGGTACGGCTGGCGGAGCTGGCCGGTGAGCACTGGATCACGACGTTCGGCGCCGAGCATCCGGTCTCGACGCTGGAACGCGCCAGCGCGCTGGAGGGCTTCACCCCGCAGGTGCGCTGCCGCAGCGACCACTACGAGGTGACGATCGGCCTGGTACGCGCCGGGCTGGGCGTGGCGCTGGTGCCGAGCCTGGGCCTGCAGGGCGTCACCGGCGTCCAGGTGTGCCGGGTGGTCAACCAGCGGCTGTTCCGCCGCATCGGCGTGGCCCGCCGTCCCACGAACCCGAACCCGGCGGCCCGCTCCTTCATCGCCTACCTGCGCACCGCCGCGGCCCAGCTCCTCAACTCCCTGGACCCCGGACTGCGCTGAGGCCACCCCGGAAACGGAAGGGCCGCGCGGAGGAGATCCGCGCGGCCACCTCACGTCCGTGGCGTTACAGGTACTGGCCCGTGTTGGCGACGGTGTCGATGGAACGGCCGGCCTCGGATCCCTGCTTGCCGGAGACCAGGGTGCGGATGTACACGATCCGCTCGCCCTTCTTTCCGGAGATCCGCGCCCAGTCGTCCGGGTTGGTGGTGTTGGGCAGGTCCTCGTTCTCGGAGAACTCATCGACGCAGGCGGCCAGCAGGTGCTGCACCCGCAGGCCCTTCTGCCCCGTCTCCAGGAACTGCTTGATGGCCATCTTCTTGCCCCGGTCGACGATGTTCTGGATCATCGCGCCGGAGTTGAAGTCCTTGAAGTACAGGACTTCCTTGTCGCCGTTGGCGTAGGTCACCTCGAGGAAGCGGTTCTCCTCGCTCTCGGTGTACATGCGCTCCACGACGCTCTGGATCATGCCCGCGATGGTGCCCTCGCGCGATTCGCCGTGCTCGCTGAGGTCCTCCGGGTGCAGGGGAAGTCCGGTGACGAGGTACTTGGAGAAGATGTCCTTCGCCGCCTCGGCGTCCGGCCGCTCGATCTTGATCTTGACGTCCAGGCGGCCGGGCCGCAGGATCGCCGGGTCGATCATGTCCTCGCGGTTGGAGGCGCCGATGACGATGACGTTCTCCAGGCCCTCGACGCCGTCGATCTCCGACAGCAACTGGGGCACGATGGTGTTCTCGACGTCGGAGCTGACGCCAGAGCCTCGGGTGCGGAAGATCGAGTCCATCTCGTCGAAGAACACGATCACCGGGGTGCCCTCTGAGGCCTTCTCACGCGCCCGCTGGAAGACCAGGCGGATGTGCCGCTCGGTCTCACCGACGTACTTGTTGAGCAGCTCCGGGCCCTTGATGTTGAGGAAGAAGCTCTTGCCTTCCTGGCCGGTCTTCTCGGCGACCTGCTTGGCCAGCGAGTTGGCGACCGCCTTGGCGATGAGCGTCTTGCCGCAGCCGGGCGGGCCGTACAGCAGCACGCCCTTCGGGGGCCTGAGCTTGTGCTCGCGGAAGAGGTCGGCGTGCAGGTAGGGCAGCTCGATGGCGTCCCTGATCTGCTCGATCTGCCGCATGAGGCCGCCGATCTCCTCGTAGGAGATGTCCGGGACCTCTTCGAGCACCAGCTCTTCGACTTCGGATTTGGGAATGCGCTCGTAGACGTAGCCGGAGCGCGGCTCGAGCAGCAGCGAGTCGCCGGCCCTGATGGGCTGGTCGACCAGCGACTCGGCCAGGCGCACGACGCGTTCCTCGTCGGCGTGCGAGATGACCAGGGCGCGCTTGCCGTTGTCGAGCAGTTCCTTGAGCATCACGATCTCGCCGACCTCTTCGTAGCCGAGTGCCTCGACCACGTTGAGCGCCTCGTTGAGCATGACCTCCTGGCCACGCCGGAGCGAGTCGACGTCGACGGCCGGGCTGACGTTCACGCGGAGCTTGCGCCCTCCGGTGAACACCTCGATCGTGCCGTCTTCTCTGGCCTCCAGGAAGGTGCCGAACCCGGATGGCGGTTGCGCCAGCCGGTCCACCTCTTCCTTGAGGGCGACGATCTGGTCCCTGGCCTCCTTGAGAGTTGCCACCAGGCGTTCGTTCTGGCCGGTCACCGCCGCCAGATTCGCCTGGACCTCATGGAGACGCTCTTCCAGGACCCTGGCCTGACGGGGTGACTCGGCCAGCTTCCGCCTCAGCGCGGTGATCTCCTCTTGGAGGAAGGAGACCTGTGTTGTGAGATCAGCGACCTCCCGTTCGCGCTGCGCGGCTCGAGCCTCAGCATCATCGCGAGCTGCCACGCCCCGTCACCTCCTTCCCAGTCGAGGGCGACTACTAAGGACCTTACCTATCTCGGGCCCCTCCGTAACCTGGCCGGGCAGTGTTCGTAGAGTGACATTCGGTATTCGGTGAATAATCCCCAATGGTGCGTTTAATCCTGCCAGCATATGAACACGGCGAGATGTTCCCGTGTCACGCACCAACGCACCCTCGTGGCCAAATTGTCATAGTTCTTCGGTGGTCCCCTTCGGTCGTCTGCGGCGCGGCGGCGGTGTGACGCCGTCGGCCATGCGGCGGGCGGTGACGAGGAACCCGGTGTGGCCGATCATCCGATGATCAGGCCTTACGGCCAAGCCCTCGACATGCCAGTCGCGAAGGAGGGTCTCCCACGCATGGGGCTCGGTGAAACTCCCGTGATCCCGAATCGTCTCCACCGTCTTGGACATCTGGGTCGTCGTGGCGACGTAACAGCAGATGACCCCGCCCGGGGTGAGGGCCTTGGCGGCCGCTTCCACGCACTCCCACGGGGCCAGCATGTCGAGGATGACCCGGTCGACGTCGATCTCGTCGATGCTCTCGTTGAGGTCGCCGACGACCAGGCGCCAGGTGTCGGTCTCGCCGCCGTAGAACTTCTCGACGTTCTTGCGGGCCACGTCGGCGAACTCCTGGCGGCGCTCGTACGACGTGACGTGCCCCTCAGGACCGACGGCCCGCAGCAGGAAGCAGGTCAGGGCACCCGAGCCGACCCCCGCCTCGATCACCCGCGCGCCCGGGAAGACGTCGGCCATGCCGACGATCATCGAGGCGTCCTTCGGGTAGATCACCGCGGCGCCGCGCGGCATCGCCAGCGTGTAGTCCTGCAGCAGGTGCCGGAAGGCGAGGTACTGGGTGCCGCCGGAAGAACGCACCACCGAGCCCTCGGGCTGGCCGATCAGCTCGGCGTGGGGGATGGCGCCCTTGTGGGTGTGGAAGACGCCGTCCTCCTTGAGCGTGATCGTGTGGCGCTTGTTCTTGGGGTCGGTGAGCTGCACCTGATCCCCCGCCTGGAAAGGCCCATGCCTGCGGAAACCCATGGCGGCAAGGTTATAGGGATTTCGACTGGTCCCAGACGCGCGATATGAAGGGGGGATGTTTCCGCGCGATGTGATCTCCGCCGGCCCGCTGCTGCTGCGGCCCCCCACCGACGACGACACCCAGGCGGTCGTGCAGGCCTGTGACGACCCGGTGACGGCCAGGTTCCTGCCGTTCCTCGCCTCGCCGTACACGGCCGAGGACGCCCGCGACTACCTGCGCGGGACCGAGGAGAAGTGGGCGAAGGGCGGCGCGGAGTTCACGATCACCCGCGAGGGCCGTTTCGTGGGCTCGGCCGGATTGCAGCCGATCGACCGCTATGGCACCACCTCGGTCGGCTACCTTGTCGCGCCGCACGCCCGCGGCACCGGCGTGGCCAGCACCGTCGCCAGGGCGCTCGCCGACTGGGCGCTCGACCACGGGGCCGCCCGCGTCGAACTCGAGGCCGAGGTGAGCAACCTCGCCAGCCTGCGCGCCGCCTACAAGGCCGGGTTCCGGCAGGAGGGCATCAGGCGCGAGGGCAAGCGGCTGCGCGACGGCAGCAGGACCGACCAGGTGACGTTCGGCAGGGTGGCGGGCGAGCCGGTCGAGGCGGCCGAGCCGTACTTTCCGTTCTTTCCCGGCGGTCACCTCACCGACGGCGTGGTACGGCTGGCGCCGATCGGCGAGCAGCACGCCGAGGGGTTCCTGGCGATGATGGGCGACCCGGTCGTGCGCTCGTACTCGATGGCGCCCCCCGGCCCGCTGCCGGACTACGTGCGCCGCTGCCGCTACACCGGCTTCTGGTGGATGTCGGGCCAGCGGGTGGAGGTGGTGATCGAGGACGCGGCCACGGGCGCCTTCGCCGGGCACGTGCAGCTGGTGAACGTGACGCAGGTCCTCCACCAGGCCATGGTCGGCTACTCGCTGGTGCCGGGCTTCCGCGGCAGGGGCTTCATGAGCAGGGCGCTGGCGCTGCTGGTGGAGTGGGCGTTCGCGGCCACCCCGCTGCGCCGCCTGACGGCCGGGACCGCCGTGGACAACACCGCCTCCCACCGGGTGCTGGAGCGGGCCGGCTTCACCCGCCAGCACGTGCATCCCCAGCTTCTCCCCCGTCTCGACGGCGGCTGGTCGGACGATGTGGAGTGGCTGCTCCTGCATCCCAAACTGGGGGAAAAATCCTGATTACCGGTTGAAGGTCTGGCCAAGGGCGGATTTGGGAGGTAATAGTCGAAACCACCGACCCATCAGGCACCGCCGGCCGTTGGGACTTCCATGAGGATCAGCCGCACCGACGTCGCTGTGCACGATCTCATCCAGGACTTCTCCCGCGTGGACGTGGGGGCGCTCATCGACCGCCTGGCCCGGTCGGCGGCGGTCGTGACGGCCGCCGGGTACGCCGGGTTCGTCCAGGTGGATCCGCTCCAGGAGCTGGCCAGATCCGTGGCCCTGCACGGCCCGCCGGGCGACCCGCTGGGCGTGCGGGCCTGGCTGGCCGAGTCCGGGGTGCTGAAGGAACTGGCCGTCTGCCGCGGGCCCGTGCTGCTGGCGCGGGACGTGCCGGTGGGCGAGCCGGGGTTCCTGGCGGTGCCGGTGCCGCTGGCGACGCGGGAGCAGGCGTTCCTGTGGACCGCGGGGCGGGACTTCGACGACTTCGACACGCACCTGCTCGGCCGCTTCGCCACGGCCGCGGGGCGGGCGCTTGAGGCGGCCAGCGGGATGGAGGCGGCCGTACGCCTGCTCCGCGGCGTCCAGGCCTTCGCCCCCTGACCACCCTTCACAGGCATTGGACCCCTGACCGCGCATCGCATGCCTCCGACCCAGACCCACCCGTCGCAGGCCTTGTTCCCATCGCGCGTCGCAGGCCTTCGCCTTGTGGCCGCCCGTCCGGGTCTTCCCGCCTGACCGGGGTGTGAGCGCCTGACCGGGGTGTGAGCGCCTGTTCGGGGTGTGAGCGCCTGTTCGGGCGGTGGCGCGCGTGTCTCAGGGCGTGCGCCGTTGTCGGGTCCGCCGGGCCGGTGTCAGGGGCCCGCGGTGTGGAGGGCGTCGCGGAGCAGGGCGTCCACCTGGCGGGCGAGCCGGTCGACGTCCACGTCACCCCGCAGGTCGAGCTCGGTCACCTGCTGTCCCACCCGCAGTTTCAGCGTGACGCCGCGCCCGCGCACCCGCAGCCACATCTCCACGGTACGGCCCAGCGCCTCCGCCTGAGCCTCGCCCTCCATCGCCACCAGCAGTTCCGGCTGCCCGGAACCCATCCGCCCCGGCCCCGGCCGCCCCGCACGCAGGGTGACCCGCCCCCGCAGCGCGTCCACGTCACGCAGCCACTCCTCCAGGGAGTGCAGCAGGTCGGCCTCCCCCTCCAGCGTGATGTCGGGCATGGCTCTCATTTCACGATCGCGGCGGTCCGGGCGGAGGTCACCCGGATCAGGTCCCGGGGCGCGAGCTCCAGTTCCAGCCCGTGCCGCCCGCTGGGGATGTACACGCTGTCCTGCCCGGCCGCGCCCGCGTCGAGCACCGACGGCAGGTACGGCAGCGCCACCGGGCTCAGGACGTCGGCCGCGATCGCCTCGCCGATGCGTTCGACGTCGGCCCGCGTGGCCACCCGGGCGGCGCCGGCGCCGAACGCGGCGGCCAGGGCGTTCTCGTCGATGCGGCCCTCGATGGCGGCGATGGCCAGGACGGCGTGGTGGCCCAGGTAGAGGACGACGGCCTTGAGCATGCGGGGCGGCGGGACGCCGAGGGACAGCGCCACGGCGGCGCGGGACTTGGTGTGGGCGGGGTCGTGCGGATAGGGGTGGACGGCGAAAGGCGTACGCGTTTTCCGGAGAATGCGCATGGCCGTGGTCTCGACGGCCGTTGAACGGCGTTTCCCGGGTGGGCGCGCTCGCCGTACCTGAAAGTCACGATATTTCGGGGAAAATACATATAAATAGTCAATGAAGGCTTCGGCGAGTTCCACCGCGTCGGCGGCCTCCTGGCGGGTGAGCGGGGCGGCGCCGAGGTGGGCGGCCTCGTTGCCGAGTTCGCGCAGTTCCTCGGCCCAGCTCAGGAGCCAGCCGTCGATCCGGCCGGCCGCCCGCAGTTCGCGCAGGGCGTGGAAGAGCGTGCGGCCGGTGATGCCGTGGTCGGCGCAGACCGCCTCCAGCAGGCGCCGCACGTGCAGCACCGCCGCGGCCCCTGAACCAGCGCGCAGGCCCGCCCTGGCCTGGGTGAGCTCGGCCCGCACGAGGACCGGAACCTGCTCGCCGATCTCCCGTCCGGGCACCGGCCACAGCACCTCGGCGGGGCGGGCGGGCAGGTCGTCGGGGTCGGCGTCCGGCGCGGGCTCCCCGGACAGCAGCAGCATCACCTGGCGGCAACTCTGACAGGCGGCCAGCACAAAAGGCCGCAATTCGGACGGGAGAAAAACCCGGTGCGGCGCGTCCGCTTCACGGGCCAGAGTCTGCCGTCCGCAACCCGGGCAATCGACGTCGAATTTCGCCCCCCACCGCGCCACAGAACGGAAGATATTCGATCACATTAATTGCATCAAGGGCGTAATCTCCCAGTATGAAGACCTGGCCGTTCGCCGGGCGCAGGCAGGAACTGGAACATCTGGTCCGCCTCGCGCGCGATCCGACCGCGCAGGGCGTGCTCGTCGCCGGTCCCGCCGGGGTGGGCAAGAGCAGGCTCGCCGGGAAGATCCTGGAGGCCTTCCGGCCGGGCAGGGTCACGCTTCTCCCGATCACCGCGACCAAGGCGGCCAGCGGCATCCCCAACGGCGCGCTGGCCGACCTCATCCCCCGCGACCATCCGCCCCACCTGGTCAACACGCTGCGCTGGGCGGGCGAGGAACTCCTCAAGCAGGCCCGCGGCCGCACCCTCGTCCTCGCCGTGGACGACGCGCACCTGCTCGACAGCCACTCGGCCGAGGTCGTCGCCTCCCTGGTACGGGGCCGCCAGGCCCGCCTCGTGGCCACGCTCCGCACCGGCGAACCCGCGCCCGACTCGATGACCGGGCTGTGGCGCGACGGCCACGTCCGCCGCCTCGACGTGGACCCGTTCAGCGACGCCGACCTCGTGGCCGTGCTCGCCGCGGCGCTCGGCGGACCGCCCGACGACGCCACCGCCCGGCGCCTGGGCGAGATCACCGAGGGCAACGCGCTGTTCCTGCAGGAGGTCGTGACGGCGGCGCGCGCCGCTGGATCGCTCCACCCCATCCAGGGCGTGTGGAAGCTGACCGGCGACCCGCCGCTGGCCCCGCGCCTGGCCGACCTCATCCACGAACGCATCGGCGCCCTCTCGCCCGCCATGAAGGCGGTACTGGAGTACACGGCCTTCGCCGAGCCGGTGGGCGCCAGAACCCTGTCGGCCCTGTGCTCGGAGGAGGCGGTGCTGGAGGCGGAGGAACGCGGCCTCATCAAGGTCGCCGTGGACCGCCGCCGCGAGATCGCCCGCCTCGGCCACCCCCTCTACGGCGAGGTCGCCCGCGAGCACTGCCCGGAACTGCGCCGCCGCCGCAGGCACGCCGACCTCGTCGCCGCCGTCGAACCCACCGGCCTGCGCCGCGTCGAGGACCTCGTCCGTGTCACCGTGTGGCGGCTGACCGCCGGCCTGGGCGCGGCCCCCGAGCCGCTGCTGGCCGCCTGCCGCCTGGCGTGGGCGGCGCACGACTACCCGACCGCGATCCGCCTGGGCGAGGCCGCGGTGGAGGCGGGCATGGACGCGAGTACGGACGCGGGTACGGCGAGCGTTCCCACGACGGCGAGCACGCCCGCAACGGCCCGCGGCGCCACCGAGACGGCCACCGGGAACGCGGCGGCGGCGGCGATCCAGCTGGCCACCGTCCTCGACTACGCCCAGCAGCCCGACCGGGCTCGCGCGGTCCTGGACGCCGTCGCCCCGCCCCGCGACGAACCCGGCCGCGCCCGCCTGGTCCAGGCCGTCGCCAGCAACCTGGCCTGGGGCATGGATCGCCTGGGCGACGCCCTCGACCTCCTGGCCACCACCGAGAAGTCCCTGCGAGATCCCGCCCTGCGCCTGCAACTGGCCACCCGCCGCCTGTCCCTGACCGCCTCGGCCGCCCGCCCCGCCGACGCCCTCCACCTGAGCGACGCCCTCCTGTCCTCCGGCCCACCCCCGCCCCCTTCCGGCCCGGCCCTGCCGCCCGCCGCCAAGACCGCGCACGGCCATCCCCTGACCGGCCCACCCGCCTTCTCGCCGCCTCAGCCCGGCGCGCCAACGTCCGCCGCGCGGCCGGCGGAGGAGCCGGGCACCGGCGACCCCGTGCCGCTCAAGGCCGTCGTCACCGGCACCTCCGGCCTGCCGCTACCGGAAGACGCACCCCTCCCCCAAGCGGCCACCCTCCCGGAGGAGGCCGCCCTCCCCGACGCGACAGCACTTCCCGACACGACGACCCTTCCCGTCGCGACGGCCTCTCCCGGGGAGGAGCCCGGCCCCCCACAGGCGCGCGGCGTGCGGCTGGGCCCGGTGTTGCGGGCACAGGTGCTGAACTCCCGCGCCCTGGCCCTCTGCTACTCCGGCCGCACCAGAGAGGCCGCCGACCTGGTCCGCGAGGTCATGGACGAGGCCCAGTCCTGGCGCGACGGCATCCCCGCCCTGGTCTCGCCCCTGCACTCCACCTGGGCCATGTGCGGCTACTTCGCCGGCGACCTCCCCCTCATGGACCAGGCGATCGCCTCCATGCGCGCCGAACTGGCCGGTCAGCGCGGATGGTCGCGCGGTGAGGGCAGCCTGGCCCTGTCACGGGGCCACGCGGCGACCCTCAGAGGCGAACTGGGCGCCGCACTCCTCATCCTCCACTCCCCGGCCAACCACGAGACCGCCGTGACCGTAGGCGGCTGTATGGGGGCGTATGCGGCGGTTCAAGCGCTTCGGGGTGACGCCCCGGCCGCCCGTGCCACCCTGCGCGCCGCCCTCGACCGCAACCGCGCCACGTGGACCGCGTTCACCCGCTGGGTGGCGCTGACCCGCGTATGGATAGCCGCCGCGGCCGGCGAACTGGACCACGCCGCCGAACTCGCCCTCTCCGCCGCCGCGGAGTGCCGCGAGGCGGGCCTGTCGGCGTTCGAGTCGGTGGCCCTGCACGACGCGGTCCGCCTCGGCGCACCCCACTCCGCCCTCCCCCGCCTGGAAGAGCTCGCCTCAGTGATGGACGGCTCCCGGGTACGGCTGGCCGCCCGCCAGGCCCGCGCCCTGTCCGCCGACGACCCGGGCGGCCTCCTGGACGTGGCGGCCGGCTTCGACACCCTGGGCATGCGCCTGCACGCGGCCGAGGCAGCAGCCCAGGCCGCGTCCCTGCTCCGCCGTACCCGCGGAGAAAAGGCGGCACGGGCGGCGGCCACCGAGGCCTGGTCCCTGGCCGGGGCCTGCCAGGGCGTCGACACCCCCGCCCTGCGCGGCCTGGCCGCCCCCAACCTCACCAGCCGGGAACTCCAGGTAGCCAAGCTGACGGCCGCCGGCCTGAGCCACCGCGAGATCGCCGAACGCCTGGGCATCGCCATCCGAACCGCCATGAACCACCGCAACCAGGCCTACTGGAAACTGGGCGTCAACTCCCCCGCCGAACTGGCCAAGGCCCTAACCCGCCACTGACACCTGCCGCGTGTCCGGGCATTCCGGGAGCGCATCCGGGTGTGGTGGGCGCGGTCAGCCTGCCCGCGTTGCGCACGTCACGGCGGGGCGGGCGCGCGGCCGATGACCGTTCCCCTGGAGGCCGCACGCCAGCCACGGCGGGTGGGGGTGGGCGTGGCTTGCCGTAACCCCAAAAGCCGTGAGCCTGAGAGCCGTAACCCTAAAAGCCGTAACCCCCAAGAGCTGTGACGCGAGGAGCCGCCGACAAGAGCCCAGCCAATTATCCCCGGTGCGCCTCGAAGCGCATGGTGCGGGAGACGCCGACGCGGACGGTGGTGCCGGGGGTGATGGTGACGGGCTCGTTCGGGGGGATGTCGTAGAAGTTGGGGTCGCCGGGCGGCTGGATCTGGGTGCCGTTGACGGAGCCGAGGTCGACGAGGTTGACGTCCCAGCCGTCCAGGGCGACGCGCAGGTGGCGGCGGGAGACCGAGCCGTCGGGGCTGGTGACCTTGGCGGGGCGGGCGGTGCCACCGGCCACCTCGGGGGCGCGCTCGGGGTCGCGGCCCAGCAGGTAGTCGGCCTCCAGGGGCAGCGCCATGCCGTCGTCCAGGATGAGGACGCCGAGCGACGGGCGCGGGCCCTTGTAGGGGACGAGCGTGCGCTGCACGAGGGCGATGCCGCAGACCGCGCAGTAGGGGACGCGGGGGTCGTTGAAGTGGTCGTTCTTGCAGTCCACGCCGTAGACCATGGGGCGCTGGTCGCCGTCGGAGGGCGCGGCGCCGTTGCCTGCGGGCTGGTCGTCGTGCCTGGGCGGGGACGGCGGTACCTGCGGGGGCGCCTGCTGTGGCGGCGGGCCCCACGGGTCCTGCGCGGGCTGCTGCCCGGACGGCTGCTGCTCGAACGGCGGCTGGTCGAACGGCGGCTGGTCGAAGGAGGAGGGCTGCTGCGCCTCGAAGGGGGGCGGCTGGTCGAAGGTGGACTGCTGCTCGAACGGCGGCTGATCGAAGGAGGACGGCTGCTGCGCCTCGAAGGGCGGCGGCTGGTCGAAGTGCGGCTCGGGCGTCGGCTGCGGGCCGGACGGCGGGCGCTCGTCGCGGGCGGGCTCCGGGCTCGGCATCGGGTACGGAGCCATCTGCACGGGAGCCGGCTCCGGCTCCGGCTTGGGCTGCGGCAGGAGGTCGGGGTCCATGTGGATGGCGGTGTGCGGGAGTTCCTCGGTCAGCGGCCGCGAAGCCGGGCGCCGTTCGGCGGGCTTGGCGGGCGCCGGAGCGGGGGCCGCGGGCGCCTGGGCGGGCGCGTCGATCATGTCGGCGACCAGGCCGGCGCCGCCGACCACGCCGCCGTCGAACTGGACCGCCGGATGCGGCTGCCCCGCCCCGGGCAGGCTCAGCTCGACCCGGTGCACGTGTCCGGAGATGAGCCGGTCGGCCCAGGTGAGGGAGTCGCTGCCGGACAGGCGGGTCTCGCCGTCGGCGGTGGTGACCGTGGCGGTGGCCGCCCCGCTGACGAGTACGGCCACGCCGCCGCCCACCGGCCCGGCCACGGCGCAGGTGGCCGGGTCGCCGGTCATCGCGCGGGCCAGCGCCTGGGCGGCGCGGCGGGCCAGGGCCCTGCCGTCGCCACCGGTGGCGGCGGTCTCCCGCAAGGCCTCGATCAGCTCGGTTCCGGTCGCCTCAGAAGCGTCGCATACCAGCAGCAGGCCGCCCACGTAGGCGACCAGCCCGTTGCCAGGAAGCGGACGCACCACTCCGAAGCCCTGGTCCGTCACTGAACCTCTCCTCCCCGGAAGCCGGCGGTTGTGCGGCACCGGCACCTTGGTGCTGGCCGCCAGCCTTACGCATACCCAGTCGGCCGCGGAGCCAAGGTCTCGATTCGGTGAAACCCCTGGACCGTGGCAAACCCCGCACTGGTGCAAGTCTGACCAAATGGCACCCTATCGGCCAGACCTGCGGGGGGAAAACAGTCAGACCCCGGAGAAGACCCGGTTGACGTCGGCGGTGGCCAGTACGCCGTAGATCTCGCCACCCCGCTCGACCAGCAGATACTCGGCCGCAGGCGACTCGCGCATGGCGTCGATCAAGGGCTCTCCGGTGAGGTCGGCGGCCAGGACCATGGCGGGTTCCAGGGACTTGGCCAGCGCGCCCACCTCGACCCACGGGCGGCGGTGTTCGGGGGTGGCCTGGACGGCGGCCTCGTTGACGATCGCCACCGGCCTGCCGTCGTGGTCGACCACGACGACGGCGCCCGCCTTCTGCTCGGCGGCCTGGCGCAGCGCCTCCGACAGCGGCGTCGAGGCGATCACCGGGATCGCCCTGCGGGCCAGCCGGCGGGCGTTGACCTGGGGGATGCGGGCACGGATGCGGGCGACGTTCAGCGCCTGGCTGGCACCCATCCAGATGAACGAGGCCAGCACCACCGACCAGACGAGCTGCAGCGTGTCGATCGGACGGTCGCTCAGCAGCGACAGCGCGACCGGGACGAGGATCAGCACGACCGCCAGGCCCCTGCCGGTCCAGCCGGCGGCGACGGTGCCGCGCCCCGGGCTGGCGGTGAGCTTCCACACGCCGGCGCGCAGCATGCGCCCGCCGTCGAGGGGCAGGCCGGGCAGCAGGTTGAACACGCCGACGATCAGGTTCGACCACCACAGCTGCCGGATCAGGATCTCGGGGATGCCGGCCCCGTCGACCAGGAACGCGTCGGCCAGCAGCCCCACCGCCGCCAGCCCCAGCGACAGGATCGGCCCCGCCGCGGCGATCATGAACTCCTTGCCGGGCGTCGGCGGCTCCTTCTCGATCTCGGACACGCCGCCGAGGAGGTAGAGCGTGATGCGCCGGACCGGCAGGCCGTACCACTTCGCGAGGACGCTGTGGGCGAGCTCGTGCAAAAGCACGGACAGATAGAGGAGTACGGCGAAGGCGAAGGCCACCCCGTAAGCCTCGAAGTCCCCCATGCCGGGCAGGCGGAAGACGTCCTGGAAGGTGATGGTGATGAAGCCCGCGATGATGAGCCAGGTCCACGACACATACACGGGGATGCCGAACGGGCTTCCCATCCGAAGACCGGAGAATTCCTGCCGCGGCCGCTGGTCGCTCACTGGACTCCCTTTGAGATCGTGCTGTTGCTGCCTTGATGCTACGCGGCGGATCGCGCGAACCTGGTTTCGCGGCCCCCATTCTGTCGGGGTCTTGACCTACAGTGCGGTGCATGACGTTGACCGAACCGGTGATCATCGGAGCCCTTTCCCCCTCCCGGGCGGGCGACTTCATGACCTGTCCCCTTCTCTACCGCTTCCGGGTGATCGACCAGTTGCCGGAGAAGCCGTCGCAGGCGGCCGTGCGCGGCACCGTGGTCCACGCCGTGCTGGAGCGCCTGTATGACCTGCCCGCGCCGCGCCGGTCGGTGGCGGCGGCGCTGGAGCTGCTCGACCCGCAGTGGGAGCGCCTGCTGGGCGAGGAGCCCGCGTTCGCCGGGATGTTCGCCGACGACGCCGAGCAACGCGAGTGGCTCGACCAGGCGCGGGCGATGCTGGAGCGCTACTTCACCCTGGAGGACCCGACCCGGCTCGAACCCGCCGAACGTGAGCTGTATGTGGAGGCCGTGCTCGACAGCGGCCTCCTGCTGCGCGGCTACGTCGACCGGCTGGACGTGGCGCCCACGGGCGAGGTGCGGGTGGTCGACTACAAGACCGGCAGCGCCCCCGGGCCCGACTTCGAGGCCAAGGCGCTGTTCCAGATGAAGTTCTACGCGCTGGTGCTGTGGCGGCTGCGCGGTTCGGTGCCGCGGTTGCTGCAGCTGGTGTATCTGGGCGGCGCCGGCGAGGTCCTCCGGTACGCCCCCGACGAGGCCGACCTGCGCGCCACCGAACGGAAGGTGGAGGCGCTGTGGACGGCGATCCGGCGGGCGCTGGAGACCGGTGAGTGGCGGGCACGGCGCTCGCGGTTGTGCGACTGGTGCGACCACCAGGCGTTGTGCCCGGAGTTCGGCGGCGCTCCCCCACCCGTCCCGGACCGCCGCCCCGGCGACGCCGTCCGCACCCGCCGAGCGGCAACCGACGAACTGTAACCCCGCGCTGCACATCGGGGGTGGCGTGCGTCCTCTTGCGTCCAGCCTTCCAGCACCCGGCCCCCCGGCACCCAGCCTTCCAGCACCCGGCCCTCTGGCACCACGGCCCCGGCGCCACGGCCTTCGGTGCGCGGGCGGAGGGCGCCATGGGCACGATGGTCTCGGCGTCGGTGGAGTGCCATGGCTCTGACCGTGAGTGCCTTACCGGGTGCCTGAGGCTCCGGGCTCCCGCGCGATGTGGGCGGCGCGTCAAGGGCCTTGTCCGGCCGGGGCGGCTCTCGCGGCGGTCTTGGTGTGGGCCGGAGCGCCCGCGGTCCTGGCGCTGCGCCTGAGGCGGGCCGGCGGGGTCGGTTCGTCGCGGGGCTGGGGTGGGATGGTTCGCGCCGCTGGCTGGGTGGGGGTCATTCGCGCTGGGGCTGGGGGTGGGGTGGTTTGCGCGGGCGGCTGGGGTGGGGTCATCCGCGTCGGGGGCTGGGGTGGTGAGGAGGGCGGATTCCTCCCAAGGTAGGAGGAGTCACGGCTTGAGCTGGGCCTACAGTGAATTCGTGCGCAACGATCGAGCCCTGTTTCGCGACACGGTCCTTGCCGTGGTGCTGGCCGCGGGCTCGCTCGCGTTGTTTCTCTTCTACGACGCCGCCGACCTCCTGTCCCAGCCGGGCCAGCCCGCCGACGCGGTACGGTCGCCGGATCTGGTGGGCGGGGCGCTGGTCGTGCTGACGGCGGTGCCACTGGCCGTCCGGCGGCAGTGGCCGGTCGGGGCGCTGCTGGCGAGCGCGGTCCCGGACACCCTGTTCAACGCGCTCGGCTACAGCATGGGCCTGGCCAGCGTCGCCGGGCTGGTACTGCTGTACTCGGTGGCGGCCAGGCGCGGGCTGGCGGTGGCGCTGGCGGCGCTGATGTTCGCCACGCTGGTCTATGCCACGGGGGCGCTGCTCAGCCCGCTCGACGCGCTGACCTGGGCGGACCATCTCGTCGTGGTGGTACTCCTGGCCGGCGCCTGGGGGGTGGGCCGGGCCATCCGGCTGCGGCGGGCGTACTTCGAGGAGCTCAAGGACCGGGCGGCGCGGCTGGAGCGGGCCAGGGAGGCCGACACGCGGGCGGCGCGCGCCGAGGAGCGCTCGCGGATCGCGCGTGAGCTGCACGACGTGATCGCGCACCACGTGAGCGTGATGACGGTGCAGGCCGCGGCGGCGCGCAAGGTGCTGCTGTCCGATCCCGAACTGGCCAGCGAGGCGCTGTCGGCGGTCGAGCACACCGGGCGCAAGGCGATGGCGGAGATGCGCGACATCGTGGGCGTGCTGCGCGCCGGTTCGCCGGCCGAGCTGGGGCCGCAGCCCGGGATGTCGGCGTTGCCGGCGCTGGTGGAGCAGATGCGCGAGGCGGGGCTGACGACGCGGCTGACGGTCGAGGGGCACGAGACACCTGTTCCCGCGGGGATTGAGCTGGCGGCATATCGGCTGGTTCAGGAGGGTTTGACCAACAGCTTGCGGCACGCCGGGCCGGGGGCCGAGGCCGTGGTGACCGTACGGCACGAGCCGCGCGAACTGGACGTGCGAGTCGCCGACGACGGCCGGGGCGCGGCCGGAGTGGCGGCGCGGCCGGGGCATGGCTTGGTGGGGATTCGCGAGCGGGTGGCGCTTTATGGTGGAATCCTGAGCATCGGTCCTCGACCGGGGGGCGGTTTCGAGGTGCGGGCGAGGTTCCCGCTGAAGGACGGAAGATGACGATCAGAGTGCTGCTGGTGGACGACCAGCCGCTGCTGCGTACCGGTTTCCGCCTGATTCTCGAGGCCGAGCCCGACATCACGGTGGTGGGCCAGGCCGGCGACGGCAAGGACGCGCAGGAGCAGACCAGGGCGCTGCTGCCCGACGTGGTGCTGATGGACATCCGGATGCCCGGCGTCGACGGCATCGAGGCCACGCGGCGCATCGTGCGCGAGGCGGCGTCCGGGGCGCATGTGCCGAAGGTGCTGGTGCTGACCACGTTCGACCTGGACGAGTACATCGTGGAGGCGTTGCGGGCCGGGGCCTCGGGGTTCCTGCTCAAGGACGTGCCGCCGGACGAGCTCGTGCAGGCGATCCGGGTCGTGGCCGACGGCGACGCGATCGTGGCGCCGAGCGTGACGCGGCGCCTGCTGGACCGCTTCGCCGCCAAGCTGCCCTCCGCCTACCAGGAGAGCACCCCGGCGCGGCTGGACCGGCTGACGGAGCGGGAGCTGGAGGTGCTCAAGCTCATCGCCAAGGGCATGTCCAACGCGGAGATCGCGGCCAAGCTGGTGGTGAGCGAGACCACGGTCAAGACGCACGTGGGCAACGTCCTGACCAAGCTCGGCCTGCGCGACCGCGTCCAGGCCGTGGTCCTGGCCTACGAAACCGGCCTGATCACCCCAGGCGCCCTGTCCTAGCCAACCGCCCCCTTGAGACGAGCCGGGGCCGACCCCTTGAGGCGAGCCCGAGGGCGCCGGGTTTTGCGCGGGCGAGCCTGAGGTGCCCACCCTTGAGGTGAGCCTGAGGTGCCCACCCTTGAGGTGAGCCTGAGGGCGCCCCCTTGGGCGAACCTGAGGGCGTTGGGTTTTGCGCGGGCGACAGCCAGGGGCGCGCCGCGCGGTGAGGAGCCGTGCGGTGGGGGTCGGCGCGGGGTGCGGTGGCGAGCTGGGCAGCGGTGCCCGGTGCACGGATCGCCGTTGCGGCCGGAACCACGTCAGACTGCCGGGCGACCTTGCACGGGCGCGCGCCGATGTCGGCGGGGGGCGTCTTGATGGCTTGCCGTAATGGAAAAACGGCCGTGACAGAAAGCGCGGCCGTGACAGAAAGCGCGTGACAGAAGCGCCGTGGCGAAAGAACCGCGCCCACCGAGGTGATGGGGGCGCGGTTCAGGGGCGATCGGCGGTCAGGACGCGCCGCTCAGAGACGGCGCGGGGGTGACGGCGTTTTCGGGGAAGTGGCAGGCGACGCGGTGGCCGCTGGACAGTTCCTCGAGCGGTGGTTCCACCGTCTTGCAGATCTCCTGCGCCTTCCAGCAGCGTGTGTGGAAGCGGCACGCGGGCGGCGGGTTCAGCGGGCTGGGGACGTCGCCGGTCAGCCGGATGCGCTCGCGGTCCTTGCGGTTCTTCGGGTCCGGCACCGGCACCGCCGACAGCAGCGCGTTGGTGTACGGGTGCATGGGCGAGCTGTAGAGCCGCTTGCGGTCGGCGATCTCGACGATCTTGCCGAGGTACATGACCGCGACCCGGTCGCTGATGTGGCGGACCACCGACAGGTCGTGGGCGATGACCACGTACGTCAGGTCGAGCTCGTTCTGCAGGTCTTCCAGGAGGTTGACGACCTGGGCCTGGATGGAGACGTCCAGGGCCGAGACGGGCTCGTCGGCGATGATCAGCTTGGGCTTGAGCGCGAGCGTGCGGGCGATGCCGATGCGCTGGCGCTGGCCGCCGGAGAACTCGTGCGGGTAGCGGTTGTAGTGCTCGGGGTTGAGGCCGACCAGCTCCAGGATCTCCTGGACCGCCTTCTTGACGCCGCCCTCGGTGTTGATCCCCTGGATGCGGAACGGCGCGCCGACGATGGCGCCGACCGTGTGCCGGGGGTTCAGGGAGGAGTACGGGTCCTGGAAGATCATCTGCATGTCGCGGCGGAGCGGCCGGAGCCGGCCCTGCGGCATGTGCGTGATGTCCTGGCCCTCGAAGACGACCTGGCCGCCCGTGGGCTCCAGGAGGCGGGTGACGAGGCGGCCGGTGGTCGACTTGCCACAGCCGGACTCGCCGACCAGGCCCAGCGTCTCACCCTTGAAGACGTCGAAGGAGATCCCGTCGACGGCCTTGACCGCGCCGACCTGCCGCTTGAACAGGCCCTTGGTCACGGGGAAGTGCTTCTGCAGGTCCCGAACGGACAGCAGCGGCTCGTTTTCGCTCACTGGGTCTCCAGCACTGGCTTGATCTCATTCTCCCACAGCGCGCGCCGCTCGGCCTTGGCCATGTGGCAACGCACCATGTGCCCGCCCTCGGTTTCGAGCAGGGCCGGGACCTCGGTGTTGGACTTGCCCTCGGTCCGGTCGGCGTAGGGGCAGCGCGGGTGGAACGCGCAGCCGTCGGGCACGTTGATGAGCGAAGGGGGCGAGCCCTTGATCGGCAGCAGCCGTTCGGTGCGCTCGCGGTCCAGCCGCGGCATCGATCCCAGTAGACCCCATGTGTAGGGGTGCTCGGGACGGTAGAAGATGTCTTCGGCGGCGCCGTACTCGATGCACTTTCCGCCGTACATCACCAGGATGTCGTCGGACAGTTCGGCGACGACGCCCAGGTCGTGGGTGATGATGATCAGCGCGGAGTTGAACTCCGTCTGAAGGTCGCGCATGAGGTCGAGGATCTGCGCCTGCACGGTCACGTCGAGCGCGGTGGTCGGCTCGTCGGCGATGAGCAGTTCCGGGTCGCACGACAGCGCCATCGCGATCATGGCGCGCTGGCGCATGCCGCCGGAGAAGTGGTGCGGGTAGTCGTCGACGCGCTTGCCCGGGGTCGGGATGCCGACGCGGCCGAGCATGTCGATGGCGTGTTTGCGGGCGACCGACTTCGACACGTCGTGGTGGATGCGGTAGGCCTCGATGATCTGGTCGCCGACCGTGTAGTACGGGTGCATGGCCGACAGCGGATCCTGGAAGATCATCGCCATCTTCTTGCCGCGCAGCCGGCGTACGTGCTCGGGCGTGGCGGAGACGAGTTCCTCGCCGTCGAGCCAGATCTCGCCGGAGATCTTGGCCCGGCCGCCCTTGTGCAGGCCGAGGATGCCGAGGCTGGTGACGGACTTGCCGGAGCCGGACTCGCCCACGATGCCGAGCGTCTTGCCGCGCTCAAGGCTGAACGACAGGCCGTCCACGGACTTGACCAGGCCGTCGTCGGTCGGGAAGTGGACCTTGAGGTCCTTCAGTTCCAGGAAAGTCACGAAAGCCTCACTCTCGGGTCCACGACCGCGTAGAGCAGGTCGACGATCAGGTTGGCGACGACCACGAAGAGGGCGGCCAGCAGGGTCACGCCCATGACCTTGGGCAGGTCCTGGTCGGTGATGGCCTGGATGGCGTACTTGCCGAGCCCGTTGAGGGAAAAGGCGCTCTCCGTCAGTACGGCGCCGCCGATGAGCAGGCCGAAGTCGAGACCGAAGATCGTGATGATGGGGGTCAGCGCCCCGCGTAGCCCGTGTTTGACGACCACTCTGCGTTCCTTCAGGCCCTTGGCCCTGGCAGTGCGGATGTAGTCCTCGTTCATGGTCTCCAGCATTCCGGCCCGGGTCAGGCGCGCGTACCCGGCGGCGAACTGGAAGGCCAGCGTCACCCACGGCAGGAGCAGCGCGTAGGCCCAGAGTGGCAGGGAGTCCTGGATGGTGGTGTAGGTGCCGCCTTGGGCGGCGAAGGCGAAGGGATTTCCGTAGGAGAAGACCTGGAGCGCGATGAGCGCGGTGAAGAAGATCGGCAGCGAGACTCCGGCCAGTGCGATGATCATCGCGGTCCGGTCGAAGACGCTGCCTCTTCGCAGGGCCGACAGCACGCCGATGCCCACGCCCAGGCCGACCCAGAGGACGGCGGCGCCCAGGGCTAGCGACAGCGTGACCGGGAGCCGGTTCATCAGGTCGGGGAACACCGGCTGCTGCGTGATGAACGAGTAACCCAGGCAGGGCGGCGGGCACTGCTCGACACCGGCGCCGTAGTCGTACTCCGCCCCGGCGACGATGCCCTTGACGTACCTCCCGTACTGGACGACCAGCGGGTCGTTGAACCCGAGCCGTTCCGCCGCGAGCTTGGCGGTCTCCCCGGTGGCGGTGCGGCCGACGTAGCGGCTGGCCATGCCCTCGGGGGTGGCGCCGGCGAGTTGCGGCACGAGGAAGAAGATCGCGAAGGTGACCATGCTGACGATTCCGAGCATGACCACTGCGCCGATCAGACGCCTGATGATGTATGTGACCACAGTGCCCGGCCCGGTGGCCGCCGGGAGGATCGCTCCCGGCGGCCACCTGTGGCCTTCACCTGCCTTTAACTACTCGTTGACTGCGGGAAGAGGACCTACTCGACGCCCATCGCGACGTAGTCGTACATCTGCTGACCGTCGGAGATGAGGACGTTGGTCACGCCCTTGCCGCGGACGAGCAGCGACTTGGCCCAGATGCCCGGCATGATGACGGACTCTTCCATGACCCGCTTGTCGATCTCCGCCCACATCGGCTCGCGCTTGGCGACGTCGGCCTCGACGCGCGCCTTGTCGAGCATGGCGTCCACGTCGGGGATGCGGACCGAGGTGTTGGACGAGCCGCCACCCTCACGGATGACGCGGCTGTCGGTGATCTGCTGCAGGAAGCCGTAGCCGTCAGGCCAGTCGGAGCCCCAGCCGTTGACGACCAGGCCCAGGTTCTCCTTCACGACGAAGGACGGCCTGCCGGCGAAGCTGGAGAAGTAGTCCTTCAGCGGGTACGGCTTGATCGTGACGTTGATGCCGGCCCGGGCCAGCGAGTCCTTGATCGCCTCGGCGGTCGCCTTCTCCTTGGGCCGCTCGGCGCGGTAGGAGACGGAGGTCTCGAAGCCGTTCGGCTGACCGCACTTGGTCAGGTGCTCCTTGGCCTTGGCGATGTCGCCCTTGCCCTCGGGAGAGGGGTAGAGGTCGATCTTCTGGGCGCCGGGGATCGTCGGCGGCAGCAGGTTGGTCGCGATCTCGCCACCGGTCGAGCCGCCGTAGGCGGCGACGTAGCCGGTCTTGTCCATCGCGTACTGCACGGCGATCCGGCAGTCCTTGTTGTCGAACGGCTTCACCGTCGGGTTGATCGAGGTGTACCAGAGGCGCTGGATGGTGATGTTGTCGGCGCGAGCCTTCAGAGCCGGGTCCGGCAGGACCTTGCTCAGCGCGGCCGGCTGGACACCGGTGCCCTCGATGGCGACGTGGAGGTCACCGGAGATGACCCGGTTGTCCATGTCGTCGGCGTTGACGTTCGTCGTGACCTCGTACTTGTCCGGCAGGGCCGGACGGTTCGGGTCGACGGCCTCGCTCCAGTGCGGGTTACGGACCAGCGTGAAGCCCTTGCCGATCTCGTTCTTCTCGAACATGTACGGACCGGAGGAGATCACGTGCTCGCGGTACTTCGCGCCGGTGTCCTTGGCCTCGGGGACCGGGATCGTCGGCGACATCTGGACGATGTAGTCGAAGCCGGAGTAGGGCTCCTTGAGGTGGAAGACGACGGTCTTGTCGTCCGGTGCCTCGACGGCGGAGCTGAAGTCGGCGCCCTTCGACTTGTACGGGCCCTTGTAGTCCTTGGGCCAGTTCAGCATGTCGTTGAGGTAGGTGGGGCCGTTGGGGAAGGTCACCTTGTCGAAGGCGCGGGCCACCGCGTACGCGACGTCCTTGGCCACGATCGGGGTGCCGTCCTCGTACTTCAGGCCGTCACGCAGCGTGTAGGTCCAGGTCTTGAAGTCGGCGCTCGGCTTGCCGGCCTCCGCGGCCAGGTCCGGAACCGGCTTGGCGCCCTCGGCCCCGGGCTTGCCGGGGAAGAACATCAGGGCGCGGCCGTACAGCCGGATGAAGTTCCACGAGTAGCCGTAGTAGGTGTCGGCCGGGTCGAGGGAGTCCCAGTCACCGGAGTTCGCCAGCTTGAGGGTGCCGCCCTTCTTCGTGGACGGGTTGAACACCCCCGTCAGCGCGGCGTTGAACTCCTCCTTGACGGCGGGCTTGCCTGACTCGCCGGCCTTGGGAGGCGTCTGGGTGCTGGTGCCTCCACAGGCCGCCAGGCCCATGGCGAGCGCCGCGACGAGCGCGGCCTTCGCCAGAGCGGGCTTTTTCATCATCTCTTACTACACCCCTTGTAGGTAGGAGCCAGGAAATTGCGGTGGTCGGTCATGCGGTGGTCGGGCAGGTCATCGGTTGCCGCGCGGGTCGAGCGCGTCGCGCAGGCCGTCACCGAAGAGGTTGAAGGCGAGCACGGTGAGGAAGATCGCGAGACCCGGGAAGATCGCGAAGTGCGGGACGGTGTAGATGCGCGCCGCGTCGGAGAGCATGCCGCCCCAGGTCGGGGTCGGCGGGCGCACGCCCACACCGAGGAAGCTCAGCGCCGCCTCGAACAGGATGTTCGACGGAATCAGGAGCGTCGAGTAGATGAGGATCGGGGCCACGAGGTTGGGCAGGACCTCACGGAAGATGATGTACGGCCCGCGCGCCCCCAGGCTCCTGGCGGCGTCGACGAACTCCCGCTCGCGCAGCGAGAGCGTCTGGCCCCGGACGATACGCCCGATGTAGGGCCAGTTGAAGAAGCCGATGATGAAGATCAGCAGGGAGACGCGCAACGCGTCGCCGGAGAGCCCGAACGCGGTGTCGGGCACCACACCGGCCAGGGCGATGGCGAACACCAGCAGCGGGAAGGCCAGGAACACGTCCATGAGGCGGCTGATGACGGTGTCGACCCAGCCGCCGAAGAAGCCGGCCGTGACGCCGAGGATGGTGCCGATGCCGACCGAGAGCAGCGTGGCCAGGAAGGCGATGAGCAGCGAGATGCGCGCGCCGTAGACGACGCGGCTGAAGATGTCGCGGCCCCACTGCGGGTCGACGCCGAAGAGGTAGTCCCAGCTGATTCCGCCGAAGCGGTCCTTGGGGATCTGGGTCTCCTGGTCGATCATGTCGCGGTGGAACTCGAGCGGCGGGTGCCCGAACCACTTCACGATCAGCGGAGCGAAGACGGCGACCAGGATCAGGAAGATGATGACGCCGGCGCCGACCATGGCGACCTTGTCGCGCTTCAGGCGCAACCACGCGATCTGCCCCAGTGAACGGCCCTGGATCGCCTTGCGGTCCACGCCCGTTACCACGGCTTCAGGAACTGCTTCCTTCGCCGACTCGGGAACATCCAGCGGTGCGGTCATGCGCGCCCTCCCACGCCCGCACCCGCAATGCCAGAAGTTGTGCGCATTGACTTCTGGCCCCCTGGGTTGCAGACGACATCGTCCGTTCGGCGGTGCCCGGTCAGGGACCGCCGTGATTGCAGGACCGTATGTCACGGCCCCAGGGTGCAGAATGTATGCGCTGAGCTGCGCTGACTAGTCCCTCAGACAGCTATGTGGCTCAACTGTGATTCTCGTGAAACTCATTCGTATTGATCTTGACGTGTTTGTCTACACGCAGTTCCGGTTGGGTCTCGGAACTGTGACATTGCACTGATTTCACCCGATACCGCGGCGCTTCAGGATCTCCTCGATGTCAGAGAAGTCATCGTCTTTTGTCCGCCCCTTGGCGGGGGCGGGCGACGGATTGACGGCCTGCGGCGCCGTGGCCGCCTGGGCGGCCGGCGTCTCGCCCGTCTTGACCCCGCTCTTGACCTTCGCCTGCTTGGGCGGCTTCGGTGTGGCCCCGCCGACGCCGCGCTTGCGCATCACGCCGGAGACCACGAACAGCACCACCGCCAGCCCCGCCAGCCCGACCCCCGCCCACACGAACGGGTTGATGATCCCAGCGACCAGACCGGTCACGAACCCGACCACGGACGCCACGATCCCCCAGATCAGCGCGTGGGCCCCGGTCAGGTAGGCGGCGATGGGCAGCAGCGACCACGCCACCCCGCGGATCCCGGCGGTGGCGCCCCTGCGCCGCCAGGCCAGGAAGCTCAGCACCAGCCCCAGGCCGGTGGCCCCGGCACAGACCGGCAGCCACAAAATGGTGTTGAACATGCCCACATCCCCTAGCTCTCGGTTACACCCATCCTGGCACGCGCACGCGCGCCGCCCCCTCATCCCTAAGAACGGCCCATCCCCTAGGGGAGGTTCCGCCGCTCTCTTTGTTCCGTCCGTAGTGCGAGCCCTCGTGTCGTTGTGACGGCGAGCTCTTGTGTTGTTGCGACGGCTTCGCCGTCTTTCCGCCTCTCCTTTACGGCTCCGCCCCCGCACCCCCGCCCCACCGCCGTGCGCGGGCGCCCGTCAAGCGCCGCCAGTGAGGGCCCACGGGGTCCCCGCCGTAACGCCGCCCCCATGACACGCGGCGCGGCCCCCTACCCGGCGCCCAGCGTCACGCATCCACCCCGAGGCGTCCCTGCTTCTCTCCCAGGCCCGACCGCTCTTCCCAGGCCCGGCAGCGCCTCCCCAGGAGAGCAACTCCCCGAGGCGCGACCCCGCCGGGGGGCTCAGCGGGCATGCGCTGGCCGGGACACGCCCCGGTGAGCCCGGTGGGCCAGTCCCGCGGCGCTCACCCGAGCGTGCCGCAGGTCTCGTGCGTGCCACGGCGCCCGTTCGTGCCGCGGCCCCGGCTGTTGGAGCTGGACCGAGTGGGGTGTCTAGCCCGTTCGTGCTAGACGGGGCGGGGGGCCGGGGTGTGGGTGGTGACCAGGTCGCGTAGGTGGGCCGGGGTTACTTCTGCCAGGGAGGAGACGACCAGGCGGCCCGGGGCGGGTTCTATGGGGAGGAGGCTGGGGACCGCCACCACCGCGCAGCCCGCGGCCGTTCCCGCCGCCACCCCGTTCGGGGAGTCCTCCAGGACCACGCTGCGGGCCGGGGAGACGTCCAGCAGGCCCGCGGCGGTCAGGTAGGGCTCGGGGTCGGGCTTGGTGCGTTCGACGTCGTCGGCGGTGATGATGACGTCGAAGCGGTCACGGCCCACGAAGGCCAGGATGGCTTCGGCGATCTCCTTGAGCGACGAGGTGACCAGCCCCACCGGCACGCCTTCGGCGCGCAGGGCCTCCAGCAGTTCCAGGGCGCCGGGCATGACGTCGACGCCGCCCGCCAGGCGGGCCACCATGCCGTCGATCATCCAGGTGCGCAGGGTCTGCGGGGGCACCGAGGAGCCGGAGACGTCCAGCATGTAGGCGACGGTGCGCTCCATGGAGCCGCCTACGAGGTGGGTCTGGTGCTCGTGGTTCCATTCGCCGCCGAGCCTGGCCATGCAGTCGGTCTCCACCAGCAGCCACACCTTCTCGGTGTCGACCAGAAGCCCGTCCATGTCGAAGAACGCCGCGTCCATCCATCCCCCGTTCCGTCCGGTTGCCACCCCTGCCCAGGGGCAGAGAACAACAGCCGCCCCGAGCCTCCACATTCCCAGCCGCCGAGAATTCACCGACAACCGGGTCCCACAAACCGCCCCAACAGCCTTGGCAACACCTATCTCCCCAGATAGCACGTTCCCAGCGGGCCCCAAAACCCAACCCCGCACCCTCCCAACCCTGAAGCCCCGGCCAGAACCCTCGGTGGGGACGCCCAGAGCTCGTGGGGTGCCGTCCTGGACCCGAGGAGCCAGGCCGGGCGGGAAGCTCGCCAAGGCATCGGACCAACATTCATGGTCAGGCCGGTGACCACGGTGGGTGGCCAGGCGTGCCTTGTCGCGGCGGGGCGTGTGTCCGGCTGCCGGGCGCACGGACCGCGTGGCCCGCCCGCGACGGCGGGCGGTGGCCCGCTCGGCTTGCCGTAACGGAAAACTTGCCGTCACGGACATCAGACCGTTACGAAAACCGGCCGTCACGGAGAACAAACAGGCCGCACGGCCCGCCCGAACCGGGGGACGGCGAGCTGAAGAGACCTACACGTTGAAGTACTTCGCCTCCGGGTGGTGGGCGACGAGGGCGCTGGTGGCCTGTTCGGGGTGGAGCTGGAACTCCTCCGACAAGGTCACCCCGATGCGCTCCGGGTCCAGAAGCTGGAAGAGCTGGACCTGGTCCTCGAGGTTGGGGCAGGCGGGGTAGCCGAAGGAGTAGCGGCAGCCCTGGATGTTGACCTTGAGCATGTCGTCCAGCGACTCCTCGCCCCCGATGCCCCACTCGGAGCGGACGCGGGCGTGCCAGTACTCGGCCAGCGCCTCGGTGAGCTGGACGGACAGGCCGTGGAGTTCGAGGTAGTCGCGGTAGGCGTCCTTGGCGAACAGTTCGGCGGTGGCTTCGGAGATCTTGCCGCCCATCGTGGCCACCTGGAAGCCGACCATGTCGACCTCGCCCGAGTCCTTGGAGCGGAAGAAGTCCGACAGGCACAGGTGCCGGTCGCGGCGCTGGCGCGGGAAGGTGAAGCGGGTGCGCTCGTTTCCGGCGTCGTCGAGGATGATGAGCGAGTCGCCGTCGCTCACGCACGGGAAGTAGCCGTAGACGACCGCCGCCTCCAGCAGGCCCTCGGTCTGCATGCGGTCGAGCCACATGCGCAGCCTCGGGCGGCCCTCGGTCTCGACGAGTTCCTCGTAGCCGGGTCCGTCGCCGCCGCGGGTGGGCTTGAGTCCCCACTGGCCGAGGAAGAGCGCGCGCTCGTCCAGGAAGGCGGAGTACTCGGCGAGCGAGATGCCCTTGACGATGCGGTCGCCGGTGAACGGCGAGCGCGGCAGCGGGTTGTCGGCGGCCACGTCGGAGCGGGCGGGCAGCGCCTCCACGGGCGTGCGGACCAGGGTGGCGCCGGACTTGACGCGGCGCTCGCGCAGCGGCGGCAGCGTGGCGCCCTCGACGCCGCGCTTGACGGCCATGAAGGAGTCCATGAGGCGCAGGCCCTCGAAGGCGTCGCGCGCGTAGCGGACCTCGCCCTGGAAGAGCTCGGCGAGGTCCTGCTCGACGTAGGCGCGGGTGAGGGCGGCGCCGCCGAGCAGCACCGGGTAGCGCTCGGAGATGCCGCGGGAGTTCATCTCCTCGAGGTTCTCCTTCATGATGACGGTCGACTTGACCAGCAGGCCGGACATGCCGATGACGTCGGCCTTCTGCTCGTCGGCGGCCTCCAGGATGGCGCTGACCGGCTGCTTGATGCCGAGGTTGACGACCTCGTAGCCGTTGTTGGACAGGATGATGTCGACGAGGTTCTTGCCGATGTCGTGGACGTCGCCCTTGACGGTGGCCAGCACGATGCGGCCCTTGGTCTCGCCCTCGACCTTCTCCATGTGGGGTTCGAGGTGGGCGACGGCGGTCTTCATGACCTCCGCCGACTGCAGCACGAACGGCAGCTGCATCTGCCCGGAGCCGAACAGCTCGCCGACGGTCTTCATCCCGTCGAGCAGCGTGTCGTTGATGATCTCCAGGGCGGGGCGCTGGGTGAGGGCCTCGTCGAGGTCGGCCTCCAGGCCCTTCTTCTCGCCGTCGATGATGCGGTGCTTGAGCCGCTCCCCCAGCGGCATGGCGGCGAGCTCGGCCGACTTGCTCTGGCGCATCGCGGCGGCGTCGACGCCTTCGAACAGGTCCATGTAGCGCTGCAGCGGGTCGTAGCCCTCGCGGCGGCGGTCGTAGACCATGTCGAGGGCGACTTCGCGCTGCTCGTCGGGGATACGGGCCATCGGCAGGATCTTGGAGGCGTGCACGATGGCCGAGTCGAGGCCGGCGTTGACGCACTCGTTGAGGAAGACCGAGTTGAGCACGATGCGGGCGGCCGGGTTGAGGCCGAAGGAGATGTTCGACAGGCCCAGCGTCGTCTGCACGCCCGGGTAGCGCCGCTTGAGCTCGCGGATGGCCTCGATGGTCTCGACGCCGTCGCGGCGGGTCTCCTCCTGGCCGGTGGCGATGGGGAAGGTCAGGCAGTCGACGATGATGTCCTCGACGCGCATGCCCCAGTTGCCGGTCAGGTCGTCGATGAGGCGGCTGGCGACGCGCACCTTCCACTCGGCGGTGCGGGCCTGGCCCTCCTCGTCGATGGTCAGGGCGACGACGGCGGAGCCGTGCTCATCGACCAGCCGCATGATCTTCTGGAAGCGGGAGTCGGGGCCGTCGCCGTCCTCGTAGTTGACGGAGTTGACGGCGGCGCGCCCGCCCAGCATCTCCAGGCCGGCCCGCAGGACCTCGGGCTCGGTGGAGTCGAGCATGATCGGCAGCGTGGAGGCGGTGGCGAAGCGGAAGGCCAGTTCCTTCATGTCGGCCACGCCGTCGCGGCCGACGTAGTCGACGCACAGGTCGAGCATGTGGGCGCCGCCGCGGGCCTGGTCGCGGGCGGTCTCGACGCAGTCGTCCCAGCGGCCTTCGAGCATCGCCTCGCGGAAGGCCTTGGAGCCGTTGGTGTTGCAGCGCTCGCCGATGGCCAGGTAGCTGGTGTCCTGGCGGAAGGGGACCGTCTGGTAGAGCGAGGAGGCGCCGGGCTCGGGGTGGGGGCGGCGGTTGACCACCTCGCGCCCGCGCACGCGGTCGACGACCTGGCGCAGGTGCTCGGGGGTGGTGCCGCAGCAGCCGCCGACCAGGGACAGGCCGTAGTCGCGGGTGAAGGTCTCGTGCGCGTCGGACAGCTCTTCGGCGCTGAGCGGGTAGTAGGCGCCGTCGGAGGTGAGCACGGGCAGGCCCGCGTTGGGCATGCACGACAGCCTGGTACGCGAGTGGCGGGCGAGGTAGCGCAGGTGCTCGCTCATCTCGGCCGGGCCGGTGGCGCAGTTGAGGCCGATGACGTCGACGCCGAGGGGTTCGATCGCGGTGAGCGCCGCGCCGATCTCGGAGCCGAGCAGCATGGCGCCGTTGGTCTCGATGGTGACCTGGGCGATGACCGGCACGTCGCGCCCGGAGTCGGCCACGGCGCGCTTGGCGCCGATGACGGCCGCCTTGACCTGGAGGAGGTCCTGGCAGGTCTCGATGATGAGGGCGTCGGCGCCGCCGGAGATCAGGCCGGCCGCGTTGTCCATGTAGGCGTCGCGCAGCTTCTCGTACGGCAGGTGCCCCAGCGTGGGCAGCTTGGTGCCCGGCCCCATGGAGCCGAGGACGAAGCGCGGGTGGTCGGGCGTGGACCAGTGGTCGGCGCGCTCGCGCGCGATGCGCGCCCCGGCCTCCGAGTACTCGAAGACGCGCTCGGGGATGTCGTACTCGCCCAGCGCCGCGAGGTTCGCGCCGAAGGTGTTGGTCTCCACGCAGTCGACGCCCACCTCGAAGTAGGCGTCGTGCACGCTCTGCACGATGTCGGGCCGGGTGACGTTGAGGACCTCGTTGCACCCTTCGAGGTCCAGGAAGTCCTCGAGCGTGGGATCGGCTGCCTGCAGCATCGTCCCCATGGCCCCGTCGGCGACCATTACGCGCTGGGACAGTACTTCGCGGAAGGATGGGGAGTTGCTCATGGGCCCCAGCTTATCGGCTGCGATCGAGGCGCTATGGTGCCGGGGAAGATATTCAATAAAGCGTCCAATAGGAGGCGCTGTGCGTTATCAGACCATTCTCGTCGGGACCGACGGTTCCTCCTCCTCCCTGCGCGCCGTCACCGCCGCCGCGGAACTGGCCGCGGCGACCCGCGCCCGGCTGGTGGTGGCCTGCGCCTACCTGCCGATGCGCGAGAGCGAGCGGGCCCCGGCGGCCGACCGGCTGGGCGAGCTGGCGTACAAGGTGAGCGGGTCGACTCCGGCCGAGGACACGCTGCGGGCGGCGCGCGAGAGCGCGGTGGCCGCGGGGGCCGGGGAGGTCGTGCTGGCCGCCGAGGAGGGCGAGGCCGTGGACGTGCTGGTCCGGCTGGCCGGCGAGTACCGGGCCGAGCTGCTCGTCGTGGGCAACAGGGGGCTGAACTCGCTGGCCGGGAGGCTGCTGGGATCGGTGCCCTCCGGCGTCTCGCACCGGGCCGGGTGCGACGTGCTCATCGTGCGGACCACGTCGGGGCGGTGACGCCCGTACCAGGCAGTACGCCCGTGGCGCAACGAGATCAGTGACGCGAGACCCCCCTCAGCGCATAGGCTTAGTCGAATGCCAGCCGAAGGAGGAGGCGACACGTGATCGAGCTCGAAAGGTTCCCCGAGCTCGTCGACCCGGTGCTGATCGCCGCGTTCGAGGGGTGGAACGACGCGGGCGAGGCCTCCAGCGGTGTCATCAGCCACCTGGAGAGCGCCTGGAAGGCGGAGCCGCTGACCGAGCTCGATCCTGAAGACTATTACGACTTCCAGGTGACCAGGCCGGTGGTGGAGCTGACCGACGGGGCCGAGCGCCGTATCGTGTGGCCGACGACGCGGTTCTCGCTGGCCAGGCCGCCGGGGTCCGAGCGTGACGTGGTGCTGCTGCGCGGCATCGAGCCGAACATGCGCTGGAAGTCGTTCTGCGAGGAGATCATCGAGGTCTGCCGCGAGCTGGGCATCGAGACGACGGTCATGCTGGGCGCGCTGCTCAACGACTCGCCGCACACCCGCCCGGTGCCGATCCTGGGCACCGCCTCCGACGAGGGGCTGGCGCGCTCGCTCAACCTGGAGCTCAGCCGCTACGAGGGCCCGACGGGCATCGTGGGGGTGCTGCAGCACGCCTTCGCGCTGGGCGGGCTGAGCGCGATCTCCCTGTGGGCCTCGGTGCCCCACTACGTCGCCCAGCCGCCCAACCCGAAGGCGACGCTGGCGCTGCTGCGCCGCCTGGAGGACGTGCTGGAGATCTCCATGCCGCTCGGCGAGCTCGACGAGGAGGCGCGCGCGTGGGAGCACGGCGTGGACGAGCTGGCCTCGCAGGACAGCGAGGTGGCCGAGTACGTCAAGGAGCTGGAGGAGCGCAAGGACGCCGCGGAGCTGCCCGAGGCCAGCGGCGATGCCATCGCGGCGGAGTTCGAGCGCTATCTGCGGCGCCGCGACCGCGATACTGACAGCTGATTCTCAGGTCATTGTTGCCATATTTCTCCCGGGTTTCAGGTAATAATCAGTGACTCGCGCCATTTGTACACAGTTGGAACACCAGCCGGCAACAATTGCATAACCAGGAGAAACACGGCTCCATAACAACGGCGAAATCGCCGGGTGCCACGTCGAACCTACCCATGTGACTGCGCACGTTAGGCCAACCATGGCGACTCCCCACCTAGATCCGCACCAAAGAAGTCAGGACACCAGGCGGCGTGTACTCGAGATGGCCGTCTCGCTCCGCGAGGACCGCACCGGCGGGCCCGTGGACCACTTCCTCGCCCTGCTCCAGGATCGCCTGCCCCTGTGGCTGCGCATCCTGCACGACCTCTCGCACCTGGTCGGCAAGGGCCGCGTCAACGACAACCTGCTGCCCATCGCACGGGCCGGGATCGACTACTACGCCGAGATCCAGTCGGCGGCGCTGCCCGCCTTCACCTCGCCCAGCGTGACGGTCCGCTTCCGCGAGGCGATCCGCGACAACGGCCTCGGGCCACTGGCCGAGATCGCGCCGCTGGCCGCCTACCTCGGCGCCGAGCAGCGGATCGGCCGGGTGACCGCCGCGGCGGATCCCGATGCCAGCGCCCGCCTCCTGCTGGCGGGATGCTTCAGGCACGCCTACAACGAGATGTTCTTCGGAGCCTATTCCGGGCCCACGCGGGACGTGAGCGCGGAGGAGATCGTTCGCGAGCTTCGGCTTGAATCCGGGTAAATAGCCCAGAATCGGTTTTGAGGGTACGGCGGAGCGTCGCCGTACCCTCTTTGTTGTCCGCGAACCCCCGAGGAGAGCCATGGAGAGCCATATGGAAACGGGTGAACCCGAGCTGCGGGCGCACCGGCGCCGCCCACTGAGCTGGGTGCTCGGCGGGGCGGTGCTGGCGACCGCCTGGGCCGGCGGCGGGCGGCTGCCGTCGTTCGGCGGGCTCACGTACGCGGTCGTGGGCGTGGTCGGAGTGGTCGCGCTGGTGGCGGCGCTGTGGCCAGGGCTGCCGCGCCGGGAGGCGCCGCGGCGGCTGTCCGCGCCGGGCTGGCAGGTGTGGGTGGCGCTGTTCGCGGCGTTCGGCGTGTGGGAGGTGTGGGCCCTGCTGGCGGGTGACGATCCCGGGCAGCCGACGGTCAGCGACCTGCTGGATCCCGTGCTGCTGTCGCCGGACTGGCGGGGCTTGTTCTGGGTGGCGTGGCTGGTGGTCGGATGGGGGCTGGTGCGGCGATGACGTGGGAGATCACGGTCTTCGGCTATGTGGTGGCGGCGGTGGCCATGCTGGTGCTCGAGGTGGTCGCGCGACTGCCCGGGTCCACGACGCCGACGGCGGGCGACTGCTTCGCCTGGGTGATGCGTCATCCGGCGGGCCGGGTGCTGGTCATCCTGTCGTGGTGGTGGCTGGGCTGGCACTTCCTGGCCCGCTGAACCTCGTCGAAGCGCCGCCAGATCAGCGCGGCCAGGCCCGGGTCGGCGCCGATCGGGGCGCTGACCAGGGCGGCGCCGGACCGCCGCAGGCGGGTGTGGAAGAAGCCGGGGGCCAGCAGGTAGGAGGCGAGCGCCGTCCTGCGGCCCCACTCCCGAGGCAGGGCGGGGGTGCCCGACGCGGCGAAGGCGGCGGTGACCGGGCGGCCCAGCCGTACCGACAGCAGGCGGGCCTGAGCGCGCACATCGGCCAGGGCCGCTGGGTCGGAGGAGCCGGCGGCGGCGAGCACCACCGCGTCGTCAGGGCGCAGCCCGGCCTCGGTGAGGCGGCGGGCCAGGGCCCGCGACAGCAGCGGGTGGGGGCCGAGCGGGCGGGCCAGGCGAACGCCGGGGCGGGTGCGGGAGACGATCTCGGGCAGGTCGACGTGGGCGTGGTAGCCGCCGGCCAGCAGGAGCGGGACGATCGTCACCGGGCCGGGCAGGCCGGGGAGCTCGCCGGACAGCAGTGGGCGGCTGATCTCCAGGTAGGCCAGGTGCACGCGGTGGCCGGGGCGGCGGGCGCGGACCGCTTCGGCCAGGTCGCGCAGGACGGCCTCGCCGCGGGCGTCGCGGGTTCCGTGCGCGGCCAGGACCAGCGTCACCGGACGGCCAGGCGGTAGCCGCGCTTGACGACGGTCTCCACGATCCCGGGCGGGCCCAGGGCGCGGCGCAGGCGGGTGATGGCCATCTCGACGGCGTGCTCGGCCGACTCGCGGGCGGGGCTTCCGGGCAGGACCAGGCGCAGTTCCGCGCGGGCCACGACGTGTCCCGGCTTGTCGGCCAGGCGCTTGAGCACGGCCATGGGCGCGGGCGGCAGGGGCCGCAGTTCGCCGTCCACGACGACGGCGTGGCCGCGGATCTCCAGCCGGTGCCCGCCCGCGGTGACGCGCGCGACGCCGAACTCGGGCAGATGCCTGGCCAGCGCCCGCGCGAGCGCGCCGAGGCGGGAGCGTTCCGGCTGCAGGGTCGGCACGCCGCGCTCGACCAGCGGGTGTGCGGTGACCGGGCCCACGCAGGCCGCCACGACGCCGCCGGAGAACGCCCCCAGCAGCGCCTCCTCCTGGCCGCGGGCGCGGGCCTCGCGGAGCATGGCGAGGACGGCGGGGGCGCTGGTGAAGGCGACGGCGTCCACGGCGCCGGTGACGGCCTGGTTGACCAGGCGGCGCAGCGGCGAGGTGTCGCGGTAGGGCAGCCAGCGGTAGACGGGCACCTCGATCACCTCGGCGCCCGCGCGCCGCAGGTCGGCCACGAATCCGGCCAGGGGCTCGCCGTGCAGTTGTACGGCGATGCGCCGCCCGCCCAGATCCTGCGCCAGCAGGTACTCCTTGACCTCGTCGCAGGACTCGGTGGCCGGGGTCCAGTGGTCGCTGAGCCCGGCGGCGCGCACCGCTCCCCTGGCTTTGGGGCCGCGGGTGAGCAGGCGGGCCCCGGTGAGGCGTTCGGCCAGCTCGCCGGAGAGCCCCCAGCCCTCGGCGGCGGCCATCCAGCCGCGAAAGCCCACCCCGGTGGTGATGACGACGTCGTCGATGGGCGCGGCGAGGGCCAGGCGGGTGGCGTCCAGCAGGTCGCCGTCCTGTTCCAGGGGGACCAGGCGGATGGCGGGCGCGCTGACCACGCGGGCGCCGCGCCGTTGCAGCAGCGCGCCGAACTCCTCGCGCCGCCGGGTGGCGGTCACGCCCACGGTGAACCCGGCCAGTGAGTCGGGCGCCGTCTCCGGCACGGTCCGGCCGGTCATGCCCGCACCTCGACGTGCCCGTCCCGCAGCCGGACGGGATGGACGGGGATCGCCGCGCCGCCTCCGTCCAGGCATTCACCGCTGGCCAGCGAGAACACCTGTTTGTGCATGGGCGAGGCCACCGTGGGCTCGCCGCCCCTGGTGCCGACGATGCCGCGGGACAGGATGTAGGCGCCGCTGAACGGGTCCCGGTTGCCGACGGCGTACACCCGGCCGCCGAAGTCGCGGAACACGGCGATCTGGCGGCCGTTCACCAGCGCGCAGACGCCGCGCTCCGGCAGCAGGTCGGTGTAGCGGCAGACGGTGGTCCACACATCGTGTAGCAGCGTGGTCATCCCACGACCTCCAAGGGGATCAGAACGGGCTGGATCTGCTCGCGCACCGTCTCGAAGGAGATGGACGGGTCGGGCGTGCCGGGGGCGTTGACGAAGCTGACGAAGCGGGCGAGCTTGCCGGGGTCCTCCAGCGTGGCCCGCCACTCGTCCTCGTATCCGGCCACGTGCCGCGCCATCCGCGCGTCCAGGTCGGCGCAGATGCCCAGCGAGTCCTCGACGACGACCTCGCGCAGGTAGCCAAGGCCGCCCTCCAGCGCTTCGAGCCAGGCGGCGGTGCGCTGGAGCCGGTCGGCGGTGCGGATGTAGAACATCAGGAAGCGGTCGATGGTCCGCACCAGTTCGGCGGTGCTCAGGTCGGCGGCCAGCAGGTCGGCGTGGCGCGGGGTGAAGCCGCCGTTGCCGCCGACGTAGAGGTTCCAGCCGCTTTCGGTGGCGATGACGCCGAAGTCCTTGGATCGGGCCTCGGCGCATTCGCGGGCGCACCCGGACACGGCCGACTTCAGCTTGTGCGGGGCGCGCAGGCCCCGGTAGCGCAGTTCGAGCGCGATGGCCAGGCCAACGGAGTCCTGTACGCCGTACCGGCACCAGGCCGAGCCCACGCAGGACTTCACCGTCCGCAGCGCCTTGCCGTAGGCGTGGCCGGACTCGAACCCGGCGTCCACCAGCCGCCGCCAGATGCCCGGCAGCTGCTCCACCCGGGCGCCGAACAGGTCGATCCGCTGCCCGCCGGTGATCTTGGTGTAGAGGCCGTAGTCGCGCGCCACCTCGCCGATGACGATGAGCTTGTCGGGCGTGATCTCGCCGCCGGGCACCCGCGGGACGACGGAGTAGGTGCCGTTCTTCTGGATGTTGGCCAGAAAGTGGTCGTTGGTGTCCTGCAGGGCCGCCCGCTCGCCCTCCAGCACGTGCCCGCTGTGCAGGGAGGCCAGGATCGAGGCGACGGTCGGCTTGCACACGTCGCAGCCCCTGCCGGTGCCGTGCGCGGCGATGAGCTCGGAGAACGTGGTGATCCCGCGGACCCGCACGATGTCGTACAGCTCGGCGCGGCTGTGGGCGAAGTGCTCGCACAACGCCTTGGGCAGCTCGACGCCGGACTTCTCCAGCAGCCGCTTCAGCATGGGCAGGCACGAGCCGCACGAACTGCCCGCGCGGGTGCACTCCTTGAGCGCGGGCACGTCGGCCGCGCCGTCCCCGATCGCGGTGCGCACCCGTCCGGCGCTGACGTTGTTGCACGAGCACACCTGCGCGTCGTCGGGCAGGTCGAGGGCGAGGCCGCCGCCGCTGAACAGCAGGTCCGACGGCGCCGCGGGCAGCGCCTTTCCGACGAAGGGCCGCAGCGCGGAGTACGGCGCCGCGTCCCCCACACAGATGCCGCCCAGCAGCGTCGAGGCGTCGTCGGAGACGAACAGCCGCTTGTAGACCCCGGCGACCGGGTCCATGTAGGTGACGTCAAGCGCCCCCTCCATCGCCCCGAACTGCGCCACCTCGACGCCGAGCAGCTTCAGCTTGGTCGACAGGTCGGCGCCGCCGAAGACCGAGCGGCCCCCGGTGATCCGGTCGGCGGCCACCTCGGCCATCGTGTTGCACGGTCCGACCAGCCCGTACACCTGCCCACCGGCCAGGGCGCACTCCCCCACGGCGTAGACGGCGGGATCGGAGGTGCGCATGCCGTCGTCGACGACGATGCCGCCCCGTTGGCCGACCTCCAGCCCGCAGGCCCTGGCCAGCTCGTCGCGGGGCCGTACGCCGGCGGAGACCACCACGACGGCGGCCGGCAGTTCCTCGCCGCCGCTCAGCAGGACGCGGCCCGGTTCGATCCGCTCCAGCGACACGCCGGGGCGCACGCCGATGCCGAGCGCCTCGATGTGGCTCTTGAGCACGGCGCCGCCGCCCTCGTCCACCTGGCGCGGCATCAGCCAGGGGGCCAGTTCGACGATGTGGGTGCGCAGCCCGAGGCCTTGGAGCGCGTCGGCGGCCTCCAGGCCCAGGAGCCCGCCGCCCACCACGACCCCCGAGTCGCGGCCGGACGCCCGTGCTTTCGCGGCGGCGGCACTGATGGCGTCCAGGTCGGCGATCGTGCGGTAGACCAGGGCGTCACCGGCGCCCGGCACCGGGGGCACGAACGGGGCCGAGCCGGTGGCCAGCACCAGGACGTCGTAGGGCTCGACGTGTCCGTCGGCGGTGGTCACGGTGCGGGCCGCGCGGTCGACGGCGGTGACGCGGGAGCTCAGCCGGGTGACGACGCCGGGGGGCGGGGTGTAGGTGAGGTCGGCGGCGCTCGTGCCCTTCAGGTAGGAGGTCAGCGCCACCCGGTCGTAGGCGGGCAGCGGCTCCTCCCCCAGCACCGTGATCCGCCCGTCGTATCCGCGCTCGGCCAGCGACTCCAGCAGCCGCTGGGCGGCGGGGCCGTAGCCGACGACCACGAGCCTGATCATGCGTTCACCCCTTCCTGCTCGCACAGCCAGTCCACGATGCCCTCGACCGCGTCGCGGCAGGTGCCGCAGCCGGTCGTGGCCCTGGTGGCCGCGCTGACCGCGGCCAGGTCCCGGGCGCCCGCCTCCCAGCAGGCGCGGATCTGGCCCTTCGTGACGTTGTTGCAATGGCAGACCTTGGCGGCGTCCGGCATCCGGACGGGGCTGTCGGCCACCGCCCCGGCGCCCGGCAGGCCGGGGAACAGCAGCCCCGCGCGGTCGCCGGGCAGCGGTCCGCCGCGGTCGTACAGCTGGGTGAGGGTGCCGACCGCGTCGCTCTCCCCCAGCAGGATCGCGCCGACCAGGCGGCCGTCGCGGATGACGAGCTTGCGGTACGTACCGCGGGCGCGATGGCTGAACCTGACCACCTCGGCCTGGTCCTCCTCCAGGTGCGTCTCGCCCATGGCGGCCAGCTCGACGCTGCGCGCCTTGAGGCGGGTGACCAGGCGCGAGCCCCGGTAGCGCGCCTTGCCGCCGGTGATGACGTCGGCGGCGACCGCGGCCTGCTCCCAGGCGGGGGCGACCAGGCCGTAGACGGTGCCGTCGTGCTCGGCGCACTCGCCGACGGCGAAGATCGACGGGTCGTCGGTGCGCAGCTCGTCGTCCACGACGACGGCCCGCCGTACCTCCAGACCGGCCTGCGCGGCGAGTCCGGTGAGCGGACGCACGCCGCAGGCGAGCACCACGAGGTCGGCCTCCACCAGCTCCTCCGCCGGTCCCGCGCCCAGGTGGACGCCGGAATCGGTGATGGCGGTGACGGTGACGCCGGTGCGGGTCTCGACGCCGAGCTCGCCCAGCGTCTCGCCGAGCATGAGCCCGGCCTCGGCGTCGAGCTGGCGTTCCATGAGGTGTCCGGCCAGGTGCAGGAGCGTGACGGGCAGGCCGCGCCCGGCCAGGCCGCGCGCGGCCTCCACGCCGAGCAGCCCGCCGCCCACGACGACGGCGCGCCGGGCGTGCGCGGCCGCGGCCACGATGCGCTCACAGTCCCCGAGCGTGCGGAACGGCACCGCCCGCGCCACCCCCGGGATGGGCGGCACGACCGCCTCGCTGCCGGTGGCCAGGACCAGCACGTCGTACGGCTCCCGCCGCCCGTCCCGGGTGATGACCGCCTGGGTGTCGCGGTCGATCTGGACGACCTCGGCGCCGAGGACCGCCTGGACGCCGTGCTCGGCGTACCAGGCGGCGTCCAGCAGGCGTACCTGGTCGGGCCCCGAGCTCCCGGCCAGGACGTTGGACAGCAGCACCCGGTTGTAGGGCTGCCACGGCTCGGCGCCGAAGACGGTGACCCTGACCCGCGGGTCGCGCGCCCGTACCTCGCTGACCAGGCGCGAGCCGGCCATGCCGTTGCCGATGACGACGAGTCTCATGCCACCTTCTCCAATTTCACGGCGCACACCTTGAACTCCGGCATCCGCGAGGCCGGGTCGAGCGCGGGGTTGGTGAGGCGGTTGGCGCCCTCCCAGTGGAACGGCATGAACACGGTGTCGCGCCGGATCGCGGAGGTGATCCTGGCGACGGCCTCCGCGCTGCCGCGGCGGCTGTGCACGCGGACCAGGTCGCCGGCGCCGATGCCGAGTTGTGCGGCCAGGTCGGGGTGGAGTTCGACGAACGGTTCCGGGGCCGCCTCGACCAGGGCGGCGACGCGGCGCGTCTGGGCGCCGCTCTGGTACTGGGCCAGGACCCGGCCGGTGGTCAGGTGCACCGGGTAGTCGTCGTCGGGTTCCTCGGCGGGCGGGCGGTGCTCGACCGGGGTGAAGCGGGCGCGGCCGTCGGGGGTGGCGAAGCGGTCGAGGAAGGGGCGGGGCGTGCCGGGGTGGTCCTCGGCGGGGCAGGGCCAGAACACGCCGGTCTCGGCGGCGATCCGGTCGTAGGTGATGCCGGCGTAGTCGGCGACGCCGCCCGCGCTGGCGCGGCGCAGCTCGTCGAAGACGGCGGGCGGGCTGGCCGTCCAGGTGTGGCCGAGCCCGGCCGCGATGCCCTGGATGATCTCCAGGTCGGTCCTGACCTCGCCGGGCGGCGGGAACGCGCGCCGCCGCAGCAGCACGCGGCCTTCGAGGTTGGTCATGGTGCCGTCCTGTTCCGCCCACTGGGCGGCGGGCAGGACGACGTCGGCCAGCGCGGCCGTCTCCGACAGCACCACGTCGGCGACGACCAGCAGGCCGAGGCGGCGCAGCCGGTCGGCGAGCGTGCCGGAGCGCGGCGCGGACACGACCGGGTTGGAGCCGAACAGCAGCAGCGCCCTGGGCCCTTCGGCGGTGCCGAGCACGTCCAGGAGTTCCTGGGCGGAGCGGCCGGGTCCGGGCAGCGCCGACGGCTCGACGCCCCAGACCGCCGCCACGTGGGCGCGCGCCGCCGGATCGTCGATCCTGCGGTAGCCGGGCAGCTGGTCGGCCTTCTGCCCGTGCTCGCGGCCGCCCTGCCCGTTGCCCTGGCCGGTCAGGCAGCCGTAGCCGCTGCCGGGGGTGCCGGGCAGGCCGAGCGCGAGGGCCAGGTTGACGAAGGCGGAGACGGTGTCGGTCCCCTTGGCGTGCTGCTCGGCGCCACGCCCGGTGAGAATGTACGCGTTATCCGCATTTTTCAGCATGTGTACGGCCGAGCGCATCCGAGCCACCGGCACCCCGGTGATCCGCTCCACCCGCTCCGGCCACCAGGAGGCCACCGACGTCCGCACCGCCGCGAACCCCGAGGTCCGCGCCGCCACGTACGCCGCGTCCACCCCGCCCTCGGCGATCAGCAGGTGCAGCAGCCCGAGCGCCAGCGCCAGATCGGTGCCCGGCGCCGGCTGCAGATGCAGCGCCGCCAGCTTGGCGGTGGGCGTCAGCCGCGGGTCCACCACGATCAGCCGCGGCCCGCCCAGGTGGCGCACGAGCGGCGGCATGGTCTCGGCGACGTTCGCCCCGGCCAGCAGGACGACGTCGGCCCCGGCCAGGTCGGTCAGCGGAAACGGCAGGCCCCGGTCCAGCCCGAACGCCCTGTTGGCCGCGGCCGCCGCCGAGGACATGCAGAAGCGGCCGTTGTAGTCGATCTGGCTGGTGCCGAGGGCCACGCGGGCCAGCTTGCCCAGGTGGTAGGCGCTCTCGTTGGTGAGCCCGCCGCCGCCGAAGACCGCCACGCCGTCGGGGCCGTGCTCCGCGCGGATCGCGGCCAGGCGCCTGGACACGTGGTCCAGGGCCTTCTCCCAGGTGGCGGGCTCGCCGTACAGGAGGGGGGTGGTGAGCCGGGCACCCGGCCGGAGCAGGTCGCCGGCGGTCCAGCCCTTCTGGCACAGCGCCCCGCCCCCGTGCCCGTTGGCCGGGATGTCGGTTCTGGGGGCGATCGCGACCTCGCCGCCGCGCGCGGTGACGGTCATGCCGCACTGCAGCGCGCAGTAGGGGCAGTGCGTCTTCACGGACGCGCCGTCGGGGGGTGAGGTCACGGGTTCGATCGTGCTTTCGGGTGGTTTCACCCCTGGGTCCCTTCTGTTACTGCTGTGCTAACAGCGCCTCACCGCGCGTGTGAGACTCACACGCGGGCGTGGGCGAGGCTGGGCAGGCGGGCCGCGCCGAGCGTGCGCAGGTAGCACCACCAGGTCAGCGCGGTGCAGGCGGCGTAGAAGAGGGCGAAGGCCAGGAAGGCCGCCGCGGGGCTGCCGGTCTGGGCGAACGACATGCCGAAGCCCCGGTTGATGAGGAAGCCGCCGAAGGCCCCGACCGCGGAGATGATGCCGATCGCGGCCGAGGCCTGGCGCTTGCCGTACACGAGGGCCTGCTCGCCGTCGCCGCGCTCGGCGCGCGCCTTCGCCTGGAAGATGGCCGGGATCATGCGGTACGTCGAGCCGTTGCCGATGCCCGAGGTCACGAACAGCAGCTGGAAGGCCAGGAAGAACGCCCAGAACCCGCCGCCCGCCGCGGCCGCCCACGTCAGCAGCACGCCCGCGCCCATCGCGGCGAACGTCCAGAGCGTCACCCGCGCGCCGCCCAGCCGGTCGGCCAGCCACCCTCCCACCGGCCGGATCAGCGAGCCGGCCAGTGGTCCCGCGAAGGCCACCGCCGTCCACGGCGCCGCCGGGAACAGGCTCTTGGCCAGCAGCGGGAAGGCGGTGGAGTAGCCGATGAACGAGCCGAACGTGCCGATGTAGAGGAACGACATGATCCACGTCTGGCCGCTGCGCGCGACGGCGAGCTGCTCGCGCGGCTCGGCCTTGGCGGTGGCCAGGTTGTCCATGAAGAACCAGGCGCAGACCGCCGACACCACGATGAACGGCACCCAGAACCAGCCCGCCGCCGCCAGCCCCAGCGCGCCGATCACCAGCGGCACCACGAGCTGCACCGAGCTGACCCCGATGTTGCCGCCCGCCGCGTTGAGCCCGAGCGCCGAGCCCTGCTTGCTCTGCGGGTAGAAGTAGGTGATGTTGGCCATGCTGGAGGCGAAGTTCCCGCCGCCGAGACCGGCCGTGGCCGCGATCACCAGCAGCACCCAGAACGGCGTGGCCGGATCGCTCACCGCGAACCCGAGCGCGATCGCGGGAATGAGCAGCAGCAGCGCGCTGACCACCGTGAACGTCCGCCCGCCGAACCTGGCGGGCCCGAAGGTGTACGGCAGGCGCAGCGCCGACCCGACCAGGTTCGGCAGCGCCACCAGCCAGAACAGCTCGTCGGTGGACAGGTCGAGGCGGCCCGTCTTGGCCGCCACCACGCTCCACAGCGTCCAGACGGTGAAGCCGAGGTGCTCGGCCAGGATGGAGAAGACGAGGTTGCGCCGGGCGACCTTCTTGCCGGTGCGCTCCCAGAAGGCGGGGTCGTCGGGGTGCCATTCGGCGATCCATCGGGTCATGGCCGTGACCGTAGGCAGCGCTCGTTACGCACGCTGACGGGCTGTGACGGTGCGGCGGTTACAGCGGACTCACCGCCGTAACCCCGGCAACACGGATGTAACGCCCGGCTCCAGGTTGGCGGCGATCATTGCTGGGAAACTGTTCCCTGACATCGCGCGAGATCTCGGGGAGTTGCGTGTGAGGGTCCAGGCGATCCGGCTGTTCGGCGATCCGGTGCTGCGTTCGGTGGCGGAGCCGGTGAAGGAGTTCGACCGGGAGCTCCGGGGACTGGTGAAGTCCCTGACCATCACGATGCGGTCGGGAGCGGGCCGCGCCGGGCTGGCGGCGCCGCAGATCGGGGTGCCGTCGCGGGTGCTCGTCTACGACTACGACGGCAAGGCCGGGCACCTCGTCAACCCCCGGCTGGAGCTGTCGGAGCGGAAGGTGACCGCGGACGAGGCCTGCCTGTCGGCGCCGAGCGCCTGGTGGCCGCTGGAGCGTTCCTACATGGTGGTGGCGCGCGGGCGGGACATGTTCGGCAAGGCGGTCACGGTGCGGGCGCTGGGCGTGCTGGCCAGGGTGCTGCAGCACGAGTGCGACCACCTGGACGGGGTGCTGTTCAGCGACCACCTCCCGGCCGACGAACGCGAGCGCTTCCTGGCCACCGTCGCCCCGTAGAGGATCCTCACCGGCGGTTCCTTGCCGCCGTCGGTCCTACCGGCGGGTCTTCACCAGCGGTTCCAGCCGACGGCGCGCGCCCAGTCGGCCAGGCCGGCGCCGCGCAGGCCCGCGCCCGCGAGCACGGGCTCGCTGAGGACGCGGTCGGCCACGTCGTTCAGGTCCGAGGCCACCTCGTCGGCGGCGTCGATCTCCTCGGGCCTGGTCAGCGGGGTCGGCACCAGGATGCCGCGCGCCCCGGCGGCACGCGCGGTCTCCATGTCCTTGCCGAGGTCGCCCACGACCATGCACTCGCGCGGGCTGACGTCCAGGATGGCCGCCGCTCTGATCACCAGGCCGGGCGCGGGCTTGCGGCAGGTGCAGCCGTCGCCGTCGGCGTGCACGCAGATGGCCCACGCGTCGAACGGCCCCAGCAGCGCCTCCACCGTGGAGTTGACCTGGTCCATGTCATCCGGCGACAGCAGGCCGCGGGCCACGTCCGACTGGTTGATGACCACCCCGACCGGCACGTCGGCGCGGCGCAACCGGCTGAGCGCCGCGCCGGCGCCGGGCATGGCCACCACGCGCCCCGGGTCGCCGTTGTGGGGAACATCCCTGATCAGCGTCCCGTCGCGGTCGAACAGGACGGCCGCGGGACGATGATGATCGAACACTTTCGCACCTCCGTCAGAACGCCGCCCAGCTACCCGCCGGGCCACGCCCCAAACGACGTCCCGGTCGGCCAGAGCGCGTCCGGCCCCGGCGTCAAGCACGAGTTTCCACGCTCCGGCGCGAACCACGAAGCGAAGCGTCCCAGGCTGGGAGGGCGTTTCCGGACCGGCCTCCGCGTGGCGTGAAAGTGGCGCCTTGAATGCGGTAACAATGCCGCGGTAGGTGTGGTAGCTTCTGCCCCGCATATGAGAGCCCCCGGCCCCTTGGTGTCACTCCAGCAGCCGGGGAACTCGCATCACTCGGGGGTTCAGCTAGCGCGCAGCTAGCTGAGCCCCTTACTCCTCTGAAGCAGATCGAGCAGACCGATCAGCACTTGGATCACCGCCAGCAGCGCGTACTGCGGATCGGACTCCTCGAACCTGGCCCTCATAGCTCCCACCCTTCGGACCCCAGACGGTTCCTGGAGTTGATCGCGGGGTCAGCTCGACCAACCCGCGGGGAGCGGATCGAGCGGTGAGAGTTATGACCGGGCAGAAGGTACCAGGTTTCGTGCTTTCCTGGACAAGAATGCGGTCTCTTTGGTGAACTCGCAGGTCAGCGGCCTGCCTGCGGTTCGCGATTTACTCCAAGGGTGCTCATGTTTCTTGAATGGAATTCCATTCGACATAAGCGTCACCGCGAAAGGCGGCTTACTTTCGCATGCTTTAAAGGCGTACGCCCAGCAGCGCGTCGGTGAGGGCACGGACCAGGGCGGGGGCGGCGGGGTCGGGGCCGGGCCCGTCGGCCAGGGCCTGGGTGGCCCAGGTGTCCACGGCATCCAGGGCTCCCGGGGCGTCCAGGTCGTCGGACAGCCGGGCGCGTACCTCCGCCAGCAGGTCGTCGGCGCGCGGGCCCGAGGGCAGCGCGGTCGCCTCGCGCCAGCGGGACAGGCGGGCCTCCGCGGCCGCAAGCTGGCCGGGGGTGTACTCCCAGTCCGAGCGGTAGTGGTGGGCCAGCAGGACCAGGCGGATCGCCATCGGGTCGTGTCCGGTGCGCAGCCGGGAGACGAAGACCAGGTTCCCCTTCGACTTCGACATCTTCTCGCCGTCGAGGCCGACCATTCCGGCGTGGGTGTAGAAGCGGGCGAAGGGCCACTCGCCGGTGACGGCGTGGCCTTCCGAGGCGCCGCACTCGTGGTGCGGGAAGATCAGGTCGGAGCCGCCGCCCGCCACGTCGTAGCCGGGGCCCAGGCTGGCCAGGGAGATCGCGGTGCACTCGATGTGCCAGCCGGGACGGCCGCGCCCCAGCGCGGTGTCCCAGGCGGGCTCGCCCGGCCGCTCCGCGCGCCACAGCAGCCAGTCGAGCGGGTCGCGCTTGCCCGGCCGGTCGGGGTCGCCGCCGCGCTCGGCGAACAACGTCAGCATCTCCTGCTCGGAGTAGCCGGACACCTCGCCGAACTTCGGCGCGGCGGCCCGGCTGAAGTAGATGTCGCCGTCGAGATCGTAGGTGTACGGCCCCAGCCGCTCGATCAGCTCGGCCACCTCGCCCACGACCTCGGTCACGCCCACGTACTCGCGCGGCGGCACGATGCGCAGGGCCTCCATGTCGGTGCGGAACAACTCGATCTCGCGCTCGGCCAGGTCCTGCCAGGCGATGCCGGTCTGCTCGGCCCGCTCCAGCAGCGGATCGTCCACGTCGGTGGCGTTCTGCGTGTAGTGGACCTCGTGCCCGGAGTCTCGCCACACGCGGCCGACCAGGTCGAAGGCGAGATAGGTGTTGGCGTGGCCCAGGTGGGTGGCGTCGTAGGGCGTGATGCCGCACACATACATGCGGGCCACGGGGCCCGGATCGGTCTGCCTGACCTGCCTCGCGGCGGTGTCGTAAAGCCGCAGCGGGACGCTCTCGCCGGACAGTTCAGGAATGTTCGGGGCAGACCACGATCTCATGCCTGTGAGCCTATCCGGCCGGTGAGGTCGCCGAACTCGGTGGTCACCGCGCCGGCGGCGAGCGTGACCATGGTCACCGAGAGCGAGGCGAAGACCCGGCCGTCCGGCAGGACGTGGCGCAGGATCAGCGCGCCCGGCTCGGCGGAGTGCGGGTCGCCGGTGAGGGACCACCAGTCGTCCGTGGCGGCGAAGCGGGGCTGCTGGGCGATGACCCGGGGGTCGCCGGGATCCATGCCGCTGTTGACGATGACGCTGACGCCTTCCGGCAGGGTGGTGGCGGCCTGCCGTACGCCGTCCCAGCTCCACAGGCGCGCGCCGGACGGATCCGCGAGCACCAGGTGGAAGGGGTCGTAGACGGACAGGTCCCCCGCGGGCAGGCCGCCCTCGGCCAGGGCCCTGAGCGGGAGGTCGCCGCGGGAGACGCGGATCTTGTCGGGGGCGGGGACGCCGCGGCCGTTGAGCAGGGCCGCGGCGCGGCGGGTGGCGGGGTCGACGGCGAGCCAGGTGCCGCCCGCCTTGAGGTCACGGCCGCCGACGACGCCGGGATGTTCGGGCCAGTGCTCGCCGGGCCCCTCCCAGGGCCGGTCGGCGAACTCGTCACGCACGCCCATCAGGGTCAGGGGGTCGCCGGTTCTCACGATCACCGTGCACATGGGGCACAGCGTAGTAAACGCTCCAGTACCGGCTCAGATGGGGGGCCAGGGTATGGCGGGCCAGTCCTCCGACGGATAGGGGTGTACCCCGGTGTCCAGCAGGCGGCGTACGCGGTTCCAGGTGGCCTCCACCTCGGCCAGCGTCAGCAGCTGGCGCAGGCGGCGGCCGAGCGCGCCCGACTCGATGTCGCGTTCGAGCTTGGCCAGGACCGCCACCGCGTCGCGGGCCAGCGGCTTGCCCCGCCACTGCCACAGCACGGTGCGCAGCTTGTCCTCGGCGGCGAAGCAGACGCCGTGGTCGACGCCGTAGACGTGCCCGTCGGGCAGCGGCAGCAGGTGGCCGCCCTTGCGGTCGGCGTTGTTGACCACCGCGTCGAACACGGCCATCCGGCGCAGCCCGGGGTGGCGGCTGCGGACCAGGCGCATGAGGTCGATCTCGTGCTCGGTGTCGATCCACAACTGGCACATGCCGGGTCCGAACGGCCCGTCCCGGTAGACGGTCGGCGGCACGATGCCCCACCCGGTGGCCTGCGAGACCTCGAAGGCCGCGACCTCGCGGGCGGCGAGCGTGCCGTCGGGGAAGTCCCACAGGGGGCGTTCGCCGCGCACCGGTTTGTAGACGCAGGCCGCCGTGCGCCCGCCCAGGGTCAGCGAGCAGTACAGCGTCATGTTGGTGGCCTCGACCAGGCGTCCGGCCACCTCCAGGCGGCCATCGCGCAGCAGCCTCAGCGCCCCCTCGTCCTGCACGGCCGAGGGCTGGGCGTTTCTGACTACCGGCTCGCTCTCCTGGGCACTGCTCACGACGCTGCCTCACCCCCGCGGTATCCGTTCAGGCGCACGCACACATGTCCTTCGGCGTCGAGCGGCTGGCCGCACAGAGGGCACGGCGGCCGCCCGGCGGCGACGATCTGCAGGGCCCGCGCGGTGAAGGCGCGGGCTGCCCCCGCGCTCATCCGCACCCTCAGCATGGCGGGCTCCGGAGCGGCCTCGTCCTCCTCGTCGACGATCTCCTGGGCCTCGATGACCACCTGGGAGGTGTCGGGATCCCAGGCCAGGGCCATCGTGCCCACCTTGAAGTCCTCGTCGAGAGGGGTGTCGAGCGGGCCGTCGTCGGTCAGGTCGCTGGGAGCGAGGGCGGGGATCTGGGCGGTGCCTCCACTGCGCCGCAGCACCTCGTCGAGCAGCTCGTCGAGCCTGCCCGCGAGCGCCGCCACCTGGAGCTTCTCCAGCGCGACCGTGGTCAGCCGGCCTTCGGCACGGGCCTGAAGGAAGAAGGCTCGCGCCCCCGGCTGCCCCAAGGCACCGGCCACGAACCGCTCGGGTGGGTCGTAGTCGAAGACCGGCATAGCCTGACCTTACGTGGTCCCGGATCCGCCGCCGACGGCGGCATCGCTCCCGGTGAGTTTTTCTCCCCCGTCTTTCTCCTCCGAATCCTCGGGAAGCCGCAATTCCCCCATATCGTTAACTCTGCTAACAAAGGGACGCAAGGGTGTATAGCGAATCACGGTGAGCGCCGCCGGATCCGACGTAATGCGCTGAAACTGATCGAGATGGAGCCCCAGAGCGTCCGCCACGATCGCCTTGATCACGTCGCCGTGGCTGCAGACGAGGTAGACACCCTTCCCCCCGAGCCGCTCGTTCCACTCGCGCACCGCGGCCACCGCCCGCCGCTGCACCTCCGCCATGGCCTCGCCGCCCGGAAAGACCACCGCGCTCGGATGCGCCTGCACGACCTTCCACAGCGGCTCCTCGGCGAGCTCCTTGAGCTCGCGCCCGGTCCACTCGCCGTAGCCGCACTCGATGAAGCGCTCGTCGGTCTGTACGGCCAGCCCGCGCCCCTCCGCGACCGCGGCGGCGGTCTCCTGGCAGCGCTCCAGCGGGCTGGAGACGATCGCGTCCAGGCGCACCTGGGAGATCCGCCCCGCCAGGGCCGCGGCCTGAGCCCGCCCCGCCTCGCTCAGATGCACGCCCGGAGTGCGCCCTGCCAGCACCGGACCGGTCAAATCGGTCAGCCCGTGACGGGCCAGGAGAAGCGTGGTCACCTGGCAAGTGTCGCAGGCGTCGATCCCCGTGTTGGACGCGGCTGGGCGGTACCCTGGCGGGATCATGGAGCAGCGTTATGTCGGCCGCAGCGGCCTGTCGGTATCCCGGCTCGGACTCGGCACGATGACCTGGGGACGCGACACCGACGCCGACGACGCGGCGGTGCAGCTGCGCACCTTCCTGGAGGCCGGGGGCAACCTCGTCGACACCGCCGACGTCTACACGGGCGGCGACGCCGAACGCCTGCTCGGCCGGATGCTGCGCGACGCGGTGCCGCGCTCGGAACTGGTCATCTCCACCAAGGCCGTGGTCACCCCGACCGGCCGCAGGCCCCGCGACGCCTCGCGCCGCCACCTGATCGCCGCCTGCGACGCCTCGCTCAACCGCCTCGGGCTCGACTACGTCGACCTGTGGCAGCTCCACACCTTCGACCCTGAGGTGCCGCTGGAGGAGACGCTCGCCGCGCTGGACGCCATCGTCACCTCCGGCCGCGCCGTCTACGCCGGCGTCTGCGACTACTCCGGCTGGCAGCTGGCCGCCGCCGCGGTCGCCCAGCGCGCGGTCCCCGGCCGCGTCCCGATCACCTCGGCCCAGGCCGAGTACTCCCTGCTGGCCCGCGAGCCCGAGCGGGAACTGCTGCCCGCCGCCGAGCACGTGGGCGCGGGCGTGCTGGCCTGGTCGCCGCTGGGCAGGGGCGTGCTGACCGGCAAGTACCGCACCGGCATCCCGTCCGACTCGCGCGCCGCCACCCCGCACTTCTCCGACTTCGTCCGGCCGTACCTCGACGAGCGTTCGCGCAGCGTGGTGGAGTCGGTCATGACCGCCGCCGACGGCCTGGGCGTCTCGCCGCTGGCCGTCGCGCTGTCGTGGGTGCGCGACCAGCCCGGTGTGGCCTCCGCGATCGTCGGCGCGCGCACGACTTCCCAGCTCAACGCCGTCCTGCTGGCCGAGGACGTGATCCTGCCGCGGGAGATCAGGGAGGCGCTCGACGACGTGTCGTCGCTCGACTGAGCAAGGAATGAGAGCGCCACTCGCGTATCACTAGTCGATACCGAATCGCAACTTTCGCCGAGAAACACCTGCCTCTCGGCGGTGATGTCCATAAAGATTTCCTCCGAGGCGAAGTAGGAGGGCGCATGGGGAGCAGGGCCGCAATCACGACGGGTGTACTCGCCGTGGCGTTGGCCGCCATCCCGGCAGCGGCGCCGGCCGTCGCGGCCGTCCAGGACTGCGCCAAGGGCGGCGGGCTGCTCTCCGGCGTGACCAACAGCCTGTGCGACGTGGTGAACGCCGTCACCAGCACCGTGGACGGATTAACGGGCAAGGCCGCCGAGCCGGTGACCAACGGGCTGAACGAGACCACGGACGAGGTCCTCGGCACCGTGGGCAAGGCGGTGCCGACCGGCAAGCCCGCCCCCACGCCGTCGAGCACTCGCCCGCCCTCGACGAAGAGCCCCGAACTGCTGGGCGACGTCTGCCTGCCCGTGCTGGCCTGCGACGACCAGAGCGTGCTCGACGTCCTGACCCCCACACCCACTCAAACCACCCGCGAACCCCGGCCGGTCCCGTCCACCCGCCCCACCCACCGCCGCGACGAGACCCAGGTCATGCCCACGCAGGCCCCGACCCCGCCGCAGAGCGAGCCCTACCTGATGGACACCGCGGAACCGGTGGAAGAGCGCGTCACCGCCAACCCGGAAGAGCCACGCATCGACCTGCTGTGGCCCAACCCGTACGCCGACGAGCTCACGGTCCCGCTGCAGGACCGCCGCCAGGTGGTCCGCCCGAGCACCCCGGCCTCCGACGCGCTGGGCACCGCCCTGACCGCCGTCCTGCTCGCCTCCGCCATCCTCGCCACCCGCGTCGCCCACCAACGCAAACGCCGCGAAGAGCACTCCATCCCCTTCGAACCCACCCCCACCCCGGGCCGCCATCGCCTCGCCTGATCTTTTCTCCGGCCGCGTGTATTCCGCGGGTTCGGGCGCGTGGTTCATCCGTTACGGCAAGCCGCCCCACCCGCCCCGCCGCCGTGGGTGACCGCCCGTCGAGCGCTGGTCGTGAGGGCCCACGTGGTCCCCGCCGCTACAACGCCCTCTTGGCCCGCCACGTGCCACCCAATCCCGGAAAGCACAGGGGGCATCCCAGGAAGCACACGGGACGGCGGGGTGGGGGGCGGTCCGGCCCGGCGCCGTTGGGCGGCGGGCCGGTGGGGCACGGTGTCTGGCCGGCGGGGCGGTGTTGCGGCGGGGACCACGT
>NZ_JBHYIO010000021.1:0-220263 GCF_042740095.1 Nonomuraea sp. NPDC059023 | reverse complement strand
TTTTTTTTTTATATTCACTTCTATCTTTTTGCCCCCGCCCCCCCCCCCCGGCGCCCGGGGGGGGCCCCCCGCGCCGGGGGGGGGGCCCCACGGCGGCGCTAACGGAAGGCGCCGAAGGCCACGGCGGTCGTCGAGGCGATCGCGGTGGTCAGCACCACCAGCAGGAGCACCGTGCCCAGCGGATTTCTGCGCGGGGGCGGGGGCTCGGGGACGCGCACGCGGGCGCGCCGCGCGCTGGGTGTCGGTTTGGGGGACGGGGTCGGTGTGGCCGTCTCACGCTCGACGACCCTCGGCTGGACCACCGGCTGGGTCGCGGGTGAGCGCGTGGGCGTGGGTGTGGGCCGCACGGGCGTCGGCGTCGGTTCGGGGGTCGGCTCCGGTGTCGGTTCCGGGGTCGGCTCCGGTGTGGGCTCCGGCGTCGGCTCGGGGGGCGGGGGCGGCGGAGGTGGCGGCGGAGGCGGCTCCTGCGCGCACCCCAGCCGCACGCTCACCGGCCCAAGCTCCAGGCAGAGCGAGATGTCCACCGGCCCCGCCACGGCCTCGGAGTCCGGCTCCGGGTCCTGCCCGTACCTGGCCGTGGCGTGGTCGGGCGGAGGCGAGAAGGCGGCCGCGCCCGGCGCGACCGCGCACAGCACGAGGGTCATCGCCGCCACCAGCAGCGGCGTGCGCGGCAGAGCCACGGTCACACGCCCCCGGATATGCGGGCGAACTCCTGCAGCGCCGCGCGGAACGCGTCGGGCCCGACCGCGAGCGGCCCGTCGAAGACGCGCATGATGTCCCAGGTGAGGTAGATGCCGAAGCCGAGCATCCCGGCCAGCGCCATCAGCGGCAGCACCGACCAGCCGCGCGGCCGGGCGCCGGCCAGTAGCGGGAACAGCACCACGATGACGCCGGACAGCGCCGTCAGCAGGAGCAGGCCGTTCGGCGGCGTGGCCCCGGCGTCGATGACGCGCTGGGATCGCGCGGCGGCGAGCTCCTGGACGTGCGCGAGGACCTGGTCCTGCGCGTCCGCCACGTCGTCGGACTTGGTCGCGAGCCCGGTCACCTGCGTGCGCAGCGCGTCGACCCGCTCGGCGCCGACGGGGTCGACCGCGCCCTGGGCCATGAGCGGCCACTCGCTGTCGACGACGAAGCCCACGTAGTCGCGCAGCCCGGAGCGGACCGCGTCGCGCGTCGCGGGGGGAAGGCCGTCGGCCGCCCAGTAGGCCTCGACGGCCGCCTGGCTCTCCGTCTGGGTGTTCTGGCGGGCGGAGTCGGCCTTGGTCCAGGGGACGATGATCGCGATCGCGAACGCGATCAGGAACAGCGCCGACAGCATGGCGCCCGCGTGCGCGACCGACGGACCGCCGGGGTCGTTGTCGTCGCTGCCCTTGCCGATCTTCCTGAACACGAGGGCGGCGAGCGCCACCACGCCCACCGCCGCCCCCACCGCGAGCGCGTAAGCCACCATCGTTTGTTCTCCCGAGAATCGCCGTGATTACCGTGCGTCACGTAGCTATCACGTACGGCAGCCGCGTGTCCGACGATCTCGGTGAACTGGCCGGACCCGGCCAGGACGGAACAGGACTTTTCGGCCAGGGCCAAATCCGGATGCCGCGCCGCCGCATCCTGTGCCAGGCTCGGGTGTGCACTACAGCGAACTCGAAGCCCGGATGCGGGCCGGCGATCGATTCCACGATCTCCGGCTGGACCCCGGAGCCTGGGCGATCGTGCGGGTCGACGGCCGCAACTTCTCGCGCTATACCGAACGGCGCTACGGCAAGCCGTTCGACGAGAGATTCTCGGCGATCATGGCGGACACGGCCCGCGCGCTGCTGGAGGAGTTCGGCGGACGCTACGCCTACACCGAGAGCGACGAGGTCTCCGTGGTGCTGGCGCCCGACTTCGCGATGTTCGGCCGCGGGCTGCAGAAGCTGGTGTCGATCTCGGCCGCGGTGGCCGCCTCGGCGTTCACGCACGGGGCGGGCGAGCCGGTGCAGTTCGACAGCCGGGTGTGGCTGGGCGCGGGCGTGGAGGACGTGATCGACTACCTGTCGTGGCGGCAGGCGGACGCGGCCCGCTGCGCGGTCAACGGCTGGTCCTACTGGACGCTGCGCGGCACCGGCCAGAGCCGGCACGAGGCCGCCAGGGCGCTGGAACGTACCAGCGTCGCGGCCAAGAACGAGCTGCTGTCCCGTCACGGCGTCGACTTCAACGCCCTGCCCGCCTGGCAGCGCCGCGGCGTCGGCCTGTGGTGGGAGAACCACGAGCACCCCGGCCACGACCCCATCCGCGGCGTGGACGTGATCACCCGGCGCCGGCGCGTACGCGTCGAGCGCGAGCTGCCCATGAAGGGCGACTACCGGCGGCTGCTCGCGCGGCTGCTGCACGAAAGGACGTGACCTTGCGCAACCCTCCCGCCGACATCCGTGCCGACGACCTGCTGCGCGCGCTGCGTGAGCACTGGGACCTGCCCTTCGAGCGGCTGACCCACGCCCCGGTCGGCTTCGGCGACCACCACTGGACGGCCGACGGCCGCTGGTTCGTCACCGCCGCGCGCCCGGCCCGCTCCTTCGCCGCCCTGGCCGCCGCGATGCGCACCGCCGCGAGCCTGGACCTCGACTTCGTGGTCCGCCCGCTGCCCGCCCGCGACGGGGCGCCGATCGCGGCCTTCCCGCCGCACTACGCGCTGACGGTCTACCCCCTCGTCGAGGGTACGGCCGGCGAGTTCGGCCAGGAGCAGACCGGCTCCGACCGTACCGCGATGGCCGCCCTGCTGGCCGACCTCCACGGCAGCACCGCCACCGGCGTCCCGGTCTTCGACCCGTCGCTGACCGGCCGCGCCGCCCTGGAGCGGGCCCTGGACGAGCTCGACCGGCCGTGGACAGGCGGCCCGTACGCGGAACCGGCCCGCCGCCTCCTGTCCGGCCACGGCGCGGCGAAGCTGCGCGAGGTCCTGGCCGGGTTCGACGCCCAGGCGGCCGCGCACGGCACCGGCACGGTGATCACGCACGGCGAGCCGCACCCGGGCAACGTCCTGCGCGCCGGGTCCAGGCGGCTGCTGATCGACTGGGACACGGTGGCGCTGGCCCCGCCCGAGCGGGATCTGTGGCTGGCGCTGGGCGAGTGCCGCCGGGCGCGGGAGGCGTACACGGCGGCGACGGGTCACGAGGTCGCGCAGCCGGCCATGGACTTCTTCCGGCTGCGCTGGCAACTGGACGACATCTCCATCTACGTCCAGGACTTCCGTTCCCCGCATGAGGACGACCCCGACACGAGGACGGCCTGGGCGGGTTTCCGCGAATACGTGGCGGCCGTGGCCCGCTGACCGGTCACAGGGACGCGGAGAGCCCGGCCTTCACCTCGCGCGTGAACACGTCGGCCAGGACCTCTTCGCGCCCCTGCTCGACCGCGTCGAGCGCCTGCGCGGCCACCTCGGCCGGGCTGATCTTGGGCTGGGTGACGCGGGCGGCCATGTCGGTGTCGATGAACGCCGCGTGGACCCCCACGACCAGGGTCTTCTGCTCGCGCAGCTCCTGGCGAATCCCGTTGGTCAGCGACCACGCCGCCGCCTTGGAGACGGAGTAGGAGGCGGCCTGGGGCAGGACCATCCAGGACAGCACCGACAGCATGTTGACCAGCGCGCCGCCGCCGTTGCGGGCCAGCACCGGGGCGAAGGCCCTGGACATCTCCAGCGTGCCGAAGACGTTCGTCTCCATCTCCGCCCGCGCGGCCCGCGCGTCGGGCTCGGTGACGAGCCCGCCGGTGCGGGAGATCCCGGCGTTGTTGATCAGGAGGGTGACGTCGCCGAGCTCCGTGGCCCCGGCGGCGACCTGGTCGGGGTCGGTGATGTCGAGCCGGACCGGCACGACGCCCGGTTGCGTGACGGCGCCCGGGTCGCGGGCGCCCGCGTAGACGGTCCGCGCGCCCCTGTCCAGCAGGGCCCGGGTGAACGCCCGGCCCAGCCCTCGGTTGCCTCCGGTCACGAGCGCGACCGCGCCTTCGATCGGCAGTCCGGTCATGGCGGCCCTCCTAGTGAGTTTGAATTTCCAACTCACTCTACACCCGGCGGATCACCTCAGGACAGGCACCTTGTATCCGTGCTCGTTGACGGCCGACAGGGCGGGGGCCGCGCTCGTGGCCTTGGCGGCGTACCGGCCGGTGCTCTCGCGGCCGTCGAGCGTGATCCGGACGACCCGGCGGCTGCCCGCGCTCACGAAGTACCGCCTGCCGGAGGGCGCCGTCCACGTCGCCCCCGCGACCACGTCCCGGCTCAGGCGGCTGCAGTCCCAGGTGCCGGTCCTGGCCGCGGTCGCCGTGCCCACGATGCGCCCGCCGCGCCGCGTGACCAGGACCGCCCGCACCGAGTTGCCACCGGTCGCGTCGGACAACCGCAGGCACATCCACCGCCCGCCAATCCCCTCGGGCAGCCGCCCGGCCCAGAACTCCCACGCCGTCGCCGCCTGGATCTCCCCCGACGGCCGGTCGAGCACGCAACCCAGCGCCCGCCACGCGCCGAACCCCTCCTCCAGCGCGTCCAGCTCCCACGGCCCGTACCGGTTCACGTCGGCCGGTGGCGGCGGCTGGTAGGTGGCACTCGCCGACGACAACCTCCCGAAGTCCAGCATGGTGTACGGCATGCCGTGCGCGATCTCCGGCGCCCGCAACCGCAGCACCGGCCCCCGCCAGCACCCCTGCCCGGAGGCGGCCGATCCCGTGACATCGGGGGCGATCGGGGCGGTGACCCCGTCCTTCAGAGCGATCTTGCGCCAGCGTGGTTCCCCGCCCGACAGGGCCGCCGCCGACACCTCGGTCACCCACGGGGGCACCAGGTAACGGTTGCCGCGCGGGGTGAGGAGCAGCTTCAGCGGACTCGTGCCATCGGGCTTGACCCGAGGCGCGGGCAACACCTCCAGCCCGTCCCGCCCCCCGCCGGCACCCTGCCCGCCCACAACCTCCCGCCCGCCCGTGACACCCTGCCCGCCCGCAGCACCCTGCCCGCCCGCAGCGCCCTGCGCGCCCATGGCCTCCTTGCCGCCCGAAGTCGCCTGTCCGCCCATAAGCCCCTTGCTGCCCGTGACGCTCTGCCCGGCCGTGGTGCCGTCCGGGGTGCCATGCCCGTCCGGGGTGCTCTGACCGGCGGGGGTGCTCTGACCGGCCGTAGCGCTCTGCGCGCCGGTCAAGCCCGTGGCGGGCTGGCCGGTGGTGGGGTTGTGGCCGGTGGTGGTGAAGCGGGCGATCCGGTCGTGGCGGCGGAGCAGGACGATCCGGACCCCGTCCAGCTCGCCCGCGTAGATCAGCTGGACAGGGCCGGAGCCCCAGGCTCGCTGGGCCCGCCGTACCAGCTCGACGTCGTCGGTGAGTGAGCCGCGCGGTGGCCAGGAGGCGAGCGTGAGGTCGGTGCCCGCGCGCCAGGCACCGGCCTGCGCGCGCTCGACCCGCAGCGGCGCGGCGCTGACCGGCCCGCCGGAGCCCACGTCGGGCGCGGCCACGGCCACCGCGCCGAGCAGCAGGAGGGCGGCGAAGGCGATCCGGGCGCGGCGCAGCGGGCGGCCGTAGACGCGGGCGACGGTCGGGTCCAGGGCGAGGGTGCCGTGCGCCCGCTCCACCGCCCTCGCCTCGGCCAGCGCGCCGCCGGGGTCGGCGGCTCCGGCGCCCGCGAGGATCTCCACCACCTCGGCGGCCGGGCGGCCCTCCAGCAGGAGCATCGCGTAGGCGGCACGGCCCGCCCCGGTGAGGCCGTTGAGCTCGCGCAGGAGCGCGACGTCGGACCTGGACACCACGACGGGCACCACCTCGACCGGCCCGAGCCGCCCCGACCACGGCATGAGGCGCAGCCGCAGCACCCTGCGCAGGAACACGCGGCGCAGGCCGGCCTCGTCCAGCCTGCCGTGGCGGGCGACGGCGGCGGCGGCCAGCCGGTGCGCCCAGGCCAGGCGGCGGTCCTCGCCGCCGGTCGCGGGCAGGGCGAGGTAGCCGAGCAGGACCAGGTCCCGGTAGGGCTTGGCGAGGATCCGGTTCCCCCGTATGGACCGCCGCATCACAACTTCACCGTCCGTGTCCGCATGCCTGCATATCGTGACTAGGAAGGTACGGCAGGCATTGCGGCCGTGAGGGCGTTATCAGGAAATCTCCGCCGGCGGCCTCAACGCTGAAACTTCAATCCCCCAGTAACAGCTCATGCCGCCGACCTGCCAGAACACAAGCCGTCTTCAGCGTTGAAGGCGGATTTATCAGCGTATTGGGGCGGCCGCCCCAGCGGGTGGTTGTTGCCCTGCCGCGGACTGGTGGACGGTACACGGCGAGAGACCGCCTCCGGAGTGAGAAGGAGAGCCTTCGATGAGGCACCGCCGTTTATCCACCGTTTTCGCAGTCATCGTCCTTTCCGCCGCGTCCATGGGCGCGGCGGCCCCCTCAGCCTCCCAGCCTGACCTCGACTCGACCGTCGTCCAGCTCATGACCGCCCGCAGCCAGGCCGACGGATCCCGACTCGCCGCCGCCGGCGCCGGCACCGAAGTCAACGTGCAGCGCCGCAGCCCACGGGGCGACTGGGTGTTCGGCTCCTCGGTGATCAAGGCGCCCAACGTCGAGGGCGCCTACCCCGAGGGCTGGCTGTTCGTCGCCCAGCGCACCGCCGCCGGATGGAAGGCCGGCCTGGACGGCACGCCCGAGTTCGCCGCCCTGGCGCAGCGGGCGCCCACGTCCGTGGTCAGCGACGGCGAGAAGCGTACCTTCGCCGGCAACGCCAGGGCCCAGACCCAGGCCGCCCCCACCGGCCTGTCCCTGCCCTACCAGCAGGGCGCCTCCTGGAAGATCATCGGCGGACCGCACGGCTGGTCGGGCCAGCCCAGGCCGTGGAGCTCGATCGACCTCGACAGCCGGGCCAGCGACCGCAGCGTGCTCGCCGCGCAGTCCGGCCGCGCCTACTGGGTCTGCTCCAACGGCGGGCACATCCGCATCATCCACGACAACGGCTGGACCACCGAGTACTACCACCTGCTCAACGAGATCCGCCCCAACGGCACCCAGCTCAAGATGGGCGACTACCTCGGCCTGACCAGCACCCGCATCCCCTGCGGCGGCTCGGCGGGCAGCAACCACGTGCACTTCGCGCTGAAGAGCGGCTCCTCGTGGGTCCCGCTGCAGGACAAGACCATCGGCGGCTGGACCTACTTCGAGGGCTCCGGCGCGTACGGCGGCGGCGCCCGCAGAGGCACCACCACCCGTTACGTCGGCGACTGGATCCAGAACTACGGCCCGGAGACCCCCGGCGGCCGCACGTTCGAGAACGCGGCCAACGTCGACGTCGCCGACCTGGGCCAGGGCGAGTCCCCGATCACGGTCACCGGCGTGCCGGGCAACGCGCCCGCCACGCTCGGCGTCTACGCCGACGTGCACCACGGCTGGCGCGGTGACCTGCAGCTCGACCTCGTCGGCCCGACCGGCGTGGTCTACCGGCTGCGCGATCCGGCGCCGGCCGACGACGGCACGATCATCCACGAGACGTACACGAAGAACGCCGCCGACTCGCCCGCGAACGGCACCTGGCGGCTACGGGTCAAGGACGTCGACTCCAACCACTCGGGCTACATCGACGCCTGGAGCCTGACTTTCTGACACATGCGCTGTAAATTCGGGCTGATCACTCCTGAAACAGGGGAGTTGTCCCGATGGAGCAGCATTTCGACCGCCTTCTCCGTGACGCGATCACCGCGCGCGGACTCAGCCTGGAGCGCCTGCACGCCCGCCTGTCCCAGCGCGGCATCAAGGTCAGCCTGGCCAGCCTCAGCAACTGGCAGCGCGGGAAGTGCCGCCCGGAGCGATCGCAGTCGCTCCGGGCGCTCCACGCGCTGGAGGAGATCCTCGCCCTGCCGGGTGACACTCTCATCGCCAGCCTGGGTCCGCCCAGGCCGAGGGGACGCTGGGTGAGCCATGTGCCGGGCGCGGTGCCGTACCGCGATCTGTGCCCTGAAGCGGGGAGCCTGCAGCGGCTTCTCGGCGAGATCAAGAACGTCACCGACGGACAGCTCGCGCTGCTGTCCTACCACGACCACATCACCACGGGGACGGACCGCGACGAGCGCTCGGTGCGCACCCGGGCGGTCTTCCAGGCCCGCTCGGACGGCGTGGACCGGCACGTGGCCATCCACTACAACGAGCGCTCGCACCTGCCCGAGGACTTCTCGGCGTCCTTCTGCCGGCTGGGCCGGGTCAAGAAGGACGAGCCCGCCGGGCTGACCGCGCTGGAACTGCTGTTCGACCGGCCTTTGGCGGCCGGGGAGACCTATGTGGTGGAGTACGAGTTCCGCTACAGGAAACGCGGGCCGCAGGCGCTGTTCTACAACCGCTGGTTCCGCTTCCCCGCGCACGCGTACCTGCTGACCGTGCAGTTCGCGCCGGGGACGACGCCGGTGCGCTGCTTCCGCACGCACCAGCCGACGACCGCGACCCCGCCCGCCGACGTGGGCGAGTTACGGCTGAGCGGCTGGGACTCGGTGCACATCGCCGACGTCGAGGTACGGCCCGGCGTGCACGGCGTCCGGTGGGAGTGGGCCTAGTGTTCCTCGCGGGTCATGGCGGCGCGGTAGGCGCCGACCAGGGACGCGAGGATGACCAGGTCGAAGATGATCTGCGTGGCGACCAGCGCGCGGGCCAGTTGCCCGACCGCGTGCACGTCGCCGAAGCCGACGGTGGCGATGGTGGAGACGGTGAAGTACAGAGCGTCCGTGCGTGTGCGCAGGCCGGCGAACTGGGCCGGGTCGATCGTGGCCACCATGAGGTAGCCGAGGGCGAAGAAGATCGTGACCACGTACAGCAGCAGCAGGAGCGTGCGCAGCCTGGCCTGCTTGTCGTGGTGGGCGACCGCGATCGTGTGCCGGCCGAACACCCAGACCAGCACCAGCACGCCGAGCATGAACAGCCCGGCCGCGACCCCGAGCCGCGCCACGTTGGAGCCGTCGCCCAGCGGGACCAGGTAGTAGAGGGCGACGAGTCCGGCCATGACGGCCAGGTGCTGCAGGCCGGTCAGCAACCGGCGGCGATCGGCCATGACTCACTGTGACCGCACGGTGGCTCCGGCTTCGGGCGGGACACGCCGGGGTAGTGGGAAAACGTGAAGGTGCTCCTGCTCACGATGGGCAGCCGGGGCGACGTGCAGCCGTACGTCGCGCTGGCGCGCGGGCTGCTGGCCGCCGGGCACGAGCCGGTCGTGGCGGGGCCGCGGCGTTTCGGGTCGCTGGCGGCGCCGTTCGGGATCGCCTTCCGGCCGCTGCCCGACGAGATGCTCGACCTTCAGGACCAGGTCAAGGGGCAGGGGGCGGGCGCGGCCATCACGGCGGCGCGCTCGGTGAAGCCGATGGTGCGCCGGGTGCTGGACGAGGAGGCCGCGCTGATCGAGCCGGGCCTCGACGTGATCGTCTACCACCCGAAGGCCCTCGGCGGACCCTATCTGGCGGAGAAGGCCGGGATTCCGTCGCTGGCCGGGCTGCTGCTGCCGCTGTACGTGCCGACCGCCGCCTTCGCCTCCCCCATCCTCCCGGTACGGCTGCCGCCCGCCGTCAACCGGGCCACCTGGCGGGTCGCGGCGGCGGTCGAGGCGCCCTACCGCTCGGTGGTGCGCACGTGGCGGACGGAGGTCCTGGGCCTGTGCGAGGGTTTCCGCCCGGCGGCGGAGCTGATCGCGGCCGGGCCGGTGCTGCACGCGTGGAGCCCGCGCCTGCTGCCGGCGCCGGCCGACTGGCCCCCGCGGGCGGATCCGATCGGCTTCTGGACCCTGCCCGCCGCCGGTGACTGGACGCCGCCAGAGCGGCTGGCCGCGTTCCTGGAGGAGGGACCGCCACCGGTCTACGCGGGGTTCGGCAGCATGGCGGGGCGTGATCCGCGCGGTCTCGCGGCGACCGTCGTGGAGGCGGCGCGGCTGGCCGGGCGGCGGGCGATCCTGGCGACGGGCTGGGGCGGCCTGCGCCCCGGCGAGGACGCGGAGGACGTCCTGGTGATCGAGGAGGCGCCGCACGACTGGCTGCTGCCGCGCGTGGCCCTGGCCCTGCACCACGGCGGCATCGGAACCGTCGCGGCGGCCCTGCGCGCCGGGATTCCGCAGGTCGTCCGCCCTTTCCTCGGCGACCAGCCGTTCTGGGCCGACCGCCTGCACCGGCTGGGCGTCGCGCCCCCGCCGCTGCGGGGACGGCCGCGCGCGCCGGAGGTGGCCGCCGCGTTCGCCTCAGCCCTGGAGCTCTCCGGTACGGCGGGCGCCGTCGCCGCCGGCGTGGCCGCGGAGGACGGCGTGACCGAGGCGGTCTCCCGCATCGAGGCCCTCGCGGCCCGCTAGGTTCATTCCTTCCGGAGGGCGGCGCGGCCCTCGGCGGCGCCGACGAAGCGCATCTTGCCCAGCGGCACCTCGGCCGGGCTCGGGTCGGGAGCCTGGCGGCGCTGCGGGCGGGGCCCGTCGCTGGGCAGCACGTACGGCCGCTTGAGCACCTCGTCCAGGATGAAGACGGTCTCCGTGGCCTTGACCGCGGGGATGCCGGCCAGGCGGTCGGTAACGAGCGTGTGCACCTCGGCCACGTCGGAGACCCGCACCTGGATCATGGCGTCGTGCTGCCCGGTGGTGATGGCGCAGTACTCCACCTCCGGCATCCGGGCCAGTTCCGCGCGGAACTGCTTCCACATCTGCTGGCGCACGGTCACGAAGATGAGCGCGGTGATGCCGAGCCCGGCCCTGACATGATCGATCTCGGCGGTGAAGCGCTTGATGGCGCCGTCGGCGCGCAGGGCCTCGAAGCGGGTGTAGGCGTTCGCCCGCGAGATGCCCACCCGCTCGGCCAGCGCGGCGACCGAGATGCGGCCGTTCTCGCGCAGGACCTGCAGGATCTTCAAATGGACGGCGTCCAGCTCAAGGCCGATGCCGATCCGTCCAGAGCGCAACCCACTCTCTCCACCATTTCTGGAAATTTCCGCCATCAGTACCACACTCCTCGACAAACCGTCTCACCGACGTGACACGGGCTGGACGTTCTGCCGGACAATCCACGACAACTTTCACAGAATATCTGGAGGACCCATGGCGACCCGCTCGCAGACGGCGGCTGTACTGCTCGCCGGTGCACTCGCCCTCGCCGCCTGCGGAAGCGGCGGCTCCAAGACCCCCGCTGCCGGTGGCACCGCAGCCGGCAAGACCCTCGTCATCGACACCTCCTTCGACCTCAAGACCGGCGACCCGGGCCGCACCTACGAGCCGACCGGCCTCATCATCGGCAAGGCGGCCTACGAGACGCTTCTCACCTTCGACGGCGCCGATGTGACCAAGCCCGTCCCGGCGCTGGCCGAGTCGTACGAGCTGTCGCAGGACGGCAAGACGCTCACGCTCAAGCTGAAGCAGGGCGCGGTCTTCGCCGACGGCTCCCCGGTCACCGCCGACGACGTGGTCTTCTCGCTGACCCGCGTGCGCGACATGAAGGGCACCCCGTCGTTCCTGCTGGACGGCGTGGAGGTGGCCAAGGACGGCGACTCGACGATCAAGCTGACGTCGAAGGCGGCCAACCCGGCGCTGCCGTTCATCCTGCCGAACCCGGCGCTCGGGATCATCAACAGCAAGGTCGCCCAGCAGCACGGCGCGACCACCGACGCCAAGGACAAGGCGGAGCAGTACCTCAACTCGGCCTCGCTCGGCTCCGGCCCGTACGCGATCGAGTCCTTCAACGTCAGCAGCCAGGTCGTCCTCAAGGCCAACCCGAAGTACTACGGGACCAAGCCCGCCTACGACAAGGTCGTCATCCGCAACGTCGAGGCGGCCACGCAGAAGCTGAACGTCCAGCGCGGCGACAGCCAGGTGGCGCTCAACCTGTCCGGCGACCAGGTCACCGGCATGCCGAACACGCTGCAGGTCAAGAAGACCGCCTCGGCCAACGTCATCTTCCTGCTGGCCAACCAGAACTCCGAGATCAGCAAGACCACCACGAACGCCAAGTTCGTCGAGGCCGTGCGCAAGGGCGTCGACTACGCGGGCCTGCTGGAGCTGGCCGGTGAGGGCTCGACCCAGGCGCCGGGCGTGATCCCGTCGCAGCTGCTCGGTGCGCTGCCCGCCGACCAGGCCGCCAAGCGGGACGTCGAGGGCGCCAAGGCCGCGCTGGCCGCCAGCGGGCTGTCCAACCCGAGCGTCAAGCTGGAGTACCCGAGCGAGCTGACCGTCAACGGCCTGTCCTTCCAGCCGCTGGCCGAGCGCATCCAGGCCAACCTCAAGGAGGTCGGCATCACGGTCGAACTGGCCCCCGCGCCGGTCGCCACCGCCCTGGACAACTACCGCAACGGCAAGGAGGAGATGGGCCTGTGGTACTGGGGCCCTGACTACCCGGACCCCAGCGACTACCTGGCCTTCCTGCCCGGCAAGACGGTCGGCCTGCGCGCCGGATGGAAGCCCGGCGCGGCCAAGGAGATCGAGGCGGCCGGCGAGAAGGCGGCGGCCACCATCGGCGACGACGCCCGCAAGACCGTCTACCACGACGTCCAGACCAAGCTCAACGCGGGCGGCCCGTTCGTCCCGCTGATCCAGCCGAGCCAGAACATCGTGACCGCCGCCACGGTGACCGGCCTGGAGTACCACCCGGTCTGGACCGTCGACGTGGCCGACCTCGGCGTGAAGTGAAGGCCACCGGCACCCGGGCCAGGCACCCCCTGGCCCGGTTCCTGATCCGCCGGATCCTCATCGCCCTGCTGCTGGCCTGGGGGATCACGCTGGTCACGTTCGTGCTGACCAACATGGTGCCCGGCGACCCCGTCGCCGCCAACCTGGGCCAGCGGGCGCTCGGCGACCCGGCGATCGTCGCCCAGTGGAAGGCCGAGCACGGCCTGGACAAGCCGCTGCCGGAGCAGTACCTGCTGCACCTGCGGGGCATCCTCCAGGGCGACCTGGGCACCAGCCAGCAGAGCCACCGCCCGGTCAGCGACGACCTCGCCGAGTTCGTCCCGGCGACGCTGGAGCTGGCCGGGGCGGCGATCCTGATCTCGCTGGTGCTGGGCGTGGCGTTCGGCGTCGTGGCGGCCCTGCGCCGCGACCGGCTGCCCGACCACCTGCTGCGGGTGCTGAGCCTGATCGGCATCTCGGTGCCGACGTTCTGGCTGGCGCTGCTGGCCTTCTACGTCTTCTTCTACCGCCTGCAGCTCACCCCGGGCAGCGGCCGCATCGACCCCGGCATGACCGCGCCGGGGCCGATCACCGGCCTGCACACGCTCGACGCGGCGCTGACCGGGCAGTGGGACGTCTTCGCCAGCGCCGTCGGCCACCTCATCACCCCGGCGCTGGTGCTGGCCCTCTACACGATCGGGCTGCTGACCCGCTTCACCCGCAGCGCGGTGCTGGAGGTCCTGGGCCAGGACTACGTGCGCGCCGCGCGGGCCAAGGGCCTTCCCGGGCGGACGGTCCTGTTCCGTTACGTCCTGCGCTCGGCCCTGGTGCCCATCATCACCGTGGCCGGTCTGGCGTTCGGCTCGCTGTTGTCCGGGACCGTGCTGGTCGAGGCGATCTTCGCCTGGCCGGGGGTCGGCCAGTACGCGTACAAGAGCGCGACCTCACTCGACCTGCCCGCGGTGATGGGCGTCGGCCTGGTGGTCGGCGTCGTGTACCTGGTCATCAACCTGATCGTGGACGTCTTGTACGGGATCATCGACCCGCGAGTGAGGCTGCAATGAGGCGTGCTCTGAGGCGTGACCCGCTCGCGCCCCGCAGGCGGCGCGTGCCCGAGGCGTGGCGGCAGCCGCTGGCCGTCGCCGGGGCCGTCATCGCGGTGGCCTGGCTGGTCATCGCGCTGGCCGCGCCGTTCCTGGCCCCGCACGACCCGCTCGCGCAGGACCTGCCCCGCCTGGCCGAGCCGGGCCCCGGGCACTGGTTCGGGACCGACCAGCTCGGCCGCGACATCCTCAGCCGCGTCATGTACGGCGCCCGCGTCTCCATCCCGCTCACCCTGCTCCTGGTGGCCATGAGCGTGCTGGTCGGCGGGTTGCTCGGCGCCGCCGCCGGATATTTCGGCAGGTGGGTGGGTGAGACCATCATGCGGATCGCCGACCTGGTCTTCGCCTTCCCCACGGTCATCCTGGCCATGGTCGTGGCCGCGGCGCTCGGGGCCAGCCTGACCAACGCGGTGCTGGCCGTACTCGTGGTGGCCTGGCCCGCCTACGCCCGCGTCACCCGCGGCCTCGTGCTCGGCGTGCGCGAGCGGGAGTTCGTGCTCAGCGGGCGGCTGCTCGGCTTCTCGCCCTGGCGCTCGCTGCGCGTGGACGTGCTGCCCAACGTGACCGGCCCCGTCCTGGTGCTGGCCACGCTCGACATCGGCACCGCGCTGCTGCTCCTGTCCGGACTCAGCTTCCTGGGCCTCGGCGCGAAGCCGCCCTCGCCCGAGTGGGGCGCGATGGTCGCCTCGGGCGTGGAGGTCTTCGACTCCTGGTGGGTGGCGACCTTTCCCGGTCTCGCCATTCTGACCGTGGTGCTGGCCTTCAACTTCCTCGGCGACACCCTGCGCGACGCCCTCGACCCGCGTACGGCCCGCGCCATCAAGGAGCGCGCACTGTGAAGATCACCGACCTGAAGGTGGACATCCACGGACGGCAGATCCTCAAGGGCGTCTCCGTCACCCTGCGCGAGGGCCGCGTCCACGGCCTGGCCGGCGAGTCGGGCTCCGGCAAGACCATGACCGGCCTGGCCGCCCTCGGCCTGCTCCCGCACGGCGCGAGCGCGACGGGCTCGATCGTCCACAACGGCCGCAACCTGCTCGAACTGTCCGCCAAAGAGCTCAACAAGGTACGCGGCGGCGAGGTCGCCATGGTCTTCCAGGACCCCGCCACCAGCCTGCACCCCATGCTCACCGTCGGCAGGCAGCTCACCGAGCACATGCGCCACCACCTCGGGCTGGGCAAGGCCGAGGCGCGGGCGCGGGCCGTCGAACTGCTCGGCAAGGTCCGCATCCCCGGCGCCGACGAGGCGTACGGTCGCTACCCCCACCAGTTCTCCGGCGGCATGCGGCAGCGCATCGCCATCGCGATCGCGCTGGCCTGCTCGCCCCGGGTGCTGATCGCCGACGAGCCGACCACGGCGCTCGACGTGACCGTCCAGGCCGGCATCCTGCGGCTGCTGCGCGGACTGTGCGACGAGCTGGGGCTGGCCGTACTGCTGGTCACCCACGACCTCGGGGTGATGTCCGCGGTGGCCGACGAGGTCAGCGTCATGAAGGACGGCCTGATCGTGGAGAGCGGGCCCCGCTCCCACGTCCTGCGCACCCCCGACCACCCCTACACCCGCTCCCTCCTGGCCTCCCTGCCCGAGAGTCCGCTCGCCCCCGCACCCGACGAGGAGCGCTCATGAGCCTGCTCACCATCGACGACCTGGTCGTCGAGCACCGCTCCCCCGGCCGTCCCGTCGTCCGCGCGGTCGCCGGGGCCAGCCTCACGGTGCGCGCCGGTGAGGTCGTCGGCCTCGTGGGCGAGTCGGGATGCGGCAAGTCGACGCTGGCCAGAGCCGTCTGCGGGCTGAACCCGGTGACCGAGGGCGCCATCCGGTTCGAGGGACAGCCGGTGACGCCGCTCGGGCTGCGGCGCCGTACGCTGACCGGGATTCAGATGGTCTTCCAGGACCCGTACGCCTCCCTCAACCCGCGCCGGCGCGTGGGCGACCAGATCGCCGACGGCCTGCGGGTGGCGCGCGGCAGCACCGCCACCCCGGCCGACCTGCTCGAACGCGTGGGCCTGCCGAGAGAGTTCACCGATCGCCATCCGCACGAGTTCTCCGGCGGGCAGCGGCAGCGCATCGCCATCGCCCGCGCGCTGGCCGCCGAGCCCCGCCTGCTCATCGGCGACGAGCCCATCTCCGCCCTGGACGCCTCGGCGCAGTCGCAGGTGGCCCGCCTGATGCGCGACCTCGCCGTGGAGTCGGGGGCCGGGCTGCTGTTCATCAGTCACGACCTGTCCGTGGTACGCCTGATCGCCGACCGGATCGCCGTCATGTACCTGGGCAAGATCGTCGAGATCGGCGGGACCGCCGAGGTGTGGGACAACCCCCGCCACCCCTACACCCAGGCCCTCCTGAACGCGATCCCCCTGCCCGACGGCCAGGGCACGCTGCCGGCGGAGCTGCCCGGCGACGTCCCCGACCCGGCCAGCCCGCCGGGAGGCTGCCGCTTCAACCCGCGCTGCCCGCACGTGATGGACGTCTGCCGCGACAAGGAGCCGGACTTCGGCCCGGTCGCCTGCTGGCTCCACGAGCCCACGTGACCCCCACACCCGACCCCGGCCCCCTCGGTTCCGGCCGTCCGGGGTCCGACACCCCGGGCTTCGACCCCTCGGCCGCCACCCCGCACCCCTCCAGCTCCCCCGAGGCCACGGCCAAGCCCCGTCAGGGGGAAGGCGGTCAGGTGGAAGACTGCCTGGCCGAGGACACGTCCTCCGAAGGCGGTTCGCCCGGCGCCGCGCTTCCGGCGAGCGGACACGACCAGGACCAGCCACCCGCGAGCGGGCTGAGCCAGGACCGTGGGCAGAGGCAGGACCGGCCTGTCGTGTGCGGGCCCAGGCAGGACGGGCAAGGCGCGGGGCCGGCTGAGCGGGTGGAGGCGGTGCGGGCTGCCATGACCGCGGCCGAGGTGGACGCGCTGGTGCTGCGGCCCTCGCCCGACTTCCGGTTCCTGGGCGGGCGGGGCGAGGGGTTCCTGGTGGTCACGCGGGACGACTACGCCGAGACCACCACACCCGGTGCGCTCATCCCGGCCGCGGCCCGCCGGGTCGGGGTGGATCCGGAGATGCGGGTGCGGGAGCTGTTCGGACTGTCGGTGGACGCCGAGCTCGTGCCGGCGGGAGCCGTACTCGCGCCTCTGAGGTTGCGGAAGGACGCAGGCGAGCTCGACGCGATCGCCACGGCGGCCGCGGCGGCGGACGGGGTGGTGGCGCGGGCTCGGGAGTGGCGGTGGTTCGGGGCCACCGAACGCGCCATGGCCCGCCACCTGCGGGTCGCGATGCTGGAGAGCGGCTGCGAGGAGATCCTGGGCGTTCAGGTGGCGGCCGGGGAGCACACCGCGGTCCCCGCGCACCGCCCGACCGACCGGGTGATCAACCCGGGCGACGCGCTCCAGGTCGCCGTGCGCGGGCGGTGGGACGGCTACTGCGCCGAGGTGGCCAGGGCTCTCGCGGTGGCCGAGCCGCCGGAGGACTTCGACGCCCTGTACTCGGTGGTCCTCGCCGCTCAAAGCGCCGCCCTCGACGGTGTACGGCAGGCCCTCCCCGCCGCCTCCGTCGCCAGGTCCGCCCAGTCGATGATCGAGGAGTCCGGCTACGGCCAGTTCGCCGCCGGCCACTACGGCAGAGGCGTGGGCCTGGCCGGCGACGAACCGCCGCACCTGTCCCCCGCCGACCCCACCACGCTGGCCCCCGGCATGGCGCTCTGCCTCGAACCGGCCGTCTACCTCCCCGACCTGTTCGGCGCCCGCCTCGCCGACGTGGCCGTCTGCACGGAGTCCGCCCCACGCCTCCTCACCACCCCGCCCCCGGCCCTCCTCGTGCTCGACCGCTGACGACCCCCAAGACCCGGGGCCGAGGTGCGCCTTTTCTCCCGGTGCCCTGTGGCACGCTGGTTGACGACGATCATCGGGGGGTGTCGTGGGCCAGTTCGTGCTGCTCATGCTCGTGCTGCTCGGGGCGCTGGTCACGGTGCCGCTCGGCGACCGGCTGGGGCTGCCGGCACCGGTGCTCATGACGTTGTACGGCATCGTGCTGGCGGTGCTGCCGTTCGTGCCGAACGTGGACATCCCGCCGGAGCTCGTGCTGCCGGCCCTGCTGCCTCCGCTGCTGTACGCGGCGGCCAGCCGTACCTCGTGGCGGCAGTTCGCGGCCAACTGGCGGCCCATCTTCCTGCTGGCCGTGGCGCTGGTGTTCGTGACCACGGCGGCGGTCGCGGGGGTGGCGCACGCGCTGGTGCCCGGCCTGTCGCTGGCCGCGGCGGCGGCGCTGGGCGCGCTGGTCGCCCCTCCGGACCCGGTCGCGGCCACCAGCGTCGCGGGCTCGCTCGGGCTGCCCAGGCGGCTGGTGTCGCTGCTGGAGGGCGAGGGGCTGTTCAACGACGTGACGGCCATCGTGCTCTACCACGTGGCGATCGCCGCGGCCCTCACCGGCAGCTTCTCGTGGCCGGTCGCGGCGGGCGAGCTGGTGTTGTCGGCGGTGGTGGCGGTCGTGGTCGGGTTCGGGGTGGGGTGGGTGGCGGCCCGGCTGGACAGCCTGCTCGGCGATCCCACGTTGCAGATCGGGCTGTCGGTGCTGGTGCCGTACGCCAGCTACGTGCTGGCCGACCAGTTGCTCGGCTCCGGCGTGCTGGCGGTGCTGACCACCGCTTTCTACCTGCGCGAGAAGACCAGCGACGCCGACGACTCGATCGGCCGGCTCACCGGCGCCGCCTTCTGGCAGGTCGTGGACACGCTGGTGACCGGGGTGGCGTTCGGGCTGATCGGGCTGGAGCTGCACAACGTGCTCGGCACCGTGACCAGCAGGTTCGGCGAGGTGATGGTGTGGAGCCTGATCGTGGTCGCCGTGGTCGTGGGGGTCCGGCTGCTTTGGCTGCTGCCGACCGCCTCGCTGGCCAGGCGGCTGCACCAGTTGCGCGGCGACGACTCCGAGACGCCGATGAGCTGGCGCGAGACGGTCGTGATGTGGTGGGCGGGCATGCGCGGCGTGGCCTCGGTGGCGCTCGCGCTGGCCATCCCGCTGGAGGTGCCGCAGCGCGACGTGCTGGTCTTCGTCGCGTTCGCGGTCATCCTCGCCACGCTGCTGGTGCAGGGCCTGACCCTGCCCTGGGTGGTACGCCTGCTCGGCGTCACCTCCGACACCGAGGCGGAACGCGCCTTCGAGCGCAGGCTCGCCAAGCAGGCCGCGGGCGCGGCGAAGCAGCGGCTGAGGGAGCTCGTCGACACCGAGCAGGTGCCCGACGACATGGTGGAGATTCTCGGCCGCCGCCTGTCCGACATCGCGGTACGGATCAGCCCCGAGCTGGCCGACGAGGAACGCCGCGAGGCGTTCGGCCAGCGCCTCGAACGTTTCAGGGTGGTGCGCCGGGTCAACGACGAGATGATGTCGGCGGCCCGGCGCGCCGTCCTGGACGCGCGCCGCGACCCGGACGCCGACCCGCAGGTCATCTCACGCGTGCTGCGCCAGCTCGACCTGCGGAATCTGGGCTAGAGCGTGATCCACTCGGTGGACGTGGTGACCTCGTCGAGTATCGCCTGGATCGGCTCGACGCCGAGCCCGGGTCCCGCGGGGACGTCCAGGTGGCCGTCGCGCAGCTCGAACGGCTCGGTGATGTCGGTCGCGTAGTAGCGGCGCGAGCCCGAGGTGTCGCCGGGCAGCGTGAAGCCGGGCAGCGCGGCGAGCGCCACGTTGGCGGCCCGGCCGAGGCCGGTCTCCAGCATGCCGCCGCACCACACCGCGACCCCGTGCGCCCGGCACAGGTCGTGGATGCGGCGGGCCTCCAGGTAGCCGCCGATGCGGCCGGGCTTGATGTTGACGATGGAGCAGGAGCCCAGCGCGATCGCGGCCGCCGCGTGCTCGGCCGACTCGATGGACTCGTCGAGGCAGATCGGGGTCCTCAGCTGCTTGGCGAGCTGGGCGTGCTGGACGAAGTCGTCGTTGGCCAGCGGCTGCTCGATGAGCAGCAGCTCGAAGTCGTCCAGTTTGGCGAGCTGGCGGGCGTCCACGAGCGTGTAGGCGGCGTTGGCGTCGACCTGCAGGAGCACGTCGTCGCCGAAGCGCTCGCGCACCGCGCGCACCGGCTCGACGTCCCAGCCGGGTTCGATCTTCAGCTTGATCCGGACGTAGCCTTCGTCCAGGTAGCCGCCGACGGCCTCCAGCAGTTCGGGGATGGAGTCCATGATGCCGACGGAGACGCCACAGGGCACCCGGTCACGTTCGGCGCCCAGGAAGCGGCCGAACGACTCGCCGGCCGCGCGCAGCTGGGCGTCCAGCACCGCGGTCTCCACGGCCGCCTTGGCCATCCGGTGGCCCTTGATCGGCTCCAGGGCGCGGCCCACGCCGTACGCGTCGACCTGGGCGGGCAGCGACGGCAGCAGGAACCGCTTGATCACCTCGGCCGCGCCGTCGACGAACTCGGAGGAGTAGAGCGGCTCCGACATGGCCACGCACTCGCCCCACCCCTCGGCGTCCGGTGTCACCACGCGCACGAGCAGCACGTCGCGCGAGGTCTCGGTGCCGAACGAGGTGCGGAACGGCGCCACCAAGGGCATCGCGATCCTGCGCAGCTCTACTCCTGTGATTTTCACGCCTTCTCCACTACGTAGTACTTCTTGTCATGAAATCCAGTGACCTTGCGGCCTTCGGCCAGCATGCCGCCCAGCACGTCGCGTACGGCATGCCGCCACGCCTTGGCCGTTCCCGGATCAACGCCGCGCAACCCCTCCACATCGGCGGGGATCGCCACCAGCACGACCGGCGCGTCCATGTCACCGGGCACCGGCCTGCCGCCCTCGTTGCGCAGGGCGATCACCGTTCCCGTGGGGATGTCCGGCGTGTACGGCTCCCGCCGTACCGCCGCCTCGACGTGCGGCGCGGTCAGGTCCCAGACGGCGAGCACCCGATCGGACTCGTCGCCCTGGTTGATCGCGTCGCCCATGACCCCGTAGAAGCTGGGCAGGTACTCGTGCGGCCTGGCCCCCAGCTTGGCGAGGTTGAAGTGCGCGTTGCGGCGCACCAGGGGGTCGTAGGTCCAGGAGATGCGCGTCAGCCCGCGCTCCAGTGCCCAGCGGCGCTGGTGCATCTTGAGCTCGAACCCTATGCCGCGCCCGACGGCCGCACCGGTGATGTGCGAGTGCAGTACGCCGCCGACCGCCATGAAGCCCACCGACGCGCCCACCAGTGTGGCTCCGTCGTATGCGCCGGTGATGTAGTTGCCGGCGTGCGAGAAGGCCCGCATCAGCTCGACCGAGATCGGCTCGCCGCCCGGGTCGAAATGCCAGATATCACCGAACAGCGCGTGGACCTCTTCCAGGTCCGCGATCTCGTGAAGCTCCCTGATCGCGATCACGCATGCCCTCCGAGTCGTCCGTTGTCACGGCGACGGTAAACCATCGTGAGGACGCGTCGATTCGTGCCAGCCCACCAAGCACCCCCGCACCCTTGGTGCGCGTGCCCAATGGCCCGATCTTCGTCGGGGCGGCGGGTACGGCGCGGTCCGTACCGCGCCGGGGCGGACGACCAGGTCGGGTCTCATGAGCGGGCGTTCCGCCCTCCGGCTCGGGGCGGGCCGGAGAGCCCGCCTGGTCCGTACCAGGGATATTCGTGACTTGTACTGGTATTGACCAGTTGCGGGGAGGATGATCCTATGGTGGCACCTTCTCGTCTAGGAGACAGTGTGCACCTGAACCGTCTTTTAGCCACCGCCCTCCTCGCGACTCCCCTGCTCATCGCCGCTCCCGCCGCGGCCGGCACCCTCCGGCTCGCCCCCGTGGCCCAGCAGCTGAAGCCCCGCTCCGACGGCTTCCCGATCCCGTCCGTCGTGGGACTGGTCCGTACCAGCGAGAGCGACCCCCACGCCGAGGCCGTCGTCAGGAAGGTCCTCGCCGACGCCGGCGTCAAGCGGGTGACCACCACCGACGGGACCGACCCCCGCACCCCCGTGACCGTCTGGCTCGGGGACGGCGACGCCCGCCTGACCAGGCTCGGCGTCAAGAACGCCGACGGCCTGCCCGCCGAGGGCTACGTCCTGGCCGCCGGGCGCGGCGACATCGTCCTGGACGGCGTGGACGCCGACGGCACCTACTACGCCGCCCTTTCGCTGCGCCAGCTCGTCCAGAGCCGCCACGGCCGCGACCGGATGCCCGGCGTGGAGGTCCGCGACTGGCCGTCGATGCGCTACCGCGGCTCCATCGAGGGCTTCTACGGCACGCCGTGGTCCCACCAGGACCGGCTGAGCCACCTGGACTACCTGGGCGCCCACAAGATGAACACCTACGAGTACGCGCCCAAGGACGACCCCTACCACCGGGACCGGTGGCGCGAGCCGTACCCGCAGGACAAGCTCGCCCAGCTCGGCGAGCTCGTCACCCGCGCCCGCCGGAACCACGTCGACTTCACCTTCGCCCTCTCGCCCGGCCTGTCCGTCTGCTACACCGACCAGGCGGACGTGGCCAAGCTGCTGGCCAAGTTCGAGGCGATCTACGGGCTCGGCGCGCGCGCCTTCAACGTCGCGCTCGACGACATCGACGCCGGCCGGTGGAACTGCGCCGGCGACCAGGCGAAATACGGCCCGCCCGGCGGCGCGGGCGCGGGACGGGCCCAGAGCGACCTGGTCAACGCCGCCCAGGCGTGGGCGCGCTCGAAGGGCGACGTCGCGCCGGTCCAGATGGTGCCGACCGAGTACTACGACGCCAGGGAGACGCCCTACAAGAAGGCCGTCAGGGAGGTCCTCGGCAAGGACGTCGTCGTGCACTGGACCGGCCTCGGCGTCATCCCGGCCACCATCACCAAGGCCCACGCCGCCGAGGCGAGGCGCGTCTTCGGCCACGAGATCCTGATCTGGGACAACTACCCGGTCAACGACTACAACCCGGGCAGACTCCAGATCGCCGACTACGCCGGGCGCGAGCCTGGCCTGTCGGAACACCTGGCCGGCATCATCTCCAACCCGATGAACCAGGCGGCGGTCAGCGAGATCGCCCTGTACTCCTTCGCCGACTTCGGGTGGAACGACCCGGTCTACGACGCGCAGGCCTCGTGGCTGCGCGCGCTGGACGAGGTGGCGGGCGGCTCGCCGCAGGTCGTGCGGGCGCTGCGCGACTTCGCCGACCTCAACACCTACGACGGCACCGTCCACCACAGGCAGGCGCCCGCACTGGCCGCCGAGATCGCCCGCTTCTGGCCCGCCTGGCGAGCCGGCGACCGATCCACACACAACGCCCAGCCCCCCGCCAAACCCGATGAAGCCGGCGAGCGCGCGGAAGCCGCCGCGAGTGCCAGGGACGCCCTGCGTGAGCACGCGCAGCGGCTGCTGGCCGCGCCCGCCGTGATCGAGCGCGGCGTCGCCGACCGGGCCTTCCTGGAGGAGGCCGGGTCGTGGCTGGAAGCCGCCCGGCTCTGGTCGCGCGCGGTGCTCAAGGCCCTCGACGTGCTCGACGCCGTCCGCCGCGACGACGGACGTACGGCGGTGCGCGCCAGGCAGGAGGCGCTCGACCTGGTCACGCGGGCCAAGGCCATCCGCGACCCGCGCCAGCCGCACGCCGGCACCTTCCCCCGCGTCGGCGACGGCGTGATGGACCGCTTCGTCGAGGACGCGCTGAAGGAGCTCGACCGCTGGATCGGCGTGGCCGACGAGCGCCCGTCCGCCTCCAGCACCCTCGGCACCTACGCGGACAACACCCCGGACCGCATGACCGACCGCGACCCGGCCACCTTCTACTGGAGCAACAACGCCCCCGGCCCCGGCGACGCCGTCACCCTCGACCTCGGCTCCGTACGGTCCATCGGCGAGGTCGCGGTCCTCATGGGCAAGCAGGGCAGCCCTGACGACTACATCCGCGCCGGCGTCCTGGAGCACTCCCCGGACGGCGCCGCCTGGACGCCGCTGGCCACCGCTACCACGGCCGAGGTGAAGGCCACCGCCCCGGACGGCACCCGCGCCCGCTACGTCCGCTACCGCGCCACGGGCGCCAACGCCAACTGGCTGGTCGTGCGCGAGTTCCAGGTGTCGACGCCGGACGACGACCGTACCCGCATCACGGTCACCGGCACTCCGGCGGGCACCGGCCTGGCCGCCGCCGCGGACGGCAACCTCGCCACCGCCTGGACCGCCTCGGCCGCGCCCGCCGCCGGTGACGCGCTGGAGGCGGCGCTGTCGCGGCCCAGGGTGCTCGACCGGGTCGCCGTTGTGGGTACCGGGCAGGCGTCGGTGCAGGTCAGAGCAGGTGGGCAGTGGCGGACGATCGGGCGGCTGGCGGGGCCGTACACGGAGATCGATCTCGCGGACACCACCGCGGACGCGGTACGGCTGGCCTGGACGCCCGGCGGCGCGGCGCCGAGCGTCGCCGAGATCGTCCCGCGCTACGCGGACGTGCCCGGCGTGATCCTGGCGGCCGACCCGGCGGCGCTGGAGAGCGCGGCGGGTGCCGAGGCGACGACGACGCTGAGCGTCAGCGGCGAGCGGGCGGCCGACGTGGGCGGCACGCTGGCCGTCCGCGGCCCGCGGGGATGGAAGCTGCCCGCCGACCGGCGGCTGACGCTGCCGCGCGGCGGGCTGCTGACGGTGCCGGTCGTGTTCACGCCGTCGGGCTCGGGCACGCTGGAGATCTCCTTCGCCGGTGTGACGACCAAGGTCGAGGTCACCGCCCACCGGCCCGTCGGGACGGAGAACCTGGCCAGGGGCAGGACCGCCACGGCCTCCGGCGTCGAGGGCGGCACCACGTTCGAGCCGGGCAAGGCGGTCGACGGCGACCCCGCCACCCGCTGGTCGTCGCCGCCCGCGGACGGCGAGTGGCTCCAGGTGGACCTCGGTACCGCCGTGGACGCCGGCCAGGTGGTGCTGCGCTGGGAGACCGCGTACGGCGCCGCCTACCGCGTCGAGTCCTCCACCGACGGCGCCGCCTGGACCCCGCTGGCCGAGGTCAGCGCGGGCGACGGCGGCGTGGACACGCTCTGGATCGACCGGCCCAACGTCACCCGCCACCTGCGCGTCCAAGGGGTACGGCGGGCCACCGACTTCGGCTACTCGCTCTGGGAGGTGGAGGTCAGGGCGGCCGCCTGACCCCGATGGAACGGCCGTGGAACGGGATGTCACGCCCCTTCGCTGTGAAGCACGAAATCAGTGAGAGGAGCAGGCGTGGTGTCACGATGGAAGACCTGGGCGGCGGCGCTGGCCGTCGCCGGGGCGGCCCTGGCCGTTCCCTCCCACCGGGCCGCGGCACAGGCGGACCCGCCCGTGCACGCGGTCTCATGGGGAGACAACCACACGGGGCAGCAGGGCATCGGCTCCCTCATCCCGGACCGCAGGACCACGGCCGGCGTGGTGAACCGGATGGAGCTGCGCTTCGCCAAGGTCGCGGCGGGCTCGGCGCACGCCCTGGCCGTCGCCGGTGACGGCACCCTGTGGGCGTGGGGCCTCAACGGAAACGGCCAGCTCGGGGACGGCACCACGACCAACCGGCCGAGCCCGGTCCAGGTGCCCGGCCTCACGGACGTGGTCGGCATCAGCGCGGGGTCCGGGCACAGCGTCGCGGTCACCGCCGACGGCGGCGTGTGGACGTGGGGCGACAACTTCGGCGGCCAGCTCGGCGACGGCACCACGCAGGACCGCCCGGCCCCCGCCAGGGTCGCGGGGCTGCCCGGGGCCGTCTCCGTGGCCGCCGGGATGGACCACACCCTGGCGGTGCTCGGCGACGGCACCGTGCGTTCCTGGGGCAGGAACCTGTCCGGCAAGCTCGGCGACGGCACCACGACCAACCGGCCCACCCCGGTGCCGGTGCTCGGCCTGACGCAGGTCCGCGGCGTCTCGGTCGGACCCGAGCACAACCTGGCGCTGCGCTCGGACGGCCGGGTGTTCGCCTGGGGCAACAACAACCACGGCCAGCTCGGCGACGGCACCTTCCAGACGCGGATCACCGCCCAGGAGGTGGGAGGGCTCCCGCCCATCGCGCAGGTCTCGGCCGGGTTCTTCTACGCCCTGGCCCGCGGGGTGAACGGCGCCGTCTTCGGGTGGGGCTCGAACACCAGTGGCCAGCTCGGCGACGGCACGTTCACCGACCGGCTGCTGCCGATCCGTGCGCAGGCCGGGCCGGTGTCGCAGATCTCCGCCGGTGACACGTTCGGGGCCGCGGTCCGCGCCGACGGGCGGGTGGTGGCGTGGGGCGCCAACCACAGCGGCCAGCTCGGCGACGGCACGCTGACCTCGCGGCCGGTTCCGGGACTGGTCACGGGGCTGGTCGACGTCCGCCAGGTCGCGGCGGGCGGCCAGTTCGCGCTCGCCGTCCAGAAGATCCCGCAGTTCACCCTCAAGGTGACCTCTGGCAGCGGAACCGTCGGTTCCGGCACCTCGATCACGATGACCATCGAGAACGTGCCGCGCAACGGCTTCTCCCCCACGGTCTCCCTGTCGCTGTCCGGCCTGATCGCCGGCCTGGACTTCACCCTCACGTCGGAGACGCTGGGCCCCGGTGAGATCGCCGAGCTGACCATCGCGGGCACGGGCGACGTCATCTTCACCCCGCCGCGCAAGATCCTCATCGGGATCCGGGGCAGCGCTCCCGGCGTGCCCACCGAACAGGCGGCCTTCATCCTGGTGGCCAGCGGCTGACCGGTGAAGCTCCGGCGGCGCCTGCCCGCCGCCGGAGCGGCTTCAGCGCTGCAGGCGGGGCACGGCCTCCAGCAGGGTGCGGGTGTAGTCGTGCGCGGGCCGGCCGACCACGGCCTCGGTCGGGCCGTGCTCGACGATGCGGCCCCGGTGCATGACCGCCACCGTGTCGCAGACGTAGCGGACCACCGCGAGGTTGTGCGAGATGAACAGGATCGACAACCCCAGGGTGTCGCGCAGGGAGCGGATGAGGTTGAGCACGGAGCCCTGGACGGAGACGTCCAGGGCGCTGGTGATCTCGTCGGCGACCAGCAGGTCGGGGCGGGCGCCGAGCGCGCGGGCGATGGCGACGCGCTGGCGCATCCCGCCCGACAGCTCCCGCGGGTAGCGGGAGGCGAGCTCCGCGGGCAGGGAGACGAGGCCGAGCAGGCGGGTCACCTCGTCGGGGCGGGCGGCCCTGGGCAGTTCCAGCAGGCCCTCGGCCACCGACTCGCCGACCTTCATGCGCGGGTCGAGTGAGGCGTAGGGGTCCTGGAAGACCATCTGCACCCGGGAGACGCCGGTGATCTCCCCGGAGTACCGTACGAGGCCGCTGACCGCCTTGGCCAGCGACGACTTGCCGGAGCCCGACTCTCCCACCAGCCCGACGATGCCGCCGGGCGGCACCTCCAGGCTGACGGAGTCGACCGCGGTGAACGATCCGAATCGCACCGTCACGTCAGTAAATTTCATGAAACCTCCCAGCAGGCCACCGTGTGCGCGATGCCGTACTCGGTGACCGGCGGCAACGACGTCGAGCAGCGATCGGTCGCCAGCGCGCACCGTCCCGCGAACGCGCACCCCGCCCCCACCATTGCGGGCGCCGGCTGCGTGCCGGGGATGCTGGCCAGCGGCAGCGAGCGGTCGGTCTCCATGTCGGGCAGCGAGTCCACCAGGGCCTTGGTGTACGGATGCGCCGCCCCCTTGGCCAGCGCCGACACGGGCAGTTCCTCCACCACCCGCCCCGCGTACATGACCACGACCCGGTCGCACAGCTCCCCCACGACCGCGATGTCGTGCGAGATGAACAGCGCCGCCGCCCCGCTCTCGTCGACCACCTCGCGCAGGAGCTTGAGGATCTGCCGCTGCACGGTGACGTCCAGCGCGGTCGTCGGCTCGTCGGCGATGATCAGCTTGGGCGAGCCCATGAGCCCCATCGCGATCACCGCGCGCTGCCGCATGCCGCCCGACAGCTCGTGCGGATGCCGCCTGGCCTGCTTCTCCGGCTCCGGCAGGTGCACGTGACCGAGCCGGTCCACGGCCCGCCGGGCGGCCTCGGCGCGGGTGGCGCCCTGGTGCACGATCGCCACCTCGGCCAGCTGCCCGCCCACGCGCAGCGCCGGGTTGAGCGAGGCCATCGGGTCCTGGAAGACCATGGCCAGGCTCGTGCCGAGCTCCTTCTGGCTGAGCTCGGCGACCTCCCGGCCGTCCAGGCGCAGCGCGGCGTGCGTGACCGTGCCCGGATAGGGCACCAAGCCGCCGATCGCCGCCGCGGTCAGGCTCTTGCCGCTGCCGGACTCGCCGACGATGCCGACGATCTCGCCGGGCCGTACCGTCAGCGACAGGCTCCGCACGGGCGTGACGCCGCCGGGGAAGGTGACGGTCAGGTCCCGCACCTCCAGCAGGGCCCGCGGATCGGGCGCGCCCGCCGGCTCCGGCGCGGCGAGCTCTTCCTTCCTCGCCGGTACGGCGGTGCGCGAAGCCCGCTTGGCCAGCGTGTCGCCGAGCAGGTTGAACCCGATGCCGGCCAGCGCGACCGCCACCGCGGGCCCGATCGCCACCTCCGGCGTGACGTAGATGCGGGCGAAGCCGTCGAACAGCAGCCGCCCCCAGTCGAAGTCCGGCGGCTGCACGCCGAGGCCCAGGAACGACATGCCGGCCAGCCCCAGCAGCGCGCCGCCGAGCGCCTGGGCGAGGTTGAGGATGAGCGGTTCGGCGATGTTGGGCAGCACGTGCCTGCCCAGCACGCGCCGGCGCGGGACGCCGAGCATGCGGGCGGCCAGCACGTAGTCGGCCCCGGCGACGGAGGCGGCCAGCGTCTGGGTGAGCCGGGCGAAGCTGGGCGCGATGGCCACGCCGATGCCGAGGACGGCGCCGCGCGCCCCCATGCCGGACACGACCGCGGTGAACATCGCCAGCAGCAGTCCGGGGAAGGCGACCAGCGCGTTGACGGTGCCGGTGACCAGGCGGGCGCCGCGCCGCGGCAGCACCGACGGCAGAGCGCCGAGCACGATGCCGATGACGGCCCCGATGAGCGTGGCGGCCAGGGCCAGCGCCAGCGAGTAGCGGCCGGCCACGAGCACGCGGGCCAGCAGGTCGCGGCCCAGGTTGTCGGTGCCCAAAGGATGGGCGGCCGAGGCGCCCTGCAGGATGGCGCCGGCGTCGATCTTCTCCGCGGCCTCGCCCCAGATCGGCGGGCCGATGATCGCCAGCACCACCATGAGGGTGACCAGCACCGCCGAGACGACGGCGGCGGGAGTGCGTGGCATCAGGTCTCCTTGATGGAGGAGGTCGGGTCGAGCTTGCCGAGGAGCAGGTCGACGGCGAAGTTGACGACCAGGACGATGGCGCCGTAGACGAGGATCACGCCCTGGGCCACGGGATAGTCCTTCTGGGTGATCGACTCGACGATCTTCAGGCCGAGGCCGGGCCAGGCGAAGACGTACTCCACCAGGACGCTGCCCGCGATCAGCGCGGTGAGCAGCAGGCCGCCGATGGTGAGGGTGGCGGTCAGCGTGTTCGGCAGCACGTGGCGCAGGTAGAGGCGGGCCGCGGGCAGGCGCTTGGCACGGGCCAGCCGTACGTAGTCGGTGCCGAGCTCGCGCAGCGTCTCCACGCGGGAGATGCGGGAGATCATCGCGATCGGCCCGATCGCGAGCGCGAGGATGGGCAGCACGTACGAGGCGGGCCCCGACTTGCCCGCGGGCGGGAACAGCCCGAGGCCGATGGCGAAGACGGTGACCAGGCCGATGGCGTAGAGGAACTCGGGAACGGCCACCGCGGTGCCGGTCACCGAGGTGAAGGTGGCCTCGGTGCCGCGGTTGCGGCCGTTCTCGGTCCTGATCGCCGCCCACATGCCGATCGGCACGGCCGCCAGCATCGCCACGACGGTGGCCAGCAGGGCCAGCCCGAGCGTGTTGGGCAGCCGGGTGAGGATCACCTGTCCGACGGGCTCGCCGGTCAGGAACGAGACGCCCATGTTGCCGGAGAACAGGTTCGCCACGTAGGTGGTGAACTGCTCCAGCAGGGGGCGGTCAAGCCCGAGCGCGGCCGTCCTGGCCTGAACCAGCTCGATCGGCGCGGCGGGGCCCAGCGAGGCGCGCACCGGGTCGCCGGGGATGAGGTGGATCATCGCGAACGACGCCACCAGCAGCACCCCCAGCGACACGATGAAGCGCACCAGATGCCGCAGCACTCAGCCTCCTTCGGTCAGGCGGATGGACGTGGGGATGAGGACCGTGGCGACCAGGTCGAACGTCACGCCCTTGCCGGCCACGAGCACGGTGTTCTCGGTGACCGGGACCATGTCGGAGTTGTCGAACAGCGCGGACTCGGCCTCCAGCCAGAGCTTGCAGCCCTCCTCGCCCGGCTTGAGCTTGGCCTGGGCGATCAGCTCGGAGTAGCGGTCGTTGTCCAGATGGGCGAAGTTGGCGCCCTTGGGCGCGGCCGGGCCGGACAGGAAGCCTTCGAGCTGCGAGGGCAGGAAGACGCCGATGGGCAGCCAGACCACGTCCCAGTCCTGGGTGGCGTTGAGCGACTCCGACATCTTGGTGTCCAGCACGCCGTTGAGCTTGACCTCCACGCCGGCGCTCTTCCAGGCCGCGGCCACGTACTCGGCGGCGGCCTGGACGCCGGCGCCCCTGGTGGTGCCGTAGAGGTAGCGCAGCGTCAGCCGCTTGCCGTCCTTGACCCGGACGCCGTCGGGACCGGGCTTCCAGCCGGCGGCGTCCAGCCCCGCGGCGGCCGCGGCGGCGTCGAAGGCGGGCACGTGGCCGGTGACGGTGTCGCCCTTGCACGGGCGGGGCTCCATGACCAGGCCGGTGACGGGCCTGCCGGTGCCGCTGGAGGCGATCCCGGCCAGCTCCTTCAGGTTGAGCGCCTGGGTGAGGGCCTTGCGTACGGCCGGGTCCTTGGTGGGCCGGTCCTCGCCCTGGTGGTAGAAGAACTGGCCGTTGCCCGCCATCGGGGTCTTCTTGAGCAGGCCGGGCGTGGCCTCCAGGCGGGTGCGGTCGGCGCCGAAGAAGACGGCGGCGTTGAGGCCACCGGAGATCAGCAGGTTGGCGGAGGTCTGCTCGTTCGGCACGATCTTCAGCACGACCTTGTCGGGCATGCCCTCGGTGCTCGCGCCGCCGGGCGCCCACTTGTAGTCCTTGCGGCGGGTGAAGGTGTAGTGGTCGCTGGGCATCGACTCGCTCAGCACGTACGGGCCGCTGCCCGAGGTGGCGCGGGCGATGAGCGAACGGTCCTTGACCGCCTTGCCGCAGACGATGAACAGGTCCCGGGCGCTCTGCAGGATGAAGGCGAACGGCTTGTCCGTAGCGAGCGTCACGGTCCCGGCCGCGTCGTCCGCGGTGGCCTTCATCCCGGACGGCAGGAGCACGCCGTAGACGGGCGACTTGGTGGCCGGGTCGGCGATGTGGTTGACGTTCTGGGCCACGTCGGCGGCGGTGAGCTTGGAGCCGTCGGAGCAGGTGACGTCCTTGCGCATCGTGAAGGTCACCGAGTCCGGCTTGACCTCCCACTTCTCGGCCAGGCCCGGGACGGTCCGCCCGTCGCGGTCGGTGCTGACCAGCGTGTCGTAGGCGAAGCCCAGCACGGTGTTGGTCACCGACAGGACGGCCGTCGCGGGGTCGAGCACACCGGGGTCGGCGGGGATGGCATAGGTGAAGGTGCCGCCGGCCACAGGCCGGCCGGAGGGCGCTTGGGCCGTTCCGCCGCCGCACGCGGAGGCGAACATGGCCAGGCAGGCGAGCGCCGCGACTTTCTTCATACGGGACTCCGTGTGAGCGGGTGGGGGGGTTGGTCACCCACCTTCGTCCCTGCCCGGCGCGGGTTCTTCGTGCCCTGTGACGAAAACTACAGCCGCCCTCGTCCTAGGGCCCGAAGATCCGCATCTGGAGCATCACGGTGAGCCGGGCGTCGGGGTCGGCCAGGTCGAGACCGCTGATCTCGACCAGCCGCTTGAGCCGGTAGCGGAAGGTGTTGGCGTGCACGTGGACCTGCGCGCTGGCCAGGTTGACGTCGCCGAACGCGTCGAGATAGGCCCGCAGGGTGGCCACGAGGTCGCTGCCGTGTTCGGCGTCGTGCTCCAGCAGCCGCTGGTACGGCCCGGTGGGCGTCTGTTCCTCCGCCGTCACGACGTCGGCCACCTGCATGAGCAGCGACTCGAAGTGAACCGTGGTGTAGCCGGCGGCCTGCCCGGAGGTGCCGCGGGCACGCAGCACGCGCAGCGCCCGGTCGGCGTCGGCACGCGATCTGGCCACCTGGGCGAGGTTGGCGGCCAGCCGGCCCACGCCGATGTTGGCCTCGTAGCGCGGGCCCACCCGCGACAGGAAGCTCTGGGCGACCCGCACGGCCCGCTCCTCCTCCTCGCCGCCGGTGCTGAGCGGCAGCACGGCGTAGGCGACCGAGCCGACGAGGGCGGCGGCGGCCCGCGGGTGGATGGCGCCCACGTGCAGGGCGAAGGCGTCGCAGAAACGCTGGCGGTCGCTCTCCCCGCGCGCGGGGTCGGCGTCGGTCAGGTCGGTGAGCTGGGCGGCCAGCACGCAGAGCCGTTCGGTGGCGACGCCCAGCCGGCCCGCCGCCTCGGCGGCGTCCGCGCCGCCGGCCAGCACGGTCGACAGCAGGTCGGCGCGCAGCCGCCGCTGGGTGTCGGCCCCGGCGCGCTCGCGCAACAACTGCAGCGCGACGATCTTCGCCGCGTCGGCGAAGGCCCGCTGGCGCTGCTCGCTGAGCGGTTCGCGCACCGCCGCCCAGATCGAGCCGAGGATCTCGTCGCCCGACCGTACGGCGACCGCCGTCCTGTTGATGCTGGTGCCGTCGTGGAGTTCGATGTAGACCGGCTCGCGGCTCTGGTAGAGCTGCTTGAAGAAGCCGCGCTCGTCCAGCATGCGCTGGAAGCGCTCGGGCACCTGCAGGCCGAGCACGGTCTCGACGCGCCCGGGGTCGGCCTCGTCCTGCCGCCCTGAGTAGGCCAGCACCCGCGAGGAGCGGTCCTCGATGGTGACCGGCGCGTCCAGGAGCGCGCAGACCGCGTTGGCCAGCGCGAACAGGTCGCCCTGCGGCTCCTCGCCCGGCTCGTCGAGGTCGCCCTCGGCCAGCAGGGAACGCAGCAGCGCCGCCACCTGCGACCAGGACGCCGCCCTGGTCAGCCCGAGTACGGCGATGCCGGTCTCCAGGACGGCGGCGCGTACCTGCTCGTCCACCTCGACCGGCACCTTGACCACGATCGCCGCCGCGGTCCTGGCCCGGTAGAGCAGGTCGCGGATGTCCCCGGCGGCATGCACGCCGACGGCCAGCAGGATGCCGCCCGGCGGTACCAGCAGTTCGTCGAGCGGGTCGTAGATGTGCACGCCGGTGACCTCGGTGCCGAGGTCGCCTGGCGACGCGGCCACTCCCATCACGGTGGTGCCGAGGTCGAGCAGGATACGACCGAGGCTGGCGAGCGGGCGGTCGATCACCCGCTCACCATACGTCACCTCGGACATCAGACCCGCAACCGGTCCACCGCCACCCGCGCGGCGCGGCCGATGGCGGCGTCGGCCGCGGGGTCGCGCAGGCCGAGGCCGACGGTGCGCAGGAACACCGCGACGGCGTAGCGCCCGCCGTCGGGGAACTCCACCACGCCCACCTCGTTGCGCACGCCCCACAGCGTGCCGGTCTTGCCGGAGACCTTGACCTCGTCGCCGAAGCCGGAGCTGAGCCGGTGCGGCCACACCTGGTTGCCCATGATGCGCCGCACCTCCTCGCAGGCCTCGGCGGGACCGGCCTCGTCGCGCCAGATCAGGCTGAGCAGCGTGGTGATCTCGCGCGGCGTGCCGGAGGTCGTGCGTTCCGGGTCGCGGATGGCCAGTGACCTGATCCGCTCCCCGGTCAGCTTCTCCAGGTCCACCGGGCCCAGCTCCTGCCTGACCTGCTCGAACAGCTCCGCGCAGCCGCCGATGAGCCGGGTGCGCGACAGGCCCAGCGACCTGAGCGTGGTGTGCACCCGGTCCAGCCCCACCCGGCGCAGCAGCACGTCGGTGGCGGCGTTGTCGCTCATCGTCATCATGAAGTGCGCCAGGTCGCGCAGCGTCAGCGAGATGTCGTCGGCGCAGCCGGAGGTGCCGATGCCGCCGTCCTTGTCGGCCGCGGTGACCATGAGGCGCTCGGTGCGCTCCAGCTCGCCGGCCGCCGCCTGCAGGGCGTACTCCAGCACGATCGGGATCTTGAACACCGAGGCCAGCACCACGGGGTCGTCGGCCCCGAAGGCCACCTCGGCGTCGCCGTCCACCTCGCGCGCGTGGACGAACCCGGCCGCGCCGGCGGCGTCGAAGATCTCACGCACGCGGGACCGCCCGGCTGTTGTGCAGGTAGGCGGCGACGCCGTCGCGCATCACGAACGTGACCGTGGCGTGCATCCCGCCGTCCGCCTGCTCGGCGACGAAGTGGTCGTCACTCAGGTGGACGTACCGGGTGGTCTTGCGGGTCGCGCCCATACTGGCCATGAACGCGCCGGGGATCTCGGTGATGTCCAGTCCGCCGTCCGCGCCGGTGACCTCCAGCGACAGGACCGGCCCGGTGAACGTCCCGGCGTACGGCGCGGCGTCCACGGCCGAGGGCCGCTCGGGGGGAAGCGGCAGTCCCGGCACGTCGATCCCGGTCGTCTCGCGCAGCACCGGGAGCACCACGTCCTCGATGAGGCCGGCGAAGGCGCCGCCGTTCGCGCTCATCGCGAGCACGACGTCGCTGCCCGGCACGATCCGCCACAGCGTGCTCTGCCCGGGGGTGCCGCCGTCGTGGCCGAAGGCGCCCCAGTCGAACAGCTCGAAGCCCAGGCCCCAGGCGGTGGCCAGCAGTCCGGGCACGGTCGGCACCTCGGTCTGCGGCGCGCGCATGTCGGCCAGGGTCTGCTCGGCCAGCACGCGGGTGCCGTCCTCGGCCAGCCCGCCGGCCAGCGCCATGCGGCCGAAGCGGACCAGCTCGCGCGGCGCCAGGCACAGGGTGGACCCGGCGGGCCCGTTGGAGCGGGGCATCTGCCACTTGGGGTAGACGACCTGGTCGGGGCCGATGTGCCCGGCCGAGGCGCGGAACAGCACGGCCTCCTCGCCGAACAGCGCCGTCTGGGTGGCGCCGAGTGGCTTGAACAGGTGCTCGGCCATCGCCTCCTCCCAGGTGACGCCGCGTACCCTGGCCACGATCGCGCCGAGCACCGCGAACCCCGAGTTGCAGTAGGAGAACAGCGCGCCCGGCTCGTGCACCTTGGTGGTGCCGTGCAGGTAGGTCAGGTACTTGTCGAGGCAGTCGTCGCCGCGGCCGGTGTCCTCGAACAGGTCGCCGTCGAAGCCGCCCGTGTGCGTCAGCAGGTGCCGCACGGTGATCTCGGCCTCGTAGGCGAGACCGAACTCGGGCAGGTAGTCGGTGACCGGCCGGTCGAGCTCGACCTTGCCCTCCTCGACGAGCTGCATGATCAGTGCGGCGGTCCACACCTTGGTCGTGGAGCCGACCTGGAAGACGCTGTCGGGCGTGGTCTCCACGCCGGTGTTCTTGTTGACGACGCCGGTGGCGGCCTCGTGCAGCTCGCCACCCGCCCAGACCGCGATCGCGGCGCCGGGCACGCCGTGCTTGGCCGCCGCCTCGTCCAGGCGCTTCTGCAGGTCCATGGTCAGCTCACCTTCGGGGTCGCGCGGGCGCCGGCGTGCACGTACAGGGTTCCGTCGGGCAGCTCGAAGAAGACGGCCGACAACCAGTCGGGGTCGCCGGGGCGGCGGCCGACGAAGGTGACGTCGTCCACGGCGACCAGCGGGATCTCCTCCGGCTCCTGCAGGCCGGCCAGCGCGCCGGTCGACTCCATGAGCAGCGACGGGCCGCCGTCCTTGAGGCCGACCGTCAGGCGGGCGCCGGCCCGCTCGTAGACGCCGAGGTAGCGGGAGAAGTCGGTCTCGACCGGCTGCGCGGGCGGCCCGAGCGTGGGCGGCACCTCCAGGCCGTCGAGCTCGGCGAACAGCTCGGTGGCCACCGCGTGGGTGAACGCGCCGCTGTGGCCGCCGTTGGCCACCACGCACACGACCGTGCCGGTGCCCGGCACCGCCCAGAGCATGGCGTGCTGGCCGATGGTGTTGCCGCCGTGGGAGATGACCTTCTGGCCGCTCCACTCGTCGAGGATCCAGCCGACGCCCCAGTGGGCGCCGAGCGTGTGCGGGTTGGGGATGGCGACCTGCGGCTCCCACATCGCCTGCGGGTTGTCCAGCAGCCCGCCCTCGAGGTGGGCGCGGCCGAAGGCGACCACGTCGGCGGGGCGGGCGCTGATGAGCCCGGCCGGGCCGCACGAGCGCATGAGGCCCCAGACCGGGGCGGGCTCGCCGCCGTCCATGTGGCCCATGGCCGCGCGGAAGCGCAGCGCCTCCTCGGGCAGCGTGACCGCGTGGGTGAGGCCGAGGGGCTCGAAGATCTGCTCGCGCAGGGCCTCGTCCCACGTCTTGCCGGTCAGCTTCTCCACGATGCGCCCGGCCACGATGAACCCGGAGTTGCAGTAGGACTGGGTGGCGCCCAGCGGGTGGTTCTGCGGCAGGTCCGCGCAGGCCGCCACGTACTTCTCCACGCAGTCGTCGCCGCGCCCGGTGTCCAGGAACAGGTCGCCGTCGATGCCGCTGGTGTGGGCGAGCAGGTGGCGTACCGTGACCGCCTTGGTCACCTCCGGGTCGGCCACCTTGAACTCGGGAAGCAGCTCGGCCACCGGCGTGTCCAGCGTCAGCAGGCCGCGCTCGGCCAGCTGCATCAGCAGCGTCGCCGTCCAGACCTTCGTCACGGAGCCGATCTGGAAGAGCGAGTCGGTCGTGGTCTCGACGCCGGTGCCGCGGTGGAGCACGCCCGCGGCGTACTCGTGCAGCTCGCCGTTGTGCAGGTAGGCCAGGGCGGCGCCCGGGACCTCGTACTTCGCGATCAGTTCGGCGAGCCGCTGACCCATTGCTCCAGCCACGCGATGATCCTCTCGTTGTAGTCGTAACGGTGTGAGGGACGCCCCTGGACGATGAACAGGTGGGAGCCGCCCGGATAGCGAACCAGCCGGACCGGCACCTCCCGCTCGCGCAGGGCTTCGAACCACTGCTCGGCCTGTCCGACCGGGCAGCGTTCGTCGGCGTCGCCGTGCAGGATGAGCGTGGGCGTCGTGACCTCGCCCACGCGGGTGAGCGGCGACTGCGGCGCGGGGTCGCCCGAGCACTCCCACATCTTGAGGAAGTACCCCGCGTCGGAGGTTCCGGCCATGCTGGTCAGGTCGCTGACGAGGCCGCCGGGGATCGCCGCCCTGAACCTGCCGGTGTGCCCCGTCAGGTAGCAGGTCATGTAGCCGCCGTAGCTGTAGCCGGTGACCGCGAGCCGCTCGGGGTCGGCCGTGCCGTCGGCCACCAGCTCGTCGACGGCCGACAGGAAGTCCTGGGCGTCGGCCACGCCCCATTCGCCGAGGGCGGCGGTGTAGAAGGCCTCGCCGTACCCGTCGCTGGCGCGCGGGTTGAGGGTGAGGACGGTCCAGCCGCGGGCGGCGAGCACCTGGTGGTAGAGGTGGACCCCGTCGAAGACGGGGGCCCAGGCGTTGTGCGGGCCGCCGTGGATGTCGAGCAGCAGCGGGCCGCCCTTGCCCTCGCCGGTCAGGAAGCCCTCGACGCGGGTGCCGTCGGGCGCGGTGAACATCCGGCTGCGCGGCGGGTAGAGCTCGACGTCGGCGAGGGCGTAGGCGGTCAGCTTCTCGCCGTCGAGGTAGACCTCCCCCACCGTGTACGGCGAGGCCGCCACATAGGCCGGCAGCCCGCCGGCGACACCGGCGCCGGAGACGCTGAGCTCGCCGCCCACGATCTTCTCCGCGGCCGCGGCCCCGTCCCGGAGCCGGTACAGATGGGTGGCCCCGGCGTCGCGGGCGCAGAACAGCAGGTCGCCGCCGTCCAGCGCGGGCGGCGCGCCCGGGTAGCCGGGACCGCCGATCATCACGTTCCTGTCCAGCCCGGTGGCGATCTCCTCCTGGCCGTCCTCGCCCACGGCGAACAGCCGCGTGTGCCCGATCGGCCCGTCCTTGAACACCGTCGCGACCAGCCTCCCGCCCAGCCACCACACACCCGTGCAGACCACGTCCTGGGTGGTCAGGCGCTTGGGCTCGCCGCCGGTGGCGTCCACGACGTAGACGGCGCCGCTGGGGACGAGGTCGCGGTCGGGCTCCATGGACGTGGTGAACGCCAGCCGCTGGCCGTCGGGCGACCAGGCGGGCCCGCCGGCGTGGAAGTCGCCCTCGGTGACCTGGGTGAGCGCGCCGGAGGCGACGTCCGCCACGAACACGTGCGAGGTCAGCCCGCGCAGCAGCCCGGGGCCGTCGGCCTTGTAGTCGAGCCGGTCGGCGACGATGGGGGCGTTCGGGTCGGGGCCGTCCGCCGAGGGCGCGAAGTGCGGCCCGCCGTACGCGATCTTGGTGCCGTCGGGCGACCAGACCGGCGCGCCGGCGCCGAGCGGAGCGGTGGTGAGCACGCGCGGCTCGCCCCCGTCCATCGGCAGCAGGTGGATCTGCGGCTTGCCGTCCACGGGGCGGACGAAGGCCAGCGTGCCGCCGTCCGGCGACCAGCGAGGGAGGTTGCCGGTCGCCAGACGGCGCGGCTCGGACCCGGGGGCGGCGAGCCAGATCTGGGTGATGTTGTCGTCGGTGTCACGCTCGGCGGTGGTGAGCGTGTAGGCCACGGCGACCCCGCCGGGACGCACCTGCGGATCAGACGGTACGGCCAGGCGGTAGAGGTCGTCCAAGGAGAGACGGGGCATGGCCGAACGCTAGGCGACCGTCGCGGGCCCATGCTTCGGCCTTTGCGACGAACCACCGCCCCTGTGTTGTGCGCCACACCAACGCGGCGGGAATATCCGTTTGCCTCCTGTTGCTCAGGTACGTCACTATGACGCTCATGTTCCGGCACGTTCACCCGATGACTCCCGCGATCGCCGCGGGTGTCTTCGAGCGTGCCTGCGACGGCCTGGAGCGCTGACCTCTCCCCGTAAGTCCTGACGGTGACCCGGCGGGGGGAGGTTGACCGGCCCGGCCACGGGTCACACATCCAAGGCTCTCGCGAACGGAACACGATCATGGCCAAGCAGGCCTACGTGCGGAACAAGCCGCATCTCAACATCGGCACGATGGGACACGTCGACCACGGCAAGACGACGCTGACCGCCGCGATCACGAAGGTGCTCGCCGAGCGGGGCGGCGCCACGTACACGCCGTTCGAGAGGATCGACCGCACGCCCGAGGAGGCGCAGCGGGGCATCACGATCAACATCTCGCACGTCGAGTACGAGACGGCCACGCGCCACTACGCCCACGTCGACATGCCGGGCCACGCCGACTACGTGAAGAACATGATCACGGGGGCGGCGCAGCTCGACGGCGCCATCCTGGTGGTGTCCGCGCAGGACGGGATCATGCCGCAGACCCGCGAGCACGTGCTGCTCGCCAAGCGGGTCGGCGTCGAGCACCTCGTCGTCGCGCTCAACAAGGCCGACGGCGCCGACCCCGAGCTGGCCGACCTGGTCGAGCTGGAGCTGTCGGAGCTGCTGGCCGAGCACGGGTACGCGGACGTGCCCATGGTCCGGGTCTCCGGGCTGCGGGCGCTGGAGGGCGACCCCGAGTGGACGGCGTCGGTCGAGGCGCTGCTCCAGGCGGTGGACGACCACATCCCGGTGCCGGTGCGCTACGTCGACGCGCCGTTCCTGATGCCGGTGGAGAACGTGCTCACGGTCACCGGCCGTGGCACGGTCGTCACCGGGGCGATCGAGCGCGGCGTCGTGCGCGTCGGCGACACCGTCGAGGTCGTCGGCTTCGGCGAGACGTTCTCCGCCGTCGTGACGGGGGTGGAGACGTTCGGCAAGACGATGGAGCGGGGCGAGGCGGGGGACAACGCCGCGGTCCTGCTGCGCGGTGTGCGCCGCGAGCAGGTACGGCGGGGCATGGTCCTGGCCGAGCCCGGCACGCAGCAGGCGCGCAGCTCCTTCACCGCCCGCGTCTACCTCCTCACGGCCGAGGAGGGCGGCCGGCGCAAGCCGGTCGCCGACGGGTACCGGCCGCAGTTCTACCTGCGCACGACCGACGTGCCCGGCCGGATCGACCTTGCGGCCCCGGCCCAGCCGGGTGACACGGTCGAGGTCGAGGTGGAGCTCGGCAAGGCCGTCGCGCTGGAGGAAGGGCTCGGCTTCGCGATCCGCGAAGGCGGCCTGACCGTCGGCGCGGGCACGGTCGTCGCCGTGACCGGTTGAAGCACGGGACCCGTGGACGGGTCCCGTGTGCGCGAAGAAGGCTACGGCCGGGTTCTCAGGAGGGAGCCCGGCCGTAGCGCCGTGGCGAAGCGGACGGTGCGCGGCAGCACGTACACCTCCTCGGGCAGCGACGACTCCAGTGCGGCGCGCGCGGCGTTGTGCCGTTCCCGGGGGATGCTCTCCAGGGAGGCGCGGCGCGCGGCCGACCACAGCCAGTCCCAGACCTGGCCGCGCTCGACGCTGACCTCGAAGACGACCTCCTCGCATCGCACCCCGGCCAGCCCGTTGCCGGACAGCAGGTCGGCCAGCTCGCGTTCGGTGTTGAGGCGGTGGGTGAACGGCGCGCCGCCGGCCCCGGTGGTGAAGGGGGCCAGGGCGAGCGCCACCTGGCCGAGCAGGTCGGCCTCCGCGGGGCTGGGCTGGGCGAGGAGGCTGGCGGCCAGGCGGCCGCCGGGGCGGAGGAGCCCGGCCATCGCGCGTACGGCGGCCGCGGGGTCGGGCAGGAAGTACAGCATCATCCCGGCCAGCACGGTGTCGAAACGCGCGGCGGGCAGCAGGATGGACGCCTGTTCGATGTCGCCGGACAGCACGGTGGCGTTGGACAGGCCGTGCCGTTCGATCTCGGCGTTGGCGACGGCGAGCATGCCGGGCGCCAGGTCCAGCCCGACGACCAGCCCGAGCGGGCCGACGGCGCGGGCGGCGGGGATCAGGCTGGCCCCGGTGCCGCATCCGGCGTCCAGGACGCTCTCGCCTCGCCGCAGGCCCGCCTGGCGCACGAGCTCGGCGCCGACCGGCCCGAAGAAGGGCACTCCCACCCGCTCGTACGTCCCGGACGCCCGGTCGAACACCCCGGCCATATAGGTCTTGGCGTCCACGCAGCAACCCCCAACCCTGCCGATTCAACCCCGCCGATGATCCACCTAACTCGGCACTTTTCAACGCTGGAGGTGGTTTGTCAACGGCTGATTCTGGCAGAACGCGGCGCGTCCCCCTTGGGCAGGCCCGCACGGGCGAGGTGCAGGAGGCTCGCGGGATCGTCCACGCCCAGGTGAGCGGCCAGAAGCGCGCGCGTGGGCGGGCTGTCGATGATCTGGCTGAGGGGATGGGTGGTGTAGCCGCGCGTGGACAGCGTCAGCCAGAGCCGCATGAGCTCCCGCCCCATCGCGACCTCGCCCCCCGGCGGCCCGACGAGCACCAGCGCCTCGCCGTCGTAGTCGAGCAGCCCCTTACCGGCCGCCGCCAGAACCCTGGGCAGCCCGGCCCGGCGCAGAACGGGATGGACCGCCAGCGCCGCCCGCAGGCCGAGGGCCTCGGTCCTGGAGAGCGCGAGCGCCCGGTCCGTCAGCCCGTCGAGGTCGTAGCGCCGATGCCGCGGCGTGAGCCGCAGCCATTCGCGCAGCTCGGCGGTGACCGCCGCGTCCCCGAACTGGTGCAGGTCCGCCGCGTACAGCAGCGCCGCCAGATCCCGGCAGGCCACCCGCCGCACCCCCGGCACCAGGTCGGCGGGCAGCCGTCCCGGGTGGTAGGGGCCGCGGTTGGAGCCGCGCCCGCGCACGTCCGCCGTCGTGAACTCCGTCCGGTACGGCTGCGCCGTCTCGTGCAGCACCCCCACCCGCAGCGGCCCCGGATCGGCCCGGAACCCCACCCGCAGCCCCGCCGACGCGCAGACGATCAGGCAGGTCTCCACGAACGCCCCGAGCCCGAGCCGCAGGTCCCGCCCGGTGGGGTCGCTCACGGGCAGCGCCCGCTCCGGGTCCCAGCCGACGACCGCCCCGGTTTCGGTGTAGGTCAGCGTCCAGGGCTGGGTGTTGTGCGCGCTGGGAGCCCGCCAGAAGTCGGCCTCCAGCTCCCTCAACGCCTTCACAGCGCCTTCTCGTAGAACGTGTAGCCGTGCAGCGGCCGCCCGCCCATGGCCTGGAACTGGGCGGCGGAGCCGGGATTGCTCCGTTCGACGTAGGTGCTGCGCAGCGTGTGATAGCCGCCCTCGGCCAGCCCCCGGTGAAGCTCCCGCGAGAGCAGCCGCATGTAGCCGTGCCCCTGCTCGGCGGGGATCGTCCCCTTGATGATCAGGACCGCCTCGCGCCGGTACCGTCCCCGGGTGAGCAGCAGCCGGAGCTGGTTGACCAGGTGCAGATCCCCGCGAACGCGGGCCACGAACGCCGAGATGTCCGGCACGCACAGCACGAACGCCACCGGCCGGCCCGCCTTGGTCAGATACAGCAGCAGCGACTCGTCCAGCAGGAACGACAGCCCGTCGGTCTGCCGGGCGAGCTGCTCGGCGGAGATCTCCGTGTAGTACCCGAGCTGCGCGAAGGCGGCGTTGAGCATCTCCCGCAGAATCGGCAGCTGCTCCCCCAGCCGCCGCCGCTCGCCGCGATGCACCTCCAGCCCCTCGGCCGCCAGGCGGGCGTCATCGAAGCCGAAGACCGGTTCGCCCGGCACGGGACAGATCCACGTGTCGGCCTCGAACCGGCGCACGAACCCGTGCTTCTCATAGGCCGGCGGGTAGTAGGGGTGGTTCCAGGCGCTGTCGATGAACCCGCGATCCCCGAACCCGGAGGTGATCACCCCGCCGCTCTGGTTGGGCAGCAGCGAAACGGGCCCGAAGACGCTCTGCCGCCCCGCCGCCCGCCCCTCGGCCGCGATCGCCTCGAACAGCTCCCCTGCCGCATCCTCCTCGAACTCCGTCAGCCCGAACAACTGCGTCCTCCTGCCCAGCTTGGCGTCGAACGCGGCGTCGGTGTGCAGGGTCGTCCTGGCCACGACCCGGCCGCCGCGGCGCAGGACGGCCAGCCGTACCCCTTGGCGGTGCCAGGCGCGGACCTGCGCGCGCAACGGCGGCACGTACCCCGAACCCGCCGGATAGACCCGGTCGGCGAGGGCCAGGAACTCCGCCAGGTCCCGGCGCGACTCGACGGTGCGCAGACTCACGCCCGCGTCACCGCCGGCCCGTCGCCGTCCTCGCCGGACAGCGGAGTGAACGTCGCGATGTGCGCCATGGGCCCGCCCTCGGCCCGCCAGACGCCGTTGGAGTAGCCCTCGGGCTCGGCGTTGTAGAGCCGGATGTACCCGCCGGTGGCGTTCTTGGTCCCGTCGGTCACCCACCGCATGAGCTCGCGGTGGTGGCGGCTGCGCGCGAACACCAGCAGCGAGTCGCGGTCCTCGAAGAAGGCCAGGGTCCCGAGCGTGAACGGGAACTCCCAGTAGACCTTGTGCCAGCGGTATCCGCGCATGCGCTTCATGTCGCGCACCATGCGTACCCACGTGAAGGTGAGCGTGAGGATCGACAACGGCCCCCGATACCGCGTCGCGCCCACGAACATCGCCCCCGCCTGCCCTTGGGGCGGCGCCTTACTGAAGTCGGTGGTCCTCATCAGTCCTTCACCAGCTCGCCGGAATCACCCACGAGCACAATATCCAGCAAATCACCGCACGCCGGCCCCTCACTGATCGGGGGGAGAGGTCTGGTTGAGCTCGGCGAGCGTGATGAGCCCGTCGTCGAGGGCACGGCCGACGAGTTCGCTCTTGGTACGCGCCGCCCGTCCCACGTTGGCGTACTTCACCCGGACCCGCGCGATGTAGGTGTCGACGGTCTTCACGGTGATGTTGAGCTTGGCGGCGACCAGGTCCTTGGACGAGGACACGAACCACGCCCGCAGCACCTCGGACTCGCGCTGGGACAGGCGTGGCCGGCCGGGGTCCTCGTCGGCGATGAGCGCACCGGACAGCGACGGCGCGGTGTAGGACTCGCCCCGCGCGACCGCCCGGATGGCGGGTACCAGGTGCTCGGGCCCTTCGCGCTTGGTCAGGTAGGCGAGCGCGCCCAGGTCCACGCATTTGATCGCGGTCGCGTCGTCGGTGTGCTGGGAGTACACGATCACGCGCCGGCCGCTGTCGACCAGCCTGCGCAGTTCGCCGAAGTCCGGCCGGCGCGGCACCAGCTCCAGGTCGAAGATCACGACGTCGGCCTCGGCGCCGGGTCCGGTCCAGACGTCGGCGAGCCGGTCCCCGGCGTCGATGAGGGCGATCTCCGGGTCGGCCCGTGAGCACCAGGAGTGGACGCCCGCGCTAATGGCCGCGTGATCATCGACGATCACCGCGGTGATCAACTCGCCACCTGCCATCGGGCCTCCATCCAGACCGTGCCGCGCCGCCTCCCCGGCCGACCGTCACGCCCCACCGCTCGCGAACTCGCCCGCAGCCGCAGCCAGCCTAGTGGCCGCCGCCGGCATCGAAGCCGTGGCGTGCTCGTGGCTAGCCGGCCATGAGCCGGGCCAGCCGGTCGTAGGCCGGGGACGAGGCTCCGGGCTGGGACTGCGCGGCCAGCCGGGCGATCTCCGGGTTGTGGACGGGGCGGCTCTCGGCCCGGCTGGGGTGCCGGGCGAACCAGTCGCGGGTACGGTCCGCCAGGCCGGGCAGGCGGGGGTCGTCGGGCGACCAGTCGTAGGCGGCGTCATGGTCGAGGTAGAGAGCGCGGAACTCGGGATCGGTCATGAGCTCGCGTTTCTCCGCGATCCACACCAGGGCGTCCTCGGGCGAGGCCGTCTGCATGAGGATCCAGCCGTCGCGTTCGACCTGGACGGCGCGCTCGCTGGCGCCGAGGTCGCACAGGTCGTCGAGGTAGTCGGCGACCTCCGGGGAGACGAAGAGCCGGTCACCGCCGTGCAGCTGGGCGAGTTGTTCACGGGACCGGGTCAGCTGCGCGATGCGATCCTCGAGGTCGTGGTCGATCTCGGCGATGGCCACCGCGAGCGCCTCCGGGCCCGCGTCGAGAAGGTCCCTGACGCGGGCCAGCGGCACACCCGCGTGGGCCAGAGTCCTGATCTTGACGAGGGTGATGGCGTGCGCGGCGGTGTAGCGCCGGTAGCCGGAGGAGTCGCGGCCGGGCTCGGTGAGCAGGCCGCGCTCGTGATAGTGGCGGATGGCCTTGGTGGTCACTCCGGCGTAGTCCGCGAGCTGGCCTATCGTGAGCATGCCGGCCATCCTTCCACCTCGGCGTCAGCCGGTCAGACCCGGCGGGTCAGGCGGCCGCCGCCGTTGCGGAAACGCGTCTGCCCGTCGCGGACGTCGTGGAAGGAGACGAGCAGCAGCCGCAGGTACCCGTCGAACACCTCCGTCGGGTAGCCGGCGGGCGCGAAGAGGCCGGGCCGGATCGGCACGTAGCGCTGCGGCGGGGCGGAGGTCGTGCCACCGGCGAACTCGGTGAAGATGCGCTCCTGAGAGGCGTCCGCCGGTTCGTAGGTCGTCCGCTCCTCGAGCTGGCCGTCGACGATGCTGACGTCGACGCGGAGCTGGTTGGAGCGGTAGGTGCCCACGTAGGGGGTGAGGTCGACGTCCTGCTCCCACTCGGTGATCAGCTTGGGGATCCGGACGCCGAGGTGCTCGCTCAGGAGCCACCCCAGGAGCTGGTCCTGCAGCATGATCGCCGCCGGGTTGTTGCCGTAGGCGGCGAAGACCAGGTCGTACTCGGGGATCACGCACAGGAGGGAGACGCCGCCGGGCGAGGCGCCCGACATGGCCAGGACGGTCGTGCCGCCGAACGGGTACAGCACCCAGCCCAGGCCGATCGGCGGGGTGTTGGGGCTGCCCATGTCGTGGGAGACCCGCTGCATCAGCGCGGTCGACTCGGCCGACAGGACGCGCGTACCGGAAGGCGACACGCCTCCCGCGAGGTGGGTGCGCCCGAACGCGAGCAGGTCGGCGATGGTGCCGATCGGGGTTCCGCCGGCCGGGCCCCAGGTGTCGGGCAGCGTGAACATGTTCGTGGGCCTGGGCTCCATGGTCTCCGGGTCGGGAAAGTGGCCGACGGCCGTGCTGCGCAGGATGGCCTGCTCGGCCGAGGTGCCGGAGTCCTTCATGCCGGCGGGGGCGTAGACGTCGCGTTCGAGCAGGTCGGGGAAGGACAGGCCGGTCACCACCTCCAGCAGGCGGCCCGCGACGATCATGCCGCCGTTGGAGTAGCTGAGCTGCTCGCCGGCTTCGAACAGCGTGCCGCAGCCGGCCAGGCCCTTGACGTAGGCGTCCAGGGCCCCGCGGCCCTTGTCGGCGGGGAAGTACAGGTCGGCGTCGATGCCGTTGGTGTGCCCGATCAGGTGCCGGACCAGGATCTTGTCCGCGGCCCCCGGTACGGCCAGCGCGAACTCGGGCAGGTACCTCGCCACCGGCGCGTCGAGGTCGAGCGCCCCGCGGTCGACCTGCTGGAGGACCAGGGTGGTGGTCAGGACCTTGGTGACGGAGCCGAAGAGGAATCCGGTCTCGCGCAGCATGGGCGCGCCGGTGGCGACGTTGGCGGTGCCGTGGGCGACGATGATCTGCTCGCCGGCCTGGTAGACGCCGGCGACGAACCCGGGGATCCCGGCGGACTCGCAGTGGGCGGCGACCTGGTCGCGGATCTGGGCTTCGATGGTGTGCGGTGCGTTGTTGTTCATGTGGAGCATCCTCGAAGCTTGCCCCTGGGGCAAGGTCAAGCCGTGAGGTTCAATCGCCCGCGGAAGGCGCGGGCCCGCGCAGCAGCCACTGCCCGAACGTCCGGCGCGGAGGCCGCACCACCACGCGGCCGTGGACCTTCTGACCGACCAGTTCCACCCGCAGGGTGACCGGCGCCTCGGGATGGCGACGGTGCTTGACCTTGCTGTGCACCAGCTGCAGACCGTCGGTGTCGACCACGACGCCCGGCCGCGTGACCAGCGTCAGGGTCTTGCCCGCCATGCTCACGTCGATCCGCAGGGTGTCGTGCGTGATCACCGCGTCGGTGAAGTCGAGCGTCACGGCGCAGTAGGTGACGGCGAGCTCCAGCCTCCGGGGCACCACCCAGCGTCCCGTGCGCTCGATCGGCCCGCTGTGGACCTGCTCGATCCGCACCAGGTCCTTGACCTCCGCGACGGCCGCCCCGGAGGTGGCCGACACGGGCGGCAGGTCGGCGGTGAGCGGGGTCAGTTCGCTCAGGGTCCGCGCCGACAGGGCGGCCTCCACGCGCTCGTCCAGTTCGTCGGCGGTCAGCAGCCCTTCGCCCGCCGCGATGCGGAGCACGTCCACCACGCGGTCCCGGTCGGCATGAGAGGCTCGCAGCTCCGGCGACGAGCCCTTCCCGGTGGGCGGAGTCTCTCTCGGCATGCTTCCATCCTGGTCCTGTCGAGCCGCTGCGCGCGACGCGACCAAAGCCTAGCGCTCTCCTCAGCGGGGACGGCTGTGCGCGGCCTCGGCCAGATCCGTCCATTCCCCGGCAGAGGAGTGGGGCACGACCACCCAGTCCTTCATCTCCCTGCCCTCCCCCGAGGGGTCGAAGAGCGACGCCCCGGGCAGCTTGAGCGCGGTCGCGTGCTCGGCGGTGTCCCTGACCAGCCGGAACACCATCGCGCCGTCACGCTGCAGGCTCGCGAACACCTTCCCCGCCTGATCCTTGAGCGCCGGCCTCCCCATCATCCCGGAGATCCGCACACCCAGATCGGCCAGCTCGGCGCCGACCTGCTCGAAATCCTCTTCAGCGCTCATCGTCAGTCGATCCCCCACTCCATGGCGGGGTCGAGCGGCTCAGCCCCGTGACACGATCGCCTCGGCCCCCGCCTCCCGGCAACACGGCGATCAGGCTAGTCGTCGCGGGGACACCGATCAAGGCCGGGGTGGAGGCGCCGGTCAGCCGTCACGAGAGGTTTCGCGGCCGCGGCGGTACGACCTCTGGCGGCACGCGGGCGAGCAGTACGTCCGGCGACGCCCCCGCGCGGGCTGGGTGAAGGGCTCTCCGCAGACCGCGCAGCGATCCACGGCTTTTTCGTCACGCGGTGGCGGTATTTCGTCACGTGCCGACCGGGCCGCGGCGACGAGACCCCGTACCGGGACGAGCCCGCGCGGCGTGTGGCTGACCAGTTCGCCGTCGAGATCCGGGCACTCGCCGACGATGTCGTCGTCCGGGCACAGCAGCAGGTGCACCAGATAGTCCTGCGCGCTGCGCAGATGCCTGATCCTCTCCTCGATCAGCTCGGCGTGGCGCCGCACCGTGTCCTGCCAGTGCCGGTTCCGGCTGCCCGCGGTGACGACGGACGCCTGTTCGAGCGGCATCGCCCCCGTCACGCAGCACAGGTACGCCAGCCCGATCCGGCGCAGCCCGGTCTCGGTGTAGACCCGGCGCCCGTTGACCCGCGGCGGCTCGGGCAGCACACCCTGGGACTCCCACCAGCGCAGCGTCGAGGGGGCGAGGCCGTAGAGGGCCGCCGCCTGGCCGATCGAGACGCCGAGAGGCTCATCCATGGAGCCCATTTGACATCAAGTCGCCTTCAAGTCTCAAGCTTGGACTGAGGTTAGGCATACCTAAGTCCCTGTGGTCCCAGGAGGAACGAAGACTTGAGCACGACAACAGCAGATCCCCCGGCCGCGCTCGCGAAGGCCGGGGCCCTGGCGCGGCTGCTCGCCCCGATCCGGGCCCACCTCGTGGTCTGCGCGACCCTGTCGACCTTGAGCGCGGCGGCGGGCATCGTGCCGTACATCGCCGTCGCCGAGATCGCGCGCGTCATGCTCGGCGACCCCGCCGGGGCCGGCGCCGCCATCTGGACCTGGGTGGGCATCGGCGCCGCCGGCGCCGCCCTGTGGCTCCTGCTGCTGGTGCAGTCCTCGCGCGTGGGGCACTACGCGGACGCGGCGATCCTGCACGACCTGCGGGTACGGATCGTCCGTCACCTCGGCGCGCTGCCCCTGGGCTGGTTCCGCGCCTCGGGCTCCGGCCGGGTCAAGCGGGCGATGACGGGCGACCTGGAGGAGATGCACGAGGTCATCGCGCACGCCCTGGGTCAGCTGACCGGAGCGGTCACGGTGACGGTCGTCGGCGCGGGATACCTGTTCTTCGTCGACGTCCCCATGGCGCTCATCGCGCTGGCCGTCCTGGGACTGATGGCGCTCTTCTACCGGGTCTCCATGCGTTCCATGACGACCCACATGAACCGGCTCATCGCCGCCGACGCCCGCATCAGCGCCGCCAGTGTCGAGTACGCCGACGGGATCCAGGTGGTCAAGACGTTCGGCACCGGAGGCCGCGTCCTGCGCCGGTTCGACGACGCCGTGGACGAGCACACCCAGGCGTTCGCCGCGTGGGTCGCCGAGGTGCGCTACAGCTCGGCGGTGTCACGGCTGCTCGGCTCGGAGATGGCCGTCCTCGCCGTCGTGACCGCCGCCGGGCTGGCCTTCCTCGGCCACGGGTCGCTCGCCGTCGCCGACCTCGTGGCGTTCCTGGTCGTCGCCGTCGGGCTGCCGAACTCGATCCTCCCGGCCGTGAGCGCCGCCCAGGGCGTACGCAAGGGCCGGATGGGCGCGGCCAACATCGAGCGGCTGCTGTCGCGCCCGCCGCTGCCCGAGCCCGCCCGCCCCGAAAAGCCGCGGGGGCACGGCGTGGAGTTCGACCGCGTCACGTTCTCCTACGACGGGGTGACCCACGCGCTCGAGAACGTCAGCGCCGTCTGCCCGCCAGGACAGGTGACCGCGATCGTGGGCCCGTCGGGCGCGGGCAAGACGACGCTCGCGAGCCTGCTGCCGCGCTTCTACGACGTGACGGACGGCGCGATCCGGATCGGCGGAACCGACGTGCGCTCGATCCCGTCGGCCGACCTGCTGGCGTCGATGTCGCTGGTGTTCCAGGACGTGGCGCTGCTGCGCGACAGCGTGGCGGAGAACATCCGCATCGGCCGGCCCGGCGCGAGCGACGCCGAGGTTCGCCGGGCGGCCACCGACGCGCACATCCACGAGGTGATCGAACGCCTGCCCGAGGGCTACGACACCCTGCTCGACGCGGGCGGCGGCAGCCTGTCCGGCGGCGAGCGCCAGCGGCTGACCATCGCGCGGGCGATCCTGTCCGGGGCGCCGATCGTCGTGCTGGACGAGGCGACGGCCGCGCTCGACGCCGACAGCGAGGCGGCGGTCCAGGACGCGCTGGCCACCCTGGCGATCGGCAAGACGGTGATCGTCATCGCCCACCGGCTGCACACGATCGCCGGCGCCGGCCAGATTCTCGTGCTCGACAGGGGGCGGCTGGCCGAGCGCGGCAACCACGACGACCTGCTCGCGAGCGGCGGCCTGTACGCCAGGATGTGGGCCGCGCAGGAAGGGGCGCTCGCATGATCCGGCGGCTGTACCGGCTCTGGCCGGAGCCGAAACTGCTGGCCCGGCTGTGGCTGCTCACCGCCGCGCAGGCCGTTCTGCAAGGTCTGCTGCTCGGCCTGCTGGTCCCGATCCTGGACGCCGTCGTACGGCCGGAGCCCGACCTCGCCGCGGCCACCCCCTGGCTCGTGCTCGGCGCGGTCGGCGCGCTCGCGTACGCGGTGCTGAGCGTCATCGCCACCCCCGTCGGGTTCGCGGCGTCGGGCGCGCTGGCGGCGCAACTGCGGCGGGGCCTGATGCGGCAGGTGAGCGCGCTGCCGCTGGGGTGGTTCACCGCCGAGCACAAGGCGCGGCTCGCCCGTGGCGTGACCGCGGACGTCGGCGACTCCGCGCACCTGGCCGTGACCGTCGCCGGTCCCGCGATCACCTCGACGTTGCTGCCCGCGACGATCGTCGCCGTGACGTTCGCCGTCGACTGGCGGATGGCGTTGCTGCTGTGCGCGATCGCGCTGATCGCCTTCTGGGCGCTACGGCGGGCCGCGCGCATCGCCGAGATCGCCGAGATCGAGCTGGAACGGGCCTCGGCCGGGGTCGCCGGCCGGGCGATCGAGTTCGGCCAGGCCCAGCCGGTCCTGCGCGCGGCCGGATACGCCGACGGCACGCCCAGGATGCGCGCCGCGCTCGTGGACCACCGCGAGACCTACCGCGACGGCATGCGCCGCGCGCGCCGGCCGTTCTTCGTCTACACCGGCGTGATCATGGGCGGCTTCGTCGCGGTGCTCGCGCTGGCGGCCGGGCTCGTGCTCGGCGAGCACGTCCCGGTTCCCGAGGCGATCGCGCTGCTCGTGCTCGCCGCCCGCTTCCTGGAGCCGCTCGGCAACCTCATCGACCTCATCGGGGCGCTGCGCGCGATGACGAACAAGATCACCCGCATCGAGGAACTGCTGGCCACGCCCACGCTGCCCGTGCCGGCCGACCCGGTGCGCGGCATCGAGGCGGCCGACGTCGAGTTCTCGCGCGTCAGCTTCACCTACCCGGGCGGCCGGGCCCCCGCGCTGCGCGAGGTGTCGCTGCGCTGCCGGCCGGGCACCACCACCGCGCTGGTCGGGCCCTCCGGCTCCGGGAAGACGACGGTGACCAGGCTCGTCGCCCGGTTCTTCGACGTCGGCTCCGGGCACGTGCGCGTCGGCGGCGTCGACGTCCGCGACCTCGATCCGGGCGCCCTGCTCGACGAGATCGCCATCGTCTTCCAGGACGTCTACCTGTTCGACGACACCATCGAGAACAACCTGCGCCTGGCCCACCCGGAGGCGAGCTGGCACGAGCTCGAGGAGGCGGCCGCCGCCGCCCGGCTCGACGAGGTGGTCGAACGGCTGCCCGACGGCTGGCGTACCCGCGTGGGCGAGGCCGGCGCCCAGTTGTCGGGCGGCGAACGCCAGCGCGTCGCGATCGCGCGGGCGATACTCAAGCGGGCGCGCATCGTGCTCGTCGACGAGGCCAGCTCCGCGCTCGACCCCGAGAACGAGGCCGCGATCACGCAGGCCATCGCCAACCTCGGCGACGACCCCTCCCGGACGGTGATCGTGATCGCCCACCGCCCCGCCACCCTGGCCGCGGCCGACCACGTGGTCTCGCTCGACGAGGGCCGCGTCACCGAGACCGGCACACCCTCGGAACTGCTGCGCACGGGCGGGGCGTTCGCGCGGCTGTCCCGGCAGTACGAGCGGGCACGGCACTGGCGCATCGCCGAGAAGGGACACCCGTCGTGAAGCCGCGCCTCCTGGCGATCGTGCTCGCGGTGGCGCTCTCGCTCGCCGCGTGCGGCACCGCGTCGCCGTCCGCGCCGGAACCAGGCGGTGGAACGGTGACCGTGACGTCAGCAAGCGGCGAGGTCACCGTGCCCGTCACCGACTCCGGGATCTGGGCGCTGGACTACCAGACCGCCCTCAACCTCCTGGCGCTGGGCGTCGTCCCCGGGCACGCCGGGAAGTACGGCTACGACACCGACCCGTTCGTGTCCGCCGCCTACACGATCCTGGAGAAGGCCGGGGTCGAGCTGGTCGAGCCCGGCAAGGCCGAACTCGTCGCCGCCGCCGGGCCGGAGCTCGTCGTCGGCCTGCCGAACACCGGCAGCGACACGATCGTTCCGCAACTGCGCGAGATCGCGCCGGTCGTGATCCTGCCCGGCCTGCCCGTGCTGGAGGACACCCTCGGCACCCTCGGCGCGATCACGGGACACCAGGCCCAGGCCGCGGCCGTGGCTGGGCGTCTCAAAACGGCACGCACCGACCTGGCGCGCCGCGTCAAGGGCTCGAAGTTCGCGGGCGCCGCCGTGTCGGCGCTGTCCGCGTGCGGCGAGGACACCTTCTGCGTGTACGGCAACGCGCGCGGCTTCGGCCCGATCCTTACCGAACTCGGCCTGAGGCGGCCCGCCGGGCAGGCGCTCAAGGGCAACGAGTGGGGATACGAGAACCTCTCGCCGGAGAAGCTCGGCGAGCACAAGGCCGAGATCATCATCGCGTTCGCCGGCTCGGTCACCTTCGGGGCTCCGTCTCCGCTCGAGAACCGGCTGCTCGACACCTCGGGATCGCGGACCGGCGAGGTGGACTTCTCCGCGTGGTTCGGGGTCGGCCCGCTGAACCAGCTCTGGGTGCTCCACGACCTCGACGCGCTGCTCTTCGGCGACGGCCGGGCCGCCGGGGCGGCGGACGGTCCCGCGCTGTGGTCGCAGGTCACCGCAGCCTCATGAGCGCGCGGCCGTTTCGCCTGGTCGTGGCCGCGCTCGCCCTGGTGGTGGCGGCGATCCTGAGTGTCGCCGTCGGGGCCAAGCCGATCGACCTCGCGGCGATCGCCGGGTCACTCACCGGCTTCGACGGGTCGGGCGACCACCACATCGTGCGTGACCTCCGTCTTCCGCGTACGGCCGCCGGGCTGCTGGCCGGGGCCGCGCTCGGCGCGTCGGGCACGCTGATCCAGGCGCTGACCCGCAATCCGCTCGCCGACCCGGGACTGCTCGGGGTGAACGCCGGGGCGGCGCTGGCCGTCGCGATCGGGATCGCCGTGTTCGGGGCCGGGTCGGCCGGCGGGTACCTGTGGTTCGCGTTCGCCGGCGCGCTGGCCGCGACGCTCGGCGTCTACCTGATCGGGTCGGCGGGGAAGGGAGCCGCCGACCCGATCAGGCTCACGCTCGCCGGTGTCGCGATGGGCGCGGTGCTGATGGGCGTCACCTCGGCGATGATGCTGCTCCAGCCCCGCGTCTTCGACCACATGCGCGGCTGGAACGCCGGCACGCTCGCGGGCCGCGGCCCGGACGTGCTGCTGCCCGCGCTGCCCTTCGTGTCCGCGGGCCTGCTGCTGGCCCTCGTGGCCGCGCGATCGCTGAACGGCGTCGCCCTCGGCGACGAGGTCGCCGCCTCCCTCGGCGTGCGGGTCGGCCGTACGCGGGCCCTCGTGGTCGTCGCGGTGACGTTGCTGGCCGGTTCGGCGACCGCGATCGCGGGCCCGGTCGCGTTCGCCGGTCTGATGACGCCCCACGTCGCGCGGTGGATCACCGGTCCCGACCAGCGATGGATCCTCCTCCAGACGATCGTCCTCACGCCGGTCCTGCTCCTGCTGGCCGACGTGATCGGCCGGGTCGTGACCGCACCCGGTGAGGTGCCCGTCGGCATCGTCACCGCCTTCGTCGGCGCGCCCGTGCTCATCGTCCTGGCCAGGCGCGCGCGGGCGAGCCGGCTGTGACCGGGGTCCGCGCCATGGTCGTGAGCCTGTCGCTCCTGCTGCTGTGCGGCGCGGTCGTCCTGTGGTCGCTGACCACCGGCGATCTCCGGCTCGGCATCGGCGAGGTCGCCGCCGCCCTGACCGGCGGGGAGGACCGCGTCACCCGCATGGTCGTGCTCACGTGGCGCCTGCCGCGCGCGGTGGCGGCCGTGGTCTTCGGCGCCGGGCTGGGCGTGGCGGGCGCGATCTTCCAGTCGCTGACCGGGAACCCGCTGGGCAGCCCGGATGTCATCGGGTTCTCCAGCGGCGCGTACACCGGCGCGCTGATCGTGATCATCGGCGTCGGCGGCGGCTACCTCGACGTGGCCGCGGGCGCGCTGATCGGGGGCCTGGCCACCGCCGCCGTGGTCTATCTGCTCGCCTTCCGTCGCGGCGTCCAAGGGTTCCGGCTCATCGTCGTCGGCATCGGCGTCTCCGCGATCCTCACCGCGGCCAACACCTGGATGCTCCTGCGCGCGCAGCTGGAGACCGCCATCACGGCGGCGGTCTGGGGCGCCGGAACGCTCAACGGCATCGGCTGGGATCGCGCCGCTCCGGCCTGCCTCGCGACCCTCTCCCTCTTGATCGCCCTCAGGCGGTTCCAGCCGTCCCTGCGCGTCCTGGAGATGGGCGCCGACACCGCGCGGGCCCTCGGCGTCCGCGTCGAAGGCAGCCGCCTCATCCTGCTGTTCACCGCCGTCGTGATCACCGCCGCCGTCACCGCCGCGGCCGGGCCGATCGCCTTCGTCGCCCTGGCCGCGCCACAGATCGCCCGCCGCCTCACCCGCGCTCCCGGAGTCACGTTGACCGCCTCGGCGCTGACGGGAGCGCTGCTGCTGGCGAGCGCCGACCACGCGGCCCAGCACCTGATGCCGCGGGTCCTCCCCGTAGGTGTCGTCACGGTGATCGCCGGCGGCGGCTACCTGGTCTGGCTGCTCATCCACGAACAGCGCCGCCGCTGACGAATTCCCGATGGGGTCCGAACCTTTGTCGCGCCGGTGCCATCCAACCCTACGAAAGATCCACATACGACCGGGGGCTGATATACATGCGGATCGCCATGGTGATGACCGGAGTAGCGGTGGCGGGAATGCTCACGAGCCAGGCGGCCGCGGCCGAAAGCCGGTCGATTCCGAAAAACTTCCTGCTTTACGAGAAGCAGGCGCGCCAGGACGTCAAGAACAAGCACTGGTATGTCAACGAGGGCGAGGGGCGCGATCTGGCCGAGGTCAACAACATTCAGTGTTCCGACGCCAGGCTCAAGGGCTGGATCGACCGGCGTGACGTCACCTTCAACCCGAAGAACGACGGCAACGAGAAAACCCACTCCTCCCGCGGCGAACAGGTCTTCCTCTTCGCCAGCACTCCGGGGGCCGAGAAGATGATCAAGCAAATACGCGAGCGCATGGCACGATGCGAAGGCGTCAAGGTCGTCCGGCCGGCGATCGGCGACGGCGCGGTGGGCGGATCGCGCACGGTCCGGCAGGCGGGTGCGGCCGCGCAGGTCCAGAAGTTCGTGGCGGTCCGCAAGGGTGCCGCGGTCGCGCTCTACTGGGACCTGCGCAACGACGCCGAGGCACTGCGCACCCTCGCCCAGCACGGCAAGGACGCCGAGCGGATGGCCGCCAAGCTCTGCCGGATCGGCGGCTGCTGAAACGCCTCCGGCTCCTATCGCGTCAGCGGCCTTCTTTCTTCCGGCCTGAAGTGCCATGAAGCTGCCGCGAGAATGAGAAGAAAGAGCGCCGGAAGCAGCTGATACCAGGCGTCGCCCGTGGCGATGTGCGAGAACATCCCTCCGGTGAACAGAAAGAACATGCCCGCGTACGCCCATTCCTTGAGCAGCGGATACTTGGGAAGCAGAATCGCCAGCGCCCCCAGGAGCTTCCACCCGCCCAGAATGGTGAGAATGTAGACGGGGTAACCCAGTTCCGCGATACCCCACGCATAGGGCGGCGCCAATGCCTCCTTTCCCTCGATCCTCAGAATTTGCTGAACTCCAGAACCGACCAGCCCCGATGCGAGCCCAATGGTGGAAACCCAGTAGACGATCCTCCGTGTCTTCGCCATATCGCATCGACTCCTCGCTGATTTCGTTCCGTGACTACCCAGGTCACGTTATTGCGAGGCGATCGGCCGACGCTTCTCGATTCCTGATCGATGCTTCGGTAGAGGCGCGTACCACCCATCGGTGTGCCTGCGGCGGCCGCCCCCCCTGAAGGTGAAGCTCAGACGAGGTAGACGTTCTTCATCTTGGTGAAGGTGGCGAAGGGGCCTTCGCCTTGGTCGAAGAGTTTGACGCGGAGGTCGGCCGCCGTCGGGTCCTCCTTGAGGGATTCGGCGAAGTCGCGGGAGACGTGGCTCAGGTGGGCGACGACGCCCTTGCGGCAGATGTCGGTCAGCGCCTCGTGGTCGGTGGTGGCGCCCTCGCGGAGTTCGATGTTGATGACGGGGCGGTATTCCAGGCCGGGAAGTTCTTCCAGTGACAGGCAGAAGCGGGCGATCGAGGCGGCGTAGGGGTTGCCTTGGTACAGGCCGTATTCGACGTCCTGCGGGTACAGGTTGGCGCCCATGTAGGAGATGGTCGAGTCCTTGCGGCCGAACAGGAACAGCAACGGCAGGTTCATGCGCTCGTCGGTCCACATGCCCGCGTAGTCGGCGCCCAGGGCGCGCTTCACCTCGGGCAGCGTTCTCAGCAGGGCCTCGTCGCCCACGTTGTAGCGGAGCTTGGGCTGCAGGCAGCTCTTGGTGTTGATCGTGCACAGGAGTTCGCCGGAGTCGTTGACCTCCAGGAAGGTCTCCAGCGGGTTGTAGTGGAAGATCATGGGGAGGCGTTGCTCGTCCGGGCCCAGCAGGGTCTCGCGCAGGTGGCGGTCGGTGGCCAGGCGTTTGCGGAGCCGTACCGTGAAGCCGGTCTCCGCGCCCATCCCGATGGTGAGGTCGCTGGCGCCGTAACCCGAGCGGACCTCCTCGAAGCGCTCCTCCAGGTAGTCGCGCAGCGCCTCGGTCATGCCCTCGCCGCCGACCATGCCGCGGATGCGGTAGTCCGTCCAGGGGAAGCCGCTCGTGTCCAGGCGGTCGCGCAGGTGTTTCAGGAACGGCGGGTACGCGGCCACCACGTAGTCGTAGCCGGGGCCGAAGTGTTCGAGGGTGTCGGCGATCTTCTCCAGGTCGGGGCCGGTGTTCTTGACCATGGCGATACGGGCCATGGCGGTGCCCGTGGTGGTGCCGGTGGCCCAGGCGCCCATCGAGTACGCGTTGATCACGAACAGGCGGCGGCCGGGAAAGACCAGCTCGATGTAGCCGGCGGCGTTGCGGTAGATGCCCTTCAGCTCACGCGGGCCGCGCACCCAGTTGTACGGCTTGCCGCTCGAACCCGATGACTCGTCCACGATCACGCCCGGCCGGTGCAGGCGGCCCTCCTGGCAGCGGCTGCGCTCGTCGTAGGCGCCGGCGTAGTTCTGCTTGGTGGTCTCGGGGAAGTCGGCCAGGCGCCTGGCCTGCCCCGCGCCGCGTTCGCGCAGGAAGTCGCGGTAGGCGGGCACGTCCACGGCGGCGAACTGGCAGGCCACGCGGGCGTGCCGGGCGGCCAGCCGGTCGAGCGCGGGATGGTAGGAGCGGGCCACGAACTTCCACACCGCCGGGTGCATGGCGCCGAGCCGGTAGGCGCCGGTCAGCAGCCACGAGTAGGCCTGGAGCCGGGCTCTGCGCCAGTGCTGGCGGGGGGTGAGCGGTCCCAGACGCGGACTCAGTCGGGTCATGGCCGGTTAACCTAGCGAATCGCGATTGATGATCGCTTGATACGCACTGTCACGAAACAGCGGAGAACGCCCGGCGGCTGCGGCCACCGGGCGTTCTTGACGCCGTCAAGATCGGGGTGAGAGGTCAGGGGTGAGGGGTCAGGCGGCGGCTCTGGCGGTCAGGGCGATCGTGGCCTCGCGCTTGACGCCGTTGACCGTCACCGCCACCACGATCGAGCCTTCCCGCAGCGCGGTCAGGGTGCCGGTCTCGGGGTCGAGCACGGCCTTGTGCCACGGCCGGACGCCGGAGCGGGCGCCGATGTGCAGCGCGGGCGAGCCGCTCCACGACGCCGAGACCGGGTAGGCCACGGGCACCTGGCGCGCCCCCTGCTTGACGGCCGCGGTGACCGCCGCCGGACGGCCCACGGCCACGGTGGCGGGCGCGGTCAGCGTGAGCTCGTCCACGTGCGGGCGTACCTGGGTGCCGATCCACGCGGGCGCGTCCACGAACCAGTTGCGCCGCACGTGCTCGGCCTCGCGCGGGGTGACGGGGTCGACGCCCCACAGCGACCAGCCGGTGAAGCCGCCGTCGCCGGGCGCGGTGGCCGGGTTCTTGCCGGAGTTCCCGTTGATGAAGTACGGCACCGCGTCCACCCGGGAGGCGTGGAAGGTCCCGACGTGGGCCCCGATGTAGGCGGCGCCCTTGCCGGTCTCCCGCTGGAAGTCGGCCAGCCACTGCTCCACCAGCGCCGCTTCCTTGCGGTCGCCGAGCTGGCTGCCCTTGCCCGGCGTGGGGTCGCGCGGCGGCACGTGGAACAGCACCGCCACCGACCCGATCGCCGGGTCCTTCGCGGCGGCGTCGAGCCGTTCGCGCAGGAGGGCGACCTGGTCGAACCCGCCGCCGCGCACGTTCAGCCGCGAGGTGTCGAGGGTGACGAACCGGGTGCCCTTGTGGTCGAAGCTGCGGTAGGTGTCGCCGAAGACCGCCCGGAAGTTGTCGATTTTGCCGCCCATCACCTCATGGTTGCCGGGGATGTACTGATATTTCAGCTCACCGCCCAGCTCCTCATCGAGGATCTTCTTGGCCAGCGCGAAGTCCGCCGGCGACGCCTCGTCCACGAGGTCGCCGTTGATCAGCAGGAAGTCCGGCTTCGCCGCCTTGATCTCCCGCAGCGTACGGCGGGCGTTGCGCACGATGTCGCTGTCCGGGTCGCGCGCCACGAACTGGGCGTCCGACATGACCGCGAACCGCCACGGCATCGCCTCGACCGACGCCTTCACCACCGGGTCGGCGATCTTCTCCGCCGGCGGCGCCTGCACCGGCGGCGGCACCTTGGCCACGAGCCCGTCGATGAGGATCTCGTTGGTGTACGAGGCGTCCGCCTTCGTCTCGGCCACGTAGAACCGGCGCAGCTTGAGCGGGTAGGACACCCCGGGCGGCACCTGGAACTCCACGTACTTCCACCCGGTCCAGGTCAGGAACGGCCCGCGCAGGATCTGCGACTGCCCCTGGGCGTCGTAGAACTCCAGCGAGGGCCACTCCCCCTTGCCGGTGGAGTTGATCCAGAGCCCGAACGCCTGCGGCTGGCCGGGCACCACGATCTGCTGCGGCGGGCTGGCGTACGCCGCCCGGGTGGCCGTCGACTGGGTGAAGTCGTAGGCCAGCTTCAGCCCGCCGCCGCTCTGGCCGGGCGCGGCCGACAGCGAGCCGGTGGCCCGCGCGGCGGCGAAGGCCCAGGAGCCGGCGTCGTCGAAGGTGGCGACGCTCTGCTCCTCGGTGCCCACGGTCACGGGCACGGCGGTGGTGACGCGGCCGACCTTGGCGGTGATGAGCCCGGCGCCCTTGTCCTGCTTGGCCTTCACGGTGAAGAAGCCGTTGGGGCTGGGCGTGACCTCGAACAGCGCGCGGTCGTAGTCGAGCGACAGGTCGCCCGGCTCGATGGGCGCTGAGTTGCCGTTGCGGTCGTAGCCGACGAGGCCGAACGTGCCGGTGGCCTGCGCCGCGGCCAGGCCGACCCGGTCGGTGGTGGCGCCGAGGCGGGCCAGCGGCTGGAGCACGGTCAGCTCCAGCGTGCCCTTGGCCTCGCCGCGGGCGGCGGTGACGGTGGTCTGGCCGGGGACGAGGGCGCGGAAGACGCCCTTGTGGTCGACGACTCCGTGCACGACCGGCTTGGAGCGCCAGCTCGGGGTGCCGGCGGCGGGGCCGTACGTCTCGTCGAAACCGGCGGCGCTCAGCCGCCGCGAGAGCCCGGGGAAGACGCGGTCGGGGCGGCCACCGGCGACGGGGCCGACGCCGGGCGCCTTGGCGGGGTCGCTCGCGGTCTCCAGCCAGAAGCCCTTGAGCTTGCCGCTGCCCTCCGGGGCGTAGAGAGCCAGGCCGTTGGGGACGGGGCGCTCGCCGCCGTCGGAGGGGCTGTTCTCGACCTGGGGCTCGGCGGCGCCGGGCTCGCGGGCGAGCATCGTGGAGGAGCCGCCGCCGTCGAGGTTGAGCGCGTTGTGGGCGCCGAGCTCGATCATCATGGCGGCCAGCTCGTTCAGCGTGACGCCGCGGCTGTCGGCCTGGCGGCCGTCGACGGTGAGCAGGTACATCTTCCTGCCGTCGGCGGAGAAGCCGACCGCGGTGCGCGGGTGCGCCGCCTGGTCGGTGGAGTGCTGGACGGCCCCGTCCTTGACAAGGACGTAGTTGCCGCCGATGGCGGTCTCGACCTGGCCGCCGTCGGAGGGCTTGGGCGTGTACCTGACGTCGATCTTGTCACCGGGCTTGAGCGCGGCGAGGGCGACGGCCCCGGCGTCCCTGCCGAGCAGGATCGTGGTGCCGGCCGGGATCGGGCCGCTGCCCGCGGTGGTGCGGACCTCGGTGACGGCGCCGGCGGTGAGGACGACCTCGGTGACCTTGGCCGCGCCCTCGACCGCGCGGGCCCGGGTGTGGCTGCCCCACAGCGGGGTGAACAGGCCCACGCCGTCGTTCTGGATGAGCTGGTTGAACTGGGTGAGGGCGATCGGGGAGCTCGCGCCCTGCGGGGTGGCGCTGCCCTCGAAGTACATCTTGAGCACGCGGCCGACGCCCTCGCCGGTGAGGGCGACCGCGTTGTTCCAGCCGCTGGTGGGCGACTGGACGAGCGTGCCCTTCTGGACGCCGATGCCGAGTGCGGCGCCCGAGCGGTTGATGTCGAAGAAGTCGCCGTTGACCGCCGCGACCGCGCGGGCGCGCTTGGCGGGGCCGGACAGCGGCTCGGTCTTGGAGACCTCGCCCGAGTTCAGGTAGCCGGCCTTGACGCCGCCGGACAGGTCCGCCGACAGCGCGTCGGCGCGCAGCCAGCCCGCCGCGTCGTAGCGGTCGAAGGCGGTGAAGGTGATGCCGGGCGCCACCGGCCGGCTCTTCTTGGCCGTCTCCAGGTGCTTCGGGGCGGGGGCCGCGAGGAGGGTGGAGGCGGGCGGGTAGGACGACGCGGGGGGCGCGTCCTCGATGGGGGCTTGGGGGTCCACCGCCGCTGTTAACACCAAGGCCGCGGCGGCCACGACTTTGAGGGTGATCACGCCCCGAACTCAATCGCTCGCGGATATAACTTTCAAGACCCAGGGGTGAACTAAAAGAAAATTTCATCGTCCGGGATGGGTAGGTCTGGGCGAAGATGGGCCCTGTGGATCTCCAGGCCTTGTACCGCGACCCGTTCCCCACCTACGAAGCCGCCCGGCGCGAACCGGGCCTCACCTTCGTCCCGGAACTGCAGGCATGGCTCGTCTCCCGGTACGAGGATGTGCGCGAGGTGCTCGGCCGCCCCGAGGACTTCTCCTCCGAGGGCGCGCTCCGGCCCGACCACCTGCCGCGCCGCGCCGCGCTGAGCGAGCTGGTCAAGGGCTTCGGCGGGCGGCCCGCGGTGCTGAGCAGGGACGGCGAGGAACACCGCCGCCTGCGCAAGCCGCTGGTGCGCGGCCTGTCGCCCGCGCGGGTCGCCACCGCCGTGCCGTTCATCGCCCGCCGCGCCGCCGAGCTCGTCGACGCCTTCGCCGCCGACGGCCGCGTGGAGTGGATGTCGGCGTACGCGCGGCCGCTCGCCGCCGACGTCATCGGCCACCTCATGGGCCTCGACCCCGCCGACGTACGGCCGGCCGTCGAAGCCGGGAACCGGGCCGAGGACCTGCTGTTCCAGCCCATGACCGACGAGGAGCAGGCCGCGGCGGCCCGCGACATCGTCCGGCTCCAGCACCTGCTCGACGACTACGCCCGTGCCCGCAGGAAGGAACCGCGCGACGACCTGACGACCGAGATGGTGCGGGCGCTGGCCCCCGGCACCGCCCTGCTGACCACCGAGGAGCGCAACGAGATCGTCTCCAACCTGCAGAACCTCCTGCTGGCCGGGCACCTGACCACGACCGCGCTGATCGGCTCCGCCGTACACCATCTGCTGCGTGACCGCGCGCAGTGGGAGACGTTGTGCGCGCGCCCGGAGCTCATCCCGGCCGCGATCGAGGAGACCGCCCGCTTCGAGGCGCCCGTGCAGGGCTTCCGTCGTACGGTCACCCGCCCGCTCACCTTCGCCGGAACCGAGCTGAAGGACGGAGACGCGGTCTTCGTCTCCTACGGCTCCGCGGGCCGCGACGGCGCCGGAGGGTTCGACATCACCCGGCCGCCCACCCGCCACCTCGGCTTCGGCCACGGCGTGCACGGCTGCCCCGGCTCGCAGCTTGCCCGCGAGCAGCTGCGGATCACGCTGGAGGAGCTGATCCGCAGGCTGCCCGGGATCCGGCTGGAGAGCCCCGAGGTCACGATGGCGCCGACGTTGATCCACCGCGCCCCGGAGGCGCTCCATCTGCTCTGGTGATCAGCGGGTGCCGGTCACCTTCCAGACCTTGCCGTTGGCCTTGGACAGCACGAACAGGTCTCCCGCGCGGTCCATGCCGAAGCGCAGGTCCACGCGGGAGTTGCCGGCGAGCGTCTGCATGGTGACCTGGCTGCCCGCGGCGTTGTAGATCTTGAGCTGGTGCAGCGGCGCGAGGTCGGTGCCGCCGCGGGTCATCTCGGTCTCGTTGGTCGCGAAGATCCAGCCCTGCACGAGGTCGCCGAACAGGTACTTGCCCTGCAGGGCGGGCAGCGCGGCGGCGCGGTAGACGAAGCCGCCGGCGATGGCGCGGCCGAGGTCTCCGGTGCAACCGGGCGGGCCGTTGTGGTCGTAGGCGGCGACCGGGTAGGTGTAGCCGAACCGGCTGTCGTCGGCGGGCAGCGGGTAGAGGTAGCAGGGTTCGTTCCGGTCGAAGCGGAAGGCGCCCTCACGCTCGCTCCAGCCGAAGTTGTCGCCGGCCCGCACGTCGTAGACGGCCTCGATGTCGTGCTCGCCGATGTGCCCGAGGAACATCCGGCCGCTGCCGCCGCGGTCCCAGCTGAAGCGGTGCGGGTCGCGCATGCCCAGGGCGTAGATCTCGCCGAGCGTGCCCTGCTGGCCGGTGAACGGGTTGCCGGGCGGGATGCCGTACCGGCCGTTGGCGCTGTCGCTCCCGCGCGGGTCGATGCGCAGGATCTTGCCGAACGGCTGGTTGCGGGCCTGCGGGACGATGCCGCTCGTGCCCCTGCCGCCGTCGCCGGCGGCCACGTAGAGCAGGCCGCGGTCGGGGCTGCCCGGCGCGGCGTTGGGGTTGAAGTCGATCTGCTGGATCCCGTGGATGTAGGTGCCGAAGCCCAGGCGGAGCAGTTGCCTGCGGGTGCCGCTGAAGACGGGCGCCGCCGGGTCGCTCGCGGTCCACTCCGTGACCACGCCCTGCACGACCGCTCCGGACTGCGTCCAGTCGGCGCGCTGGGTGTTCAACGCCTGGAACGCCTCGCTGTGCGCGGTGTAGAAGCGGCCGTTGGCCGCGAAGTCCGGATGGAAGGCGACGAAGCCGAACCCGCTGCCGAGGCCGCGGCCGGAGAAGAAGTTGCCGCCCACCGCGGCCCGGAGGTCGAGGTAGACGCTGGGTGCGCCGCCGCCCGCGGGCAGGGTGTAGAGCCTGCCGTTGAGGTCGGGGACGTACCTGCGGCCGTCGGCGAGCTGGCCCAGGTGGTTGATCCGGGCGTGGCGGCGCAGGCGGGAGTCGGTGGGCGAGGGTACGGGGTCGGTCTTGGGGAACTGGGCGTACTCGGTGAGGACCAGGCCGAGGCTGGACTGGATGGGGTTCTGCGGGATCGGGTCGGCGATGGGACCGGTGCCGCCCCCGTCCTGCGCGCCCTCGGTCAGGGCGTCGACGTTGGGCAGGCCCGCCGCGGTGGTGGCGGTGAGGCGGACGCTGTTGGCGCCCTGGGCGAGGCCGGCGGCGACGGTCTCGTTGTTCCACGTCGTCCACGCGCCGGTGCCCGCGAACCGCAGGGTCTCGATGGCTGATCCGTTGATCGTGAGCGTGGCCGGACGGTCGGTGGCCGTTCCGTTGGCGTACCTGAAGGCCAGGTTGGTGTCACCGGCGCCGGTCACGGTGAACTCCACGTACGCGCCCGCCGCGTTGGCGCTGTTGACGAAGCCGGTGCCGGAGAAACCCGCGTGGTTGCTCTCCACCACGCCGTTGCCGATGGCCGCGCTCTCGGCCTCGTAGACGACCGAGGCCGCGGATGCCGTCTGGCCGGGCCAGACGAGCAGGCCGGCCACTAAGATCATGGCCAGCGTGGTTCTGTGCATGGGGGCCCTTTCCCGCGAAAGATGGGATCTCTTATGAGAGATCGCTTCCCACTCCTCCGATGTTTCGAGGGGCCGGAGGCGAGTGCCTCCGGCCCCTCCCGTCACTCAGGTCAGCGCGTGGACGCGTTCGAGTTGCCCGCCAGCTTGGTCGAAGCCAGGTCGCGGGCCAGGATCGCGCTCTCCACCGCCGCCACCGACGAGCCGGAGGTCACGCCCGGCAACGTCGCGGTGTCCAGCGCGTAGAGCGTGAACTCGTACTTGTGGGTCGAGCCGCCGGGGCAGGGCCCGAAGTACTGCAGCGACTTGTTGCCGCTGCTCATCGCCTTCTGCTTGGCAGGAGCCTGGTTCGGCACCTCGAACCCGAGCCCGAGCCCCTCCGGCAGCGACGACTTGGCGGCGGGGATGTCCCAGATCGCCCAGTGCTTGCCGCCGTTGGCCGTGTCGATGAAGGTGATCGCGTAGCTCTGCGTACCGGCCGGCGGGCTGGACCAGGCCAGCTGCGGCGAGATGTCGTTGCCCGACACCCCGTCCTGCGCGCAGGTGAACCGCGCCGGGATGTTGCCGTTGTTCGCGAAGGCCGTGCTGGTCAGCGCGAACGGCGGGCCGGCGAACTTCAGCCTGACGATGTCGTTGTCGATGGTGCTGGGGGTGCCCCCGTTCTTGTCGTTGTTGGTCGAGGTCAGCCAGAGGCCGCCGTCGGGGGTCTTGACCACGGTGCGCAGCCGGCCCCAGTTGCCGTTGAAGAAGGCGCGCGGGGTGTCGGTCGTGTTGCCGGTGATCTTCATGACCCACAGGCGCGAGCCGCGTACGGCCGCCATGTAGATCCAGTCGCCCACGATCTCCAGGCCGCTCGGGGAGGCGCTGGAGACGCTCCACGTCCTGACCGGGTTGACGTACCGGCTGTCGCTACAGGTGCCCTCGCAGGTCGGCCAGCCGTAGTTCTTGCCCGCCTGGATGATGTTGAGCTCGTCCCAGGTGCCGTCGCCGAACTCCGACTCCCACAGCCTGCCCTGGGAGTCCCAGGCGATGCCCTGCGGGTTGCGGTGGCCGAGGCTGTAGACGCGCGGGGCGTTCGGGAACGGGTTGCCGGGAGCGCCGGCGCCGGTCGGCGTGACCCGGAGGATCTTGCCGTTGAGCGAGTTGAGGTCCTGCGCCCTGCTGCTCGTCTGGGCGTCGCCGGTGGTGATGTAGAGCATCCCGTCCGGGCCGAACTTGATCCGGCCGCCGTTGTGGAACTTGGCCTTGCTGATGCCGGTCACGACCGGCTCGCGGGCGCCGATGGCGTTGTTCTCGTACTTAAAGCGGACGACCCGGTTGTCGCCCGAGGCGGTGTGGTAGGCGTAGACGTAGTGGTCGGTGGCGAAGTTCGGCGACAGCGCGAGCCCGAGCAGGCCGCCCTCGCCGACGGTGCCGACCGCCTCGGTGATCTTGCCGACCACGGTCTTCTGGCCGGCGGCCGTGACCCGGACGATCTCGAACCGGTCGCGCTCGGCGACCAGCGCGCTGCCGTCCGGCAGGAACGCGATGCCCCACGGCAGGTCGAGCTGGGTGACGTCACGGTCGAAGACCGGGTCGCCGCCGGTCGCCTGTGTCGAGGTCCTGACGTTCAGTGCGGGGCTCTTGGCCGAGATGTTGCCGTTGGCGTCGAAGGCCTCGACCTGGAAGGAGTACTGCGTGTTCTGCGTGAGCCCGTCCGCGGTGGCGGTCAGGTCGGGCACGGTCGCGAACTTCGTCCCGTCGCGGTAGACGTTGTAGCCGGTGACCTCGACGTTGTCGGTGGAGGCGTTCCAGGCCAGCGTGATGCTGGTGGCGGCCACGTTGGTGGCGCGCAGGTTGCCCGGCACCGTCGGCGCCTGGTGGTCGTCGCTCGGCGGGGTGGTGAAGGGAACGTTGTTGCTGGCGGGCGAGCCGTTCCCGGCCGCGTCGTAGGCCAGCACGCTCAGCACGTAGCCGGTGTTCGGCGTCAGGCCGGTGACCGTGGCCGTGGTCTGGTTGCCGCCCACGGTCTTGATCACGTTGCCGCCGTTGTAGATGACGTAGCTGGAGACGCCCACGTTGTCGGTGGAGGCGTCCCAGGCCAGGTCCACGGCGTTCGGCCGGACCTCGCCGACGAGGCGGAAGTTGCCCGGCGCGGTCGGCGGCTCCGGGTCGGGCGGCACGGTGGTGCTGATCCGGTCGAGGTTCGGCCCGCCGTTCGCGGTGGTGGCGGTGGCCCTGATCTTGTTGGCGCCCGCGATCAGCGAGGCGGTCACGGACTTCTCCACCCACGTGGTCCAGGCCCCGGTGCCGGGGAAGCTCACGTTCTGGGCGGCGCCGCCGTTGGCGGTGATGGCCATGGCCCGGTCGGCGGTGGTGCCGTTGGCGAAGCGGAACTTCACCTCGTAGTTGCCCGCGGTGGGCGCGTTGACCGTGAACTCCACGTAGGAGCCGACGACGTTGTCGTAGTTGACGAAGCCCGTGCCGGTGAACCCGGCGTGGTTCGACTCCACCACGCCCTGGACGATCGTGGCGTCCTCGGCCTGCAGGTCGGAGCTGGGCGCGGCCACCTCGACGTCGACGTAGTCCAGGTTGGGGTTGCCGTTGGCCGTGGTGGAGGTGATCCGGATCTTGTTGGCGCCCGCGGTCACGGGTGCGGTGAGCGTGGAGGTCGCCCACGTGGACCACGCGCCGGTGCCGTTGAACGCGCGGGCCGCGGAGACCACGGTGCCGTTCACGGCGATGTCGGCGGCCCGGTTGACGGCGGTGCCGTTGGCGTAGCGGATGGCGATCTCGGCCTGGCCCGCCGCCGCGGCGTTGACGGTGAACTCGGTGTAGCTTCCGGCCACGTTGTCGCCGTTGACGAACCCGGCACCGGAGTAACCCGCGTGGTTGGATTCCACGAGGCCCTGAGAGATGGTGGCGTTCTCCGCTTCGTGGCGGGTCGGCGCGGCCGAGGCCGGCACGGCCGTCACCACGCTCATCAGTAACGCCGCCACAAGCGCGCCGGCTAACACGCGCATGGATCCTCCTTGATGGGGGGTGATAGTTAGGAAAACTTCCTAACTCGTATTGATGGGATCACTCCCCACCATCACTGTCAAGCGAGTTGACTCCGTTCCCAAGACCTCCCACCACTGGCTTCTCGCGCGACAGGAGCGCAGACTGGAAAGACAGGCGAACGTGGAGTAGTGGAGCATCCGTGGACAACCACCTCGACCACATGCCGGTTCTGTCGCGAGGCAGGCACCGCAATCCGAAACGCGGCGCGTGCTTCATGGAGCTGGCTTCCTACCTGGCAGGAGAGCGCTGGAGCGACCATCCGGCCTGCACGCACCCGCTGCTGGCCGCGCTCGCCCGGCTCGTCAACGACAACACCGGCGACGAGAACCGCAACGGCCTGGCCGAACTCGTCCCGTCCATCATCGGGCTGTCCAGCGACGACCTGCGGGTCGACGCCACGATCGCCCTGCGCTGCGCGACCACCGCCCTGCCCGTGGCCGCCGCGGAACGCCAGCTCGCGCTGGCCGTCTCCGTCCTGGCCGCCGAGGAGATCCTCGCCCGGCTCGACGGGCGACCGGCCGGGCAGTTGTCGGCTGTGAGCCGGCGGGCCATGGACCAGGTCCCGCAGACGGCGCGCGAGGCACGCAGGTTCAGCCGGGCGGCGCGGATCACCGAGAAGGGCTTCCGCCGGTACGCGGCGCCGAACGCGGTGCAGTTGTCGGTGGTGGGGATCGTGCAGGCGTGCATCCCCCATCCCGACCAGGTGCTGCGGACGTTGCTGGAGTCGGCCATCGCGGACTGCCGCCGCCTCATCCCCACCCCCGACCCCCACCCGCACGCCCTCCCCACCCCGGTCTGACCACCCCCACACCCCCAGGCCCGCCCTTGCCCTCATCCGCGTCCGCGCGATGGGGGCAAGCTCGCTTTCGGGCCAGGCAGCTCCGCGACTGCCTCCCTTCGCACCGCACCCCCTGCGGATCGCACCCGGCGTCGCGGGCTCGCGGTCCTCCCCTTGCCATGCGCCGCGTTCGCCGCCGAACCTTCGCCGGTTTTCGGGAAGATGTTCGCGTCATGGTGTCACCATCGGGTCTTCCCGCAGGTCAGGCTAGCCTCCCCTTCGTTGCGGATCTTCCTGAAATATGCCTAGATTTGGCGACAAGGTGTCATCATGTGGAGGAAGTCATGACTGTCGAGCTGGCCGCGCCGTACTCACCTGAGAGACATCGCCATCACCGCGATGTCACCGGCGGGTGGTTGCGACCGGCGGTGTTCGGGGCGATGGACGGGCTGGTGTCCAACTTCGCGTTGATCGCCGGGGTGGTCGGTGCGGCGGGGGCCGGGCGTGGGGCGGTGCTGGCCGGGTTCGCGGGTCTGGTCGCGGGGGCGTGCTCGATGGCGGCGGGCGAGTACACGTCGGTGAAGTCCCAGACCGAGCTGATGCGTGCCGAGATCGCCGTGGAGCGCCGTGAGCTGGCCCGCGACCCGGAAGGCGAGCAGGCCGAGCTCGCCGCCCTCTACCGTGCCCGCGGCCTCGAACCCGATCTGGCCGCCAAGGTGGCCGCCGGGCTGTCGGTCAACCCGGAGCAGGCCCTGCGCGTCCATGTTCGTGAGGAACTCGGCGTGGATCCTGACGACCTTCCCTCGCCGTACCTGGCCGCGGCCTCGTCGTTCGGCGCGTTCGCGGTGGGGGCGCTGGTGCCGTTGGCGCCGTTCCTGTTCGGGGCTTCCGGAATGGTGGTGGCGGTGGTGCTGAGCTTGCTGGGGTTGTTCGGGTTCGGGGCGGTGGTGGCGCGGATGACGGCCCGTCCGTGGTGGCTGGGCGGCCTGCGCCAGCTCGCCCTGGGCGTCGTGGCCGCGTCGGTCACGTTCGGCCTCGGACATCTGCTCGGCGTCACGATCTCCTAGCCGGTACGGCTCCCGCCCAGCTCCCCCGGGGCATGGTGACCCCCATGCACCGTGTCCCGGGGATCACCACCACGGGCCACCCCGCTCCATGCCGGCGGCCGAGTTCAGCGCCAGCGGGGTCGCCGAGGTGGCGCGGACCGCACCGGTGCCGACGCGCATGGGGAGGGCCGCTCCCCCGGAATGCGTGCGGGAGTGATGGAGCGCCCCGTGTTGCCCGGGGCACGTGGGCAGGGCCTGGCGCGACGGCGGCGGACGAGGTGGGACCGGTGGTTTCGGTGCGGGTTGGAGGTCGCGGTCCAGGAGCCGACGGCAAGGTCGTGGCGGCGTGGGGTGGTTACTCGGCCATGGCCGGGGTGCGGCGGAGGGTTGGGGAAAGGGTGGCGACGGCGCAGCAGACGGCCAGGTAGCCGCAGATCACGAGGATGGCGGTGACCGGCCCGCCGTACTGGGTGAGGACTCCCCCGACCAGCGGGGCCAGCGGCGTGATGCCCATGGTGGCGACGTTGAGCAGCGACTGGACCCGGCCCTGCATGTGGTCGGGGACGGACCTGGCCACCTCGACCACCAGCGCAATGTTCAGAGCGGGCGCGACCAGGCCGGTGACGAACAGGACGCTCGCGGGCCAGTACCAGCCGAGCGGCAGCACCATCAACGGCAGCGCGATCGTGAGGAACCAGCACCCGGCCAGCATGAGCGCGCCGATGGGCAGCAGCCTGATGAGCCGGCCGGAGATCGCGGCGCCGATCAGGCCGCCGACGCCCAGGGCGGCCATGACGAGGCCGACCTGTTCCGGGGCGCCGACCAGGACGATCAGCGGGATCGTGGTCGCGTTGAACGCCAGGTTGACCGCCAGGACGAGACCGCAGACGGCGCGCAGCAGGCGGCGGCCCCACATCCAGCGGACGGCTTCGGCGATCCCCTCGTACATGCTCTGGCGCGGGGCCGGCTCCTCCGGCCGGCGGGGTATGCGCACGAGTGCCACGCAGACGAAGGAGACCAGGTAGGTGAGCGCGTCGACGACGAACGGTAAGGCCCGCCCGATGGCGAACAGGAGGCCGCCGAGGGGTGGCCCGGCCAGTTCGGCGGCGTGCTGGCGGGTCTGTTCCTGGGCGTAGGCACTGGGCAGCTGCTCTTCGTGCACCAGTGTGCGCAGGGAGGCGGCGTGGGCGGGTTCGAAGATGGCGCCGGCGGCGCCGTTCACGATGGCCACCGCCACCAGGTGCGGCAGGACCAGGCCGTCGCTCACGGCGGCCAGCGCGACGCTCGCCATCGTGGCGGCGCGGACGAGGTCGGCGCCCAGCAGGACGCGGCGACGGTCCCAGCGGTCCACCAGCACGCCGGCGGGCAGCGCGAAGAGCATCCCGCTCGCCAGGCTGACCGCGCTGATCAGCCCGGCCTGGCCCGGTGAGCCGGTCAGCGCCAGGACCAGCAGCGGATAGGCCAGCAGGGTGAGGGTCGAGCCCAGTCCCGAGGCGGCCGAGCCCAGCCAGAACAGCTGGAAGCGGAGGTTCTTTCTCAACGGCTGCACGATCGACGACAATAGTTGTACAAGAATCCTTGTACAACTTTTCCAGTAGGGTGACGGCATGGAACAGGCTCGCCGCCACCTAGGCCCCAAGGACGCCGGCACGCTCAAGGCGCTCAGCCACCCCGTGCGGATGCGGCTGCTCCTGCTGGTGCACGAGGCCGGACCGGCCACGGTGGGCATGCTCGCCGAGCGGCTGGCGCAGCCCGTGGGCGTGGTCAGCTACCACATGCGCCAGCTCGCGCTGCACGGGCTGGTGACGGAGGTTCCCGAGCTGGCCCGCGATCGGCGCGAGCGCTGGTGGCGGCTGGTGCCGACCGAGAGCGTGTCGATGACGCCCTCGGAGTTCGCCGGCGACCCGGTCGGCCGCGTCGCCTCGCGGGCCACGATGCTCCAGCTGATCGACGCCACGGCCGAGCGGATGCGGGACTGGGTGAACGGCATGCACACCTGGCCCCCCGAGTGGCAGGACGCCTCGACCCTCGCCCGCAAGGGCCCGATGCGGCTGACCGCGCAAGAGCTGAGCCGCTTCGACGAGGAGCTCGACGACCTGGTGATGCGCTACCAGACGCTCGGCGAGAACGCCGGGGACGACCCGGCCGAGCGCCGTCCGGTCATCTTCTTCTGCTACACCGAGCCGATCGGCCCGCCGGTCAGCGAGTGACCCGTACGGCCAGCGGCGTGCAGGCGTAGCCGTTGGTCGGCCAGTTGTCCACCGAGCACGAGGTGAGGACGAACCACAGGTCCCGCAGCGCGCGGAAGGTGATGCCGTCCCCCGCCTTCGAGGCCGCCGTGCCGACGGGCAGGCTGCCGTCGGGCCGTGGCGGGGAGTTCTGGAAGAGGTTGACCGGATCGGGCACGACCGGCAGCGACAGGCCGGCCGCCGCCACCGCGCCCAGGAAGTTGTCGTGGCAGTTGGGGTGCCCGAACAGGCCCTCGGCCTCGTACAACGGGGCGTTGCACGGTGGGTAGAGCATGTCGTGCGGGCCGGGCGAGGTGTCGGCGACCAGTTCGAGCATGGGCTCGCCGGCCTGGTCCCTGAACGCCTCGCCGGTTTTCGGGAACAGGCGCTCCAGCCGGTCGCGGGTGTGCGCCGTGGACAGCCAGCGCTCCGGAGCGGCGCTGTCGATGGCCCACATGTCACCGACCTGACGGCCTTCCAGGTCGACGACCTCGATCAGGCTGCCGCGCGCCACCTCAAGCGCCCGGCCGGTCTGGGGTTCAATGATCACGTTTTCCATGGGGACCAGCCTACGGTAATTTGTTGTACGCACGTTCAATTAGCAGGGGAGGACGGCATTGAACGAGGCCGTGGCCAGCACGGACGGGCGTAAGGCCAGAGGAGAACGACGCCGGCGGGAGATCATCGAGGCCACGCTCAGGGTGATCGAGCGGGAGGGCGTCGCCGGGGTGACGCATCGCTCGGTCGCGGCCGAGGCGGGCGCGCCGCCGAGCCTGGCGCTCTACTATTTCGCCACGCTCGACGACCTGCTGGTCGCGGCGCTGACCGCGGCCTCCGGCGAGTACGCCCGCCAGCTGCGCGCCATCATCGACGAGGGCCGCGACGGCGTGGACGGCCTGGCCCAGCTCATTTCCGACGCGGCGGGACCCGGCCGCGCCCGCGCGCTGGCCGAACGCGAGCTGACCATGCTGGCGACCCGCCGCCCGGCGCTGCGCCCCATCGCCGGGCACTGGCGCGCCACGGTCGCCGAGATGGCCCGCCAGTACACCGACGACCCGATCCTCATCCGCTCCCTGGTCGCGGCGTCGGACGGCGTCTGCGCCGGGGTCCTGCTCGACGACAACCCGATCCCCTACTCCGAGATCCGCGCCCTCCTCCGCCACGCGCTGGGGCTCCACGGCTCAGGCGCGGACCAGCACCCGTCCCTCGGGCATGAAGGCTGACAGCTGCCACGTCCACGTACCCACCGTGACGATCTCCGCGTCCCCCGGCAGCGGCACCGGAGCGTCCCGCAGCCACGACAGCGGCGACAGTGCCAGCCCGCCCGGCGGGATGACCACGCTCTCCAGCGGCGTCCGCGTCGTGGGCCCGTCGGCCTCGTCCAGCAGGCTCGGCACCCACGTGGGCGGGCCGGCGAAGTGGGCCAGCGCCACGGCGCCGTCCGGGGCGGCGGAGTCGTGGCGGAGCGTGCCGGCGGGCAGCCAGGCGTGGTGGCCGGGCAGGTAGGTGACGCCGGAGACGTGAAGGGCGCCGGCCAGGATGACGAACTCCTCCCCCGCCAGATAGTGGCCGCGCCCGCGGCGTTCCCACCCGGCGGGGAAGCGGACCACGGACGTGGCGCCGTGCAGACGGGCCAGGCGGACCGGCAGCGTGGAGCCGGGAATGTGGAACTCGGGCCCCGGCGCGGCCGTCAGCAGGTCGATCATCACCCCAGTGTCTCGTACGCGCCGTCCTCGTCGTTGAGCAGCACGTACCCGGGCCGCCCGCTCGCCTCCAGCAGCCGGGCCAGCACCTCGCCCACCGGCGGAACGGCCAGCGCGAGCATCCAGGACACCACCGAGCGGCCACCGCCGAGGTCGTACTCGCTCTCCAGCCCGGGGACTGCCGCCTCCATCTCCGCCACTCCCCCGAGGCCCAGGCAGTCGGCCCAGTAGGGCACCCGCACGACGTCGAACCCGAAGGGCCAGGCGAGCAGCCGGGCGGCCTCGGGGGTGCGGCGGACGAGGTCGAGGAGGGGTTCCGTCATGGCGGGCAAGCTCTCTCACCCCTCCCGTGGTACGGCGGGCCGCGCCCGCAGGGCGGCGGGCAGGAACGCCGCGCAGGCGATCAGCAGCACGACCCCGGAGGCGACCAGCGACCCGGCCACCCCGAACGCGCTCGCGGCGGGCCCGCCCAGCGCCACCCCGCCCAGCGTGAAGTTGACCATGACGGTGTTGAGCAGCCCCACGCCTCTGCCCCGCAGCTCCTCGGGCAGGTCGCTGAGCATGGTGTTGGCCAGCGGCACCTGGAAGAGGCTGGCGAAGAGGCCGACGACCAGGCACCAGCCGACGATCACGGCCAGCCCGGGGCTGCCGCCGAGGAGGGCGGGGGTGAGCAGGGCCAGGCCGAACAGGGTGACGGTGGCCACCAGCATCCGGGGCGTCGAGCCGTAGCGGCGGATCAGGGCGGGGCCGAGGAGGGCTCCGGCGATCGAGCCGCCGGCGAACAGGGCCTGGGCGGTGCCGTACTCCATGGCTCGCAGGTCGAAGACGGTCAGGAGCTGGGCGTTGAAGCCGGTGGTGAACAGGCCGGTCACGAGCGTGACGGGGATGAGGAAGGCGAGCAGGAAGCGCAGGGACGGGATGGCGAGCACGCCGCTGACCCCGGCCCGCAGCGCCTGCCAGTACGGCTCTGCTGCGGCCCGCGCGAGCGGCCCGTCGCGCAGCACGCCGAGGCTGCCCAGCAGCACGGCCGAGACCACGAAGGTCGCGGCGTTGAGTCCCAGCACGACCGGCACGCTGCCCAGGGCGACGAGCAGGCCGCCGAGCGCGGGACCGATCATGTTGACCGTCTGGTTGGTGCTCTGGAACAACGCCACCGCCGAGGCGATGTCGTGACCGCCGACGACCCTCGGGATGGCGGTGATCCTGGCGGTCTCGAAGAACGCCTTGCCCACGCCTTCGAGCAGGATGAGTGCGAGCAGCAGCCCCATCGAGTCGAGCGCGGGGATCATGGCGAGCACGACGGGGACCCGGGCCAGGTCGGCGCCGATGAGCAGCGTCCGGGTGGGCAGCCGGTCGGCCAGCGGGCCGACGAACGCGCCGAGCACCCCGGAGGGCAGCAGTTGTGACAGCACGACCAGCGAGATGACGACCGGGCTGTCGGTCAGCCGGCCGGCCAGGAAGATCAGCGTGACGCGGGTCATCGCGTCACCGAGGAAGGAGATGACCACCGCCAGCCAGTAGCGCAGGTAGGTGCCGTCCTTGAGGAGCTCGATCATGATGCGCTCGACGCTACTGGCGGGGCGGACGGCCGGGACAGGCGTTACGCCGGGCGCGGATCCGCCGTGAGCGTAGTGATGACGGTCAGCGTGAACAGGTCGAGCGCCAGGTCCTCGGTGGTCCGGGCGAGCACGGTCAGTCCGAACGGGCGCTCGGAGGAGGTCGCGGTGGGATCGGCCGTGAGCGTGAGCTCGGCGGACTCGCCCGCCACCACGGCCGGCGGGTCGAAGGTGGCGCCGACCCGCGGCGGCAGCCCGGTCACCGCCAGGTGCACGGGCCCGGTGAAGCCGGCGACGGGCTCGGTCCGCACCCGCACGGTGATGGAGCCGCCGGGCGGCAGCTTGCCGTCGGCGGGGTCGAGGGCGATCACGATGCCGGGCTTGGCCGGGGGCACGGGCGTGCCGAGGTCGCGCAGGGCCAGGACGTGGCGCGAGGTCGCGGAGGCGGCGAAGGAGGTGAAGCCGGGCTGCGCGATCGCCTTCGGCAGCGTGCGCGTGGTGAGTGTGGCGTCGCCCGCCTCGCCCAGGCCGTTGGCGCCCCAGGCGAACGTGGTTCCCGCCGCGCTCTGGGCATAGCCCGACTGGCTGCCGGCGGCGATGCGCGCGATCCCGGTCAGGCCGGGCACCTGCTGCCTGACCAGGCGCTTCTGCTGGGTACCGTCACCGAGCTGGCCGGCCTCGTTGGCGCCCCACGCCCACACCCGGCCGAGGTTGTCGCGGGCCATGCTGTGCGCGCCGCCCGCGTCGACCGAGGTCACGCCGGTCATGCCGAGGCTGACCGGGGTCGTCCGCTTGACCAGGGTGCCGTCGCCGATCTGGCCGTTGTTGTTGTGGCCCCACGTGATCACGTTGCCGTTTGACAGCGCCGCCATGCCGTGGACGCCGCCGGCCGCGATGTCGGTGACGCCGCCGACGTTCGGCATCTGGATCGGCAGGGGGCGCGCCAGGATGGTGCCGTCGCCGAGCTGGCCCAGGCCGTTGGCGCCCCAGCCGTAGGCGTTGCCGGTGGCGCCCCTGGCCAGGCTGAAGGCGGCGCCGGCCTCCAGTTCCACGATGTCCTGCGGCGCGGCGACGCGGCGCGGGCTGAGCCTTTCCGTGGTGGTGCCGTCGCCGAGCTGGAAGGAGGAGTTGAGTCCCCACGCCCAGACCAGGCCGCCGGTGTCGACGGCGAGGCTGAAGCGCTGGCCGGCGGCGACGTCCACGATGTTCGCCAGCCCCGGCACCTGGGCCGGAGTCAGGCTGGGTGAGCGGGTGCCGGTGCCGAGCTGGCCGTTGGAGTTGTCTCCCCAGGCCCACACGGTGCCGTCGTCGGCGATGGCCAGGCTGTGCGTGAAGCCCGGCTCGACCTGCTTGAAGCGCGAGTCGCCGGCGGCGGCGACGGGCTGGTTGACCGCGACGCGGGCGTCGCCGAGGCCGAGCTGGCCGAACTGGTTCCACCCCCAGCCCCAGGTCTGGGCGGGCGCGAAGACCGCCGACGGAGCGAATGCGGTGACGGCGGCGGTGAGCGCCGCTGCGATGGTGTGCACGGGTCTGCCTCCCGGGTCTGGTCCCTCACGTAGAGGCGTTCCACCCCGTTCCAGCCCGTTCCGGCGGCGTCAGCGCGCGCCGGACGCGCCCCAACCCGGCACCCTGAAGTCGGCCGTCAGCGAGCCCGGCGCCACGCTCTCCCCGCAGCCGCGGCAGGTCACGACCGGGTCGAGCTCCTGTCCGCAGGCGTGCGAGAAGACGACCGGCGGGTCGCCGGGCAGGTGCCGGTCGCCCCACTGGCGCAGCAGGTGCAGCACGCCCTGCAGCTCCACCCCGGCCGCCGTCGGCCGGTACTCGAAGCGTGGCGGGCGCTCGCTGTAGGCGACCTTCTCCAGCAGCCCGGCCTCGACCAGGCGCTTGAGCCGCGCGGTCAGGATGTCGCGGGGCGCGCCGATGTTGCGGGCCATCGCGTCGAAGCGGCGCACGCCGAAGAAGACCTCGCGCAGGATGAGCAGGGAGTACTTCTCGCCGACCACCGCGAGGGTGTCGGCGATCGTGCAGGGCCGTGCCGTCGTCATCATCCCAGGGTACGGCAGTGCGTTGGAAAACCGGACGAACTCGGTCTACAGTAGGTCCAGTTTTCCAACTAACAGCAGGAGGGCTCATGCGTGACGCCGTCATCGTGCAGGCCGTGCGCACCCCCATCGGCAAGGGCAAACCGGGCGGCGCCCTGGCCGGGGTCCATCCGGTCGAGTTGCTCGCCCACACGCTGCGTACCCTGGTGGAGCGCTCGGGAGTGGACCCCGCGCTGGTCGACGACGTGATCGGCGGGACCGTCGACCAGGTCGGCGAGCAGGCCATGAACACCACCCGTTACGCGTGGCTGTCGGCCGGTTCCCCCGACTCGGTTCCCGCGGTGACCGTGGACCGCCAGTGCGGCTCGTCCCAGCAGGCCGTGCACTTCGCCGCCCAGGGCGTCATCGCCGGCGCCTACGACCTGGTGGTGGCCTGCGGCGTGGAGTCGATGAGCCGGGTGCCGATGTGGTCGAACGTGCCGCCGGGCAAGGACCCGTTCGGGCCCGGCGTGGCCGGGCGTTTCCCCGGCGGCCTGGTGCCCCAGGGCGTCAGCGCCGAGCTGATCGCCGCCAAGTGGTCGCTCGGCCGCGAGCAGATGGACACCTTCTCCGCCGCCTCCCACGCCAAGGCCGCCGCCGCCGACTTCACCGGGGAACTCGCCCCGATCGCCGGTCTCGCCCACGACGAGTCGGTACGGCCCGCCACCACGACCGAGATCCTGGCCGGGCTGAAGCCCGCCTTCGCCGACCCCGGCTACGCCGAGCGCTTCCCGCAGATCGGCTGGTCGGTCACCGCGGGCAACTCCAGCCCGATCAACGACGGCGCCGCCGCCCTGCTCATCACCACGAGCGAGAACGCCGCCCGCCTGGGCCTGCGCCCGCTGGCCAGGCTGCACTCCTTCGCCGTGACCGGCTCCGACCCGCTGCTCATGCTCACGGGCGTCATCCCGGCCACCGACAAGGTGCTGCGCAGGGCCGGGCTGCGCCTGGACGACATCGACCTGTTCGAGGTCAACGAGGCGTTCGCGAGCGTGGTGCTGGCCTGGCAGCAGGAGACCGGCGCCGACCCGGCCAAGGTCAACGTGAAGGGCGGCGCGATCGCGCTGGGCCACCCCCTCGGGGCCAGCGGCGCCCGCATCATGACCACCCTGGTCGGGGCCATGCGCGAGCGCGGCGCCCGCTACGCCCTGCAGACGATGTGCGAGGCGGGCGGGCTGGCCAACGCGACGATCCTGGAGGCGCTCTAATAGTCGTACTCGACCGGCTCCAGGTACGGGCCGTAGGCCCAGCCCTCGGAGTCGCCGGTCCACACGCGCATCCAGGCGCGGCCGCCTCCGCAGGAGCCCTCGACGGTCTCGCCGTAGCCCACCGCGCCCACGCGCTCGTACTGCGTGCCCGGCCCCGACCTGATCCACAGATTGGCCGGGTACGGCGGCGCCACCTCGTACACGCACGGCGAGGCGGCGGACGCGGGCGTGAGGGCGAACAACGACAGCGGTGCGGCGGCGGCCAGCGAGGCCACGAACAGGATGAACCGGCGCATCACATACCTCCCCTTAAGGGGGGATATGTCTTATATATCCCGATCAAGAGGACGCTAAGCTGCCGAGATGCCTCTCCGCAGTGCTCAGTGGTACGCAGGCGACGACAGAAACTCCTACATCCATCGCGCCTGGATGCGCCGCGGCACCCCGGCCGACGCCTTCGAGCGCCCCCAGATCGCCATCGCCAACACCGCCTCCGACCTCACCCCCTGCAACGCCCACTTCGACGAGGTGGCCAAGAGCGTCGCCGCCGGCGTCTGGGCGGCCGGAGGCGTACCGCTGAACCTGCCCGTCGTCTCGCTCGGCGAGACCAACGTCCGCCCGACGGCCATGCTCTGGCGCAACCTCGCCGCCATGGCCACCGAGGAGATACTGCGCGCCAACCCCGTGGACGGCGTCGTGCTGCTCGGCGGCTGTGACAAGACGATCCCCTCGCTGCTCATGGCCGCCGCCTCCGTGGACCTGCCCGCGCTTGTCGTGCCCGGCGGGCCGATGCTGACCGGCCACTTCCAGGGCATGCCGCTGGGCTGCGGCACCGACGTGTGGCGGCTCAGCGAGGAGGTGCGGGCCGGCACGCTGACCCGCGCGTCGTTCCTGGAGTCCGAGTCCTCCATGATCCGCAGCCGCGGGCACTGCAACACCATGGGCACCGCCTCGACGATGGCCTGCGTGGCCGAGGCGCTCGGCATGACCATCCCCGGCACCGCGGGCACTCCAGCGGCCGACAGCCGCCTGCTCGAACGCGCGCACGCGAGCGGCGCGCTCGCGGTCGAGCTGGTCCGGGAGGACCGGCGGCCCAGCGCGGTCATGACCCGCCCCTCCTTCCTCAACGCGATCGTCACGCTGGCCGCGATCGGCGGCTCCACCAACGCGGTCGTGCACCTGCTGGCCATCGCCGGGCGGCTCGGCGTGGAACTGGACCTGGACGACTTCGACCGGACCGGCGCCGGGGTGCCGCTGCTGGCCGACCTGCAGCCGGCCGGGCGGCACCTCATGGACGACCTGTTCAGGGCGGGCGGGCTGCGGGCCGTACTCCATCAGGTGGAGGACCTTCTCGACCCCGCGGCGCGCACTGTCACCGGACGCCCGCTCACCGGCTACCTCCGCGACGCGCCGATCTGGGACGCGGGCGTGATCCGGCCGCGCGCCGACCCGCTGCTGCCCGACGCGGGCATCGCCGTGCTGCGCGGCAACCTGGCCCCGGACGGCGCGGTGATCAAGCCCGCCGCCGCCTCGCCGGAACTGCTGCGCCACCGCGGCCGGGCGATCGTCTTCGACAGCGTCGAGGACCTGCACGCGCGCCTGGACACCGTGGACGCCGACGAGAGCTCCGTGCTGGTGCTGCGTGGCTGCGGCCCCAAAGGCTACCCGGGCATGCCGGAGGTCGGCAACCTGCCGCTGCCCGCCAAGCTGCTGGCCAAGGGGGTGCGCGACATGGTGCGCATCAGCGACGCGCGGATGAGCGGCACCGCCTACGGCACCGTCGTCCTGCACGTCGCGCCCGAGGCCGCCGCGGGCGGGCCGCTGGCCAGGGTCAGGACCGGCGACCCGATCGTGCTCGACGTGCCGGGCAGGACGCTGCGGGTGGACGTGCCCGACGCCGCCCTGGCCGCCCGCGAGCCGGTCACGACCGGTTTCGCCCGCCCGGCCAGAGGCTGGGAGAAGCTCTACGTGGAGCACGTCCTGCAGGCCGACCGGGGCTGCGACCTGGACTTCCTCACCGGTACGAGCGGCTCGTCCGTGGCCAGGGAGTCGCACTGAGCACGGCAAAGAGTCTTCTGCGCCACGCGCGGAAATGGTCAGGCTGGGTACGGCGTTACGGGACGATGTGATCGGTTTGACGGCCCGAGGAGGACACATGAACAGCGGCGACATCACCCAGAGCCAGGAGTGGACGGCACTGGCCAAGCACCACGAGGAGATCGCGGGCACCACCCTGCGCGAGCTGTTCGCGGCCGACCCGGGCCGGGCGGAGCGGCTGAGCGTGCGCGCCGGCGACCTCTACCTCGACTACTCCAAGCACCGCGCCACCGCCGAGACCTTCGACCTCCTGCTACGGCTGGCCGAGCGCGCCGGGCTGAGCGACCGCATCGAGGCGATGTTCCGCGGCGAGCACATCAACGTGAGCGAGGACCGGGCGGTGCTGCACACGGCGCTGCGCCTGCCCGCGCACGCGGAGCTGGTGGTCGACGGCCAGGACGTGGTGGCCGACGTGCACGCCGTCCTGGACAAGATGAGCGCCTTCGCCGACCGGGTACGCGCGAAGGAGTGGCGCGGCGCGACCGGCGAGCCCATCGCCACCGTGGTCAACATCGGCATCGGCGGCTCCGACCTGGGCCCGGCGATGGCCTACGAGGCGCTGAAGGACTACGCCGACGCCGGGATCACGGCCCGGTTCGTCTCCAACATCGACCCGGCCGACATCCACGGCAACCTGCGCGGCCTGGACCCGGCCACGACGCTGTTCGTGATCAGCTCGAAGACGTTCACGACGCTGGAGACGCTGACCAACGCCCGTGTGGCGCGCGACTGGCTGGTCTCGGCACTGGGCGAGGACGCGGTCGGAAAGCACTTCGTGGCCGTCTCCACCAACGCGGAGAAGGTGGCCGGGTTCGGCATCGACACCGCCAACATGTTCGGCTTCTGGGACTGGGTCGGCGGCCGCTACTCCTTCGACGGCGCCATCGGCCTGTCGCTGATGATCGCGGTCGGGCCCGCGCGCTTCCGCGAGATGCTGGCCGGCTTCCACGCGATCGACGAGCACTTCCGCACCACGCCGTTCGAGCGGAACATGCCGGTGCTGATGGGGCTGCTCGGCATCTGGTACAACGACTTCTTCGGCGCCCAGACCCGGGCGGTGCTGCCCTACAGCCAGCGGCTGCACCGCTTCCCCGCCTACCTGCAGCAGCTCACGATGGAGTCCAACGGCAAGTCCGTGCGCGCCGACGGCACGCCGGTCACCACCGACACCGGCGAGATCTTCTGGGGCGAGCCGGGCACCAACGGCCAGCACGCCTTCTACCAGCTCCTGCACCAGGGCACCCGGCTCGTGCCCGCCGACTTCATCGGCTTCGCCGAGCCGTACGAGGACGCCGCGGGCATGCACGACATCCTCACGGCCAACCTCCTGGCCCAGACCACCGCGCTGGCCTTCGGCAAGACCGCCGAGGAGATCGCCGCGGAGGGCGCCGCGGCCGAGGTCGTGCCGCACAAGGTGATGCCGGGCAACCGGCCCACCTCGACGATCCTGGCGCCGAAGCTCACCCCGTACACCCTCGGCCAGCTCGTCGCCCTCTATGAGCACATCGTCTTCGTCGAGGGCGTCATCTGGGGCGTCGACTCCTTCGACCAGTGGGGCGTCGAGCTGGGCAAGAAGATGGCGCTCGGCCTGGAGCCCCTGCTGACCTCGGAAGAGCCGCCTGTGGCGTTCCCCGACGCTTCCACCGCCCAGCTGGTAAAGAAGTACCGGGAACTCAGAGGAAGGCGCATTTGACATGACGCGTGCGGGCGCGATGGTCCTGTTCGGGATCACCGGTGATCTGGCCTACAAGATGTTGCTGCCCGCGCTCTACCGGCTGACCGCCGACGGGGTGCTCGACCTGCCCATCGTCGGCGTCGCCAAGACCGACCTCGACCTGGCGGGCCTGCGCGAGCGGGCCCGCCAGGCCTGCGGCGGGGTGAGCGACGCGGCCTTCGAGAAGTTCGCGGGCAACCTGCGGCTGGTGGCGGGCGACTACCGCGAGGAGTCCACGTTCGCCGCCATCCGCGACGAGGTGGACGGCGCGGGCTTCCTCGTGCACTACCTGGCGGTGCCGCCGGCGCTGTTCGGCGCCGTCGCGCAGGGCCTGGCCGGCGTCGGGCTCCACCGCGACGCGCGGCTCGTGGTGGAGAAGCCGTTCGGCCACGACCAGGCCTCGGCCCGCGAGCTCAACGCCGAGCTGCTCAAGTACTTCGACGAGGACCACCTGCGCCGCGTCGACCACTTCCTCGGCAAGGAGCCGGTGGAGGACCTGCTCGTCTTCCGGCTCGGCAACATGCTGCTGGAGCCCATCTGGAACCGCAACTACGTGCGCAACGTCCAGATCACGATGGCCGAGAGCTTCGACGTCTCCGACCGCGGCGCCTTCTACGACGCCAACGGCACCATCCGCGACGTCGTCCAGAACCACCTGATGCAACTGCTGGCCATCCTCGCGATGGACGCGCCGCCCTCGAAGGACGCCCGCGCGCTCATCGACGAGAAGTGGCGCGTGCTGCGCGCCGTGCAGGACATCCAGCCCGCCGACGTCGTACGCGGCCAGTACACCGGCTACCTCGGCACCGCAGGCGTGCGGCCCGGCTCCACCACCGAGACGTTCGTGGCCATGCGCGCCGCCATCGACAACTGGCGCTGGGCCGGCGTGCCCTTCTACATCCGCTCCGGCAAGGCGTTGCCCACCACCGACCTGGAGATCGTCGCCGAGCTGCGGATGCCGCCGGTCACGCTGTTCCACGGCGAGGTCAAGCCCAACCTGATCAGGTTCCGGCTGCAGCCCGACGCGGGCGTCACCTTCGACCTGCTGGCCAAGGAGCCGGGCCGCGACGCCACCCGGCAGGTGCCGGTGAGCGTCGACTTCACCAAGGTGCTCGGGCCCATGGAGGCCGCCTACCAGCGCATCCTCACCGACGCGGTGTCGGGTGACCCGCGGCGCTTCGTCCGCTTCGACCTGGCCGAGGAGTCGTGGCGGATCGTGCAGCCGGTGCTCGACCTGCCGCAGGCGCCGCTGCCGTACGAGAAGGGCACGTGGGGTCCCGCGGCGGCGGCCGGCATGGTGCGCTGGCACGAGATCTCCACCACCTTCGACTGACCCCCTCCACGGTGGGAGTGTGGAGGCATGGACATCATGGAACTGGTGGAGAAGACCAAGGACGCGGCGACCGTCAAGCGGGTCTTCGGCGAGCCGATCCGGCACGGCGACGTCACCGTCATCCCCGTCGCCAAGATCGGCCAGGGCGGGGGCGGCGGATCCGGCACCTCCGAGGGCGGCGAGCACCCCGGCCAGGGCGCCGGCGGCGGGTTCGGCTTCGGTGCCGCCCCGGCGGGCATCTTCGTGATCAAGGACGGCGAGGTGCGCTGGCAGCCGGTCGTCGACGTCAACCGCATCGTGCTCGGCGGCCAGATCGTGGCGGTCGTGCTGCTGCTGACCATCCGGGCCATCGTGAAGCGCCGCCGTAAGCGCTGAGATCTCCCGCGCCTTCCCCAGGCGCCTGTCCGGGGAAGGCGCATCGGACGTCAGTGGCGGCCCCAGGCGCCGCGGTGCACCACCTCGCCGGTGGGCTTGCGGCCGCGCTTCAGGGACGGCGAGGCCTTGTCCTGCGCCCGGTAGCCGACGCTGATCACGCCGATCGGGGTGTAGGCGCCGGGCACGCCGAACGACTCCTTCAGCAGCGCCGTCCGCTCACCCGGCGGGACCCCGAAGAAGCACGCGCCGAGCCCCTCGTCCACCGCGGTGAGGAGCATGAGCAGGGAGGCCATGCCGGTGTCGATGTCCCAGTACGGCACCGGCCAGCGGCTCTCGTCCTTGTCCGTCCAGCCCTTGTCGGGGGCGGCGTAGCGGTCGAGGTAGGCCTGTTTGTGCGAGAGCGGGATGATCAGGAGCGGGGCGCGGCGCAGCCCTTTGCCCCAGTCGTCGGCCTCGTCGCCGGACACCTTCCAGAACCGCTCGATGTCCTGCGGCTCCTCCAGCACCAGGAACGCCCAGCCCTGGCTGAACCCGGCGGAGGGCGCGTGCAGCGCGTTGCCGAGGATGCGCTCGCGGATCTCGGCCGGAACGGGGCGGTCGGGGTCATAATTGCGGACCATGCGCCGGCGCCGTACCACTTCCTGAAATTCCGTCATGCGCCCAGCTTCCCAGACCCGGCCCCGCGGCACCCGTGGCGTGGGCGGCTGCGACGATGACGGGGTGAAGGTCTTGACGATCGCCCCCGCCGCCTGGTCGCCCGACGGGCACGACAACTTCGACGCCGCGGACGAGCTGCTGGAGGAGAGCGATCTGGTGGTGCTGCCGGAGCTGGCCGGGTCGCGGTTGCCGAGGGCGGAGTATCTGGAGCGGGTGTCCGGGCTGGCGCGGCGGGCCGGGGCGTACGTGGTGGGCGGGTCGCACTACGACGCGGTCGACGGCGGGAGCGTCAACCGGGGCGTGGTGGCCGATCCGGCCGGGCGGGTCGTGGCCGAGTACGAGAAGGCGCATCCCTACGGGGTCGAGCATCGGGCGGGGGTGCTGCCGGGGCGGCCGTCGCAGACGTTCGAGCTGGCGGGGCGGCGGGTGCGGGTGCTGGTGTGCGCGGACCTGTGGTACTCGGCCCGGCTGGCCGCGCCGGTGGACGCGGTGCTGGTGCCGGCCTTCTCGGTGACGCAGTGGGACTCACCTGATCCCTCGCGGGCGCTGTGGCAGCACATGAGCGTGGCCAGGGCGTACGAGTTCATGACGTACGTGGCGGTGAGCGACTGGCAGCACGGCGCCAGCTACCACGGGGCGCCGTGCGCGGGGGTGACGGGGTTCGCCGACCCGTATCCGGCGCGGCCGGCGGAGTACTACGTCCGGGGCGCCGGTGTGCGGGTCATGGACTTCGAGCGGCTGGACGCGCTGCGGGCCGACCGGGCGGGGCGCGGGTTCTTGTCTTGACCGGACGACTTGGGGAAGTAAAGCTTACTAACCATTAACCGGGAGCATCCGCGGAGGACCGCCATGGGCCGTTCCAGGATCGGCACGCTCGCCACTCGCACCCTGCTGGCGGGGGTGCTGCTGGCCGCGCTGGGGACGTTGCCCACCGGGGCCGCCGGCGCGGGCGGCCTGGTCGCCTCGGCCGGCGCGGCCCAGGCGCTCGGGGACGTGATCCCGGCGCCGGTGTCGGTTCAGGCGGCGGCCACGCCGTACACGCTGGCCGCGGACGCGACGATCGCCAGCGACGACGCGGGCGTGGGCGGCTACCTCGCGGGGCTGCTGCGCTCTTCCACGGGGTACGCGCTGCCGCTGCGCAGCGGCGGCCAGGGCAGCGTGTCACTGCTGCTGTCCGGCGCTGACCCGAGCGTCGGCGACCAGGGCTACCAGCTCGACGTCGCCACGAGCGGCGTCACGATCCGGGCGCGGACGGCGGCGGGACTGTTCAACGGCGTGCAGACACTGCGCCAGCTCCTGCCGCCCCGGGTGGAGAGCGCGAGCGTGCAGCCGGGGCCGTGGACGGTGCCGGGCGGGCGCATCGTGGACCATCCCCGCTTCGCCTACCGGGGCACCATGCTCGACGTCGCCCGGCACTTCCACCCGGTCGCCACCGTCAAGCGGCACATCGACAGGATCGCGCTCTACAAGATCAACTATCTGCACCTGCACCTGTCCGACGACCAGGGCTGGCGCATCGTCGTCGACTCCTGGCCGCGCCTGGCCACGTACGGCGGCAGCACCCAGGTCGGCGGCGGGCCCGGCGGCTACTACACCAAGGCCCAGTACCAGGAGATCGTCGCCTACGCCGCCCAGCGCCACATCACGGTCGTGCCGGAGATCGACGTCCCCGGCCACACCAACGCCGCGCTGGCCTCCTACGCCGAGCTCAACTGCAACGGCGTGGCGCCGCCGCTGTACACCGGGACGGGCGTGGGCTTCAGCTCGCTGTGCGCCACGAAGGAGATCACCTACACGTTCGTGGCCGACGTCATCAGGGAACTGGCCGAGCTGACGCCGGGGCCGTACCTGCACATCGGGGGTGACGAGGCGGACGCGACGCCCGACGCGCAGTACGCGACGTTCATGAACCGGGTGCAGCCGATGGTGGCCGGGCGCGGCAAGGCGGTCGTGGGCTGGCACCAGATCGGCGCGCCGGCGGTGCGGCACTCGCCCGGCCGGGTGGCCCAGTACTGGGGGACGACGACATCGGACTCGCTGATCACGAACGCCGTGTCCAAGGGCGCCAAGGTGATCATGTCTCCGGCCAACAAGGCGTACCTGGACATGAAGTACACCGCCTCGACGCCGCTCGGGCAGGACTGGGCGGCGCTCATCGAGGTGAAGACCGCCTATGAGTGGAATCCCGGCAGCCACCTCAGCGGCGTGCCCGCCTCAGCCGTGCTCGGCGTCGAGGCGCCACTGTGGACCGAGACGCTGGTCACCGAGGAGCACATCGAGTTCATGGCCTTCCCGCGCCTGCCCGCCATCGCCGAGCTGGGCTGGTCGCCCTGGTCGACGCACAACTGGACCGCCTTCCGCGCCCGCCTGGGCGCGCAGGCGCCGCGCTGGGCGGTCATGGGCATCGGCTTCTACCGCTCGCCGCAGGTCTCGTGGGCGGCGACCCCGCCGCAGGGCCGCCATGAGGCCGAGAACGCGGTGATCTCGCGTGGCGTGGTCGAGTCCAACCACGCCGGATACTCGGGCACCGGGTTCGTCAACTACGACAACGCCACGGGTGGCTATGTCGAGTTCACCGTCACCGCCGCCACGACGGGCCCGGCCACGGTCCGCCTGCGCTACGCCAACGGCACCACCGCCAACCGCCGCATGAACGTGGCCGGCACGGTGCACGACTTCCCCGGCACCGGCGCGTGGACCACCTGGCAGACGAAGACGCTCACGCTGCCCCTGAACGCGGGTTCCAACGTCATCCGGGCCACCGCCACCACGTCCGACGGCGGCCCCAACCTCGACTACCTGGAAGTGGCGCCCTAGCTCTCCCGTGTGTGCTACCCCGCGTGCGTGGTCGTCTCCAGGGACATCAGCCGCCAGGGCAGGCTGGGCAGGGGGTCGCCGCCGGTCACCGGCAGCAGCGAGCCGGACGGGCGGCGCGGGGAGTTGGCGGCCACGACGCGGCCCTCCGCGTTGACCAGCGCCACCTCGGCCGAGCAGGCGCTCAGCACGCCGAGCAGCAGTTCCTCGAAGCGGGCCGCGCGCACGTCGGCGCCGACCACGCCGAGGAAACGGCGCTCGACCTCGACGGGCGTGGTGAGCGTGAGCATGTAGGTGTCGGTGCCGCCGTAGTCGACGTACGGGCCGACGACGTGGCGGCGGCGGGTGCGCTCGGGCACCGCGAACCACTCGGCGGCGGTGTAGTCGTAGAAGTCGAGGCTGTCGGGGTTGAGGTCGACGTCGAGGAAGGTCGGGTCGGGCGCCTGCCACCACTCCAGCCAGCGCGGCCGGTCGGCCAGCACGCCGGGGGCCAGGATGAGCCCGGCTCCGGCCAGCACGTCCGGCGAGCGGCGCAGGCAGCCGAAGATCTGCGGCCGGATCGCCACCAGGTCGGAGGTGGACAGCTCCGGCCGGTAGCAGGCGACGGCGGCCGTCCTGATCTCCTCAAGGGAGCTGAAGATGTCTTCGATGATCGTGTGAACCCGGTCGGCCACCCGGTCAACGCGTGGATCCTCCATCGTCACCTCCCGCTGTCGCGACGAGCCGCCAATGGAACTCCATCAGACGCTGGACGCCCTTGTCGATGTGCGCTTCGGTGAGGCGTCTGGCGCTCTCTGCGTCGCGGGCGGCCACGGCGTCGATGACCGCGGTGTGGCTGTGCACGACCTCGGCGGGGTCGACGGCCTCGCCGTACGGGAGCCAGAGCAGTTCGCCCGCCTCGGCCTGGATGTCGATCTCGGCGCGGGTGAGCCGGACGGACTGGGCGGCGGCGGCGAGTTCGATGTGGAAGCGGCCGTCGGCGCGGCGGCGCTCACCCATCGTGGTGGCCTTCTCCAGCTTGGCGACGACCTGGCGCAGGCGCTGGACGTTCTCCCCCGAGGCGCGCAGCGCGGCCAGGCGGGCGGCGGTTCCGGCGATGGCGGCGCGGTAGTCGCCGATCTCGCGGAGTTCGGAGCTGCTCAGCTCGCGCAGGCGCTGGCGCAGGCGGGCGGCGGACGGGTCGGCGGGGCCGCGGACGAACGTGCCGCCGCCCCTGCCCCGCCGTGTCTCGACCAGTCCGCGCTCGCGCAGGGCGGCCAGGGCGGCGCGCAGGGTGACGGTGGAGACGTTGAGCGCTCCGGCCAGCTCCAGCTCCGAGGGGAGCTGGTCGCCGTCGGCGACGAGGCCGAGGGCGATGGCCTCGGCCAGGCGGCGCACGACGACCTCCACGCGGCCCGATCCGTCGTCGAGCGGGGCGAAGACGGCCGACACCGGCAGCTGGGTCACGGGCACCAGCATATTGCCTTTTGAAATATGAACTCATAGTTTTAAGCGCAACCCTGAAACGTTGGGAGGCCCCCGTGCCCGACGCCGACAAGAGGTTCGCCGAGGAGTGGCGCGACGCCGCCTACAACTGCTTCTCCTCCGGCCACAAGTTCTGCCGCGAGGTCTGCCCGGTCATGCAGGTCACGCGGAACGAGTCCTGGAGCCCCACCGCCTTCCACGCCAACGTGGTCGCGATGGAGAAGGGCGAGCTGGAGATCTCCGAGGTGGCGGCGGACTACGTCAACTGCACCGGCTGCGGAGCCTGCGAGCTGCGCTGCCCCAACTCCCTGTTCACCGGCGACTTCTACCGCTTCCGCACCCGGACCGTCGACCTGGTCAAGGCGGCGCGGGCGCTGGCCGTCTCGCAGGACGTCCACCAGGACGCCTGGCGGCGCTGGAACACCGAGACCGACGAGCGCTCCCACGAGCCCGTCACCGAGGCCGCCGGGCAGGAGCGCGTGCGCGACTGGGCCGAGGGCCTGGAGCTGGCCATCGGCGGGGAGACGATCCTGTTCGTCGACTGCGAGGCCGCCTTCCACCGCACGAGCGTGCCGCGCGCCGTGGCCCGCATGCTCAACCTGGCCGGATACAAGTTCGGGCTGATGAACGAGCAGTGGTGCTGCGGCGGACCGGCCGCCGAGATGGGCTACGAGGAGCAGGCCAGGCGCTTCGCCCGGCACAACCTCGACGACTGGAGGGCCTCGGGCGTGCGGCGGGTGCTGGTGCTCGACCCGCACGACTACATCACCTTCACCGAGGACTACCCCAAGTACTTCGGCGACGACTACGACATCGAGATCGTGCTGGTCGTGGAGCTGCTGGCGGAACTGGTCCGGGAGGGACGGCTCACGCCGCACGTCCCCGTCGAGCGCAGCGTCACCTACCACGACCCCTGCCGCCTCAACAAGCGCAAGGGCGTCTGGCGGGAGCCGCGCGAGCTGCTGCGGGCGATCCCCGGGCTGACCTTCACCGACGTGGACCGGGTCACCCAGTGGTCGTACTGCTCGGGCGGGGGCGGCGGGCTGCCGATCGAGAAGCCGGAGCTGACCGCGCGGATCAGCGCGAGCCGTATCGACAAGGCCGCCGAGCTGGGGGTGGACACGCTGGTGAGCGCCTGCCCGTGGTCGGAGCGGCCGCTGTCGGAGGCGGGCAGGGCCCGCTCGATCGACGTGGTGGACCTGTTCGAGCTGCTGGCGCTCTCCCTGGGGGTGGCGCCGTGACCGTCACCGCGCTCAGCGACCCCGTGCTCGGCGAGCTGCGCCAGATCCTCGGCGACGGGCAGGTGCTCACCGGCAGGGCGGACCGGCTGAACCGGGCCCGCGTGCCCGCGCCGTTCCCCGTGCACCGCTGGGCGGAGCGGCTGCCCGACCTGGTCGTCCTGCCCGGCAGCACCGAGGAGGTGGCCGAGGTGCTCAAGCTGGCCAACCGCCTGCGGATCCCGGTGGTGCCGCGCGACGGCGGCACCGGGCTGACCGACGGGGCGGTGCCGCTGCGGGGCGGCATCCTCGTGGACGTGAAGCGGATCAACCACATCAAGGATCTTGATCTGGACAACCGCACCTGCACGGTCGGCACCGGCATCAACGCCCTCAAGCTCAACGAACGGCTGGCCGTACACGATCTGATCTATCCGGACGATCCGGCCTCCTACCCGTGCTCGCTGGTCGGCGGCCGGATCGGCACGAGCGGCTGGTCGCTCATCGGCTCCCGCTACGGGCACACGCGCGACCTGGTCCTGAGCTTCGACCACGTGCTGCCGAGCGGGCAGGTCATCCACGTAGGGGATGGCATAGGCCGGAAAATCACGAAGTCGTCGAGCGGCTACCAGCTCAAACACCTTTTCATGGGCCATCAGGGCACGCTCGGCATCGCCACCGAGGCCACGCTCAAGCTCTTCCCCAAGCCGGAGGCCGAGTTCTCCCCCTTCTGGGCCTTCGCGGACTACGCCGACGCCTACCGCTGCGTCGGCCTGCTGGCCCGCGCGGGGGTGGCCACGTTCGCCGGGGCGGTGCTGTTCGACGAGTGGAAGGTCGCCTACCTGCGCCGCGACGACGAGGCCTACATCCCGCAGCCGTCGTCGGTGAAGGCCCTGGTCTGCGCCGCCCTGTACGGCTACGCCGACGAGGTCGAGGCGGGCGGCAGGCGGCTCATGCGCATCGCCCGCGACGCCGGCGCCCGCTACCTGGGCGACGAGATCTCCCAGGGCGACTGGGCGGCCCGCCACGACCGCTACGCCACCCCGCTGCACGGGCGCACGAAGTCCGGCCAGGTGGCGCCGATGAGCTGGCACTGCGAGGACGCCTCGATCAACTACACCAACCTCCCCTCGGTCCGCCTGGCCTGGCACGAGATCGCCGACCGGCTGCGCCGCGAGAGCGACGTCTTCGACGACTGGGGCATGTTCGCCTACACCAACGGCGCGACCGGCGCCGACTACCTGACCGAGATCGACATCGGCATCTGGGAGCAGCGCCTGGACGACCGGGCGTGGGCGGCCTGGGTACGCGCCAAGCGGGACCTGGCGGCGGTGGCCCTGGCCCACGGCGGGTCGATCAGCGCCTGCCACGGCTCGTGCCGCGAGGGCGAGGTGGACCTGGTGCCGCAGGAGCTCGGCGGCGGCTTCGAGGTGATGCTCCAGATCAAGCGGGCGCTGGACCCCAACAACATCATGAACCCGGGCAAGTACCTGCTCGACCAGGCATACGGAGCACCATCATGAAATATCGCCGGTCGGATGAAATGTCGCCACCGCCTGCCGTACCTGTGACCGAGGTGGCGATCACCCGGTTCGAGCACGTGTACGAGGTCGCGCCGGAGCTGATGACCGAGCACGTCCTCCAGCAGGAGTTCCCCAACTGGGACACCCTGCGGCTGGTCCACTCCCGGGCCGGCCACCTGGCCTGGATGCACCGCCACTTCGCGCACACGGTGGTCTCGGGCGAGGAGCTGCTCCATGAGCTCGACGGATGACCGGCGCCTGGCCGACCTCGGCTACACCTCGGAGTTCCGCAGGGAGATGAGCCTGTGGGCGAACTTCTCGCTCGGGTTCACCTACCTCTCCCCCGTCGTCGGGATCTACACGCTCTTCGCCACCTCGCTGGCGGCGGGCGGGCCGCCGATGATCTGGAGCCTGGTGCTCGTGGGCGCCGGGCAGTTCCTCGTGGCGCTGGTCTTCGGGGAGATCGTCTCGCAGTACCCGCTGACCGGCGGCATCTACCCGTGGGCACGACGGCTGTGGGGGCGGCGGTGGGCGTGGATGACCGGGTGGGTCTACCTCGTGGCGCTCCTGGTGACGATCGCCAGCGTGGCCTACGGGGCGGGGCCGTACCTGTCGGCGTTCCTCGGCATCGGGGTGAGCACCTGGAACACGATCCTGGGCGCGGTGGTGATCATCGGGGTGGCGCTGGCGATCAACCTGGCCGGGACGCGGGCGCTGGCGGTCGCGGCCATCGTCGGATTCGCGGCGGAGCTGGCCGGGGCGCTGGCCGTGGGCGGCTGGCTGCTGCTGACGCAGCGCCATCACGGGCTGGGGGTGCTGTTCGACACGTTCGGCGCGGGCAGCGGGTCCGGATACTTCACCGCCTTCCTGGCGGCCGGGCTGATCGGGATCTTCCAGTACTACGGGTTCGAGGCGTGCGGCGACGTCGCGGAGGAGGTGCCCGACCCCACCCGGCGCATCCCCAAGGCCATGCGCATGACCATCTACGTCGGCGGCGCCGCCGCCACCTTCGTCTGCCTGGCGCTGCTGCTGGCCGTGCCGGACTTCGCCGCGGTGATCGGCGGCACGAGCACGGACCCGGTGACCGGCGTGCTCACCGCCGCGTTCGGCGAGGGCGGGCTGCGGGTGGTGCTCGGCGTGGTGCTGCTGTCGTTCCTGTCGTGCGCGCTCAGCCTGCAGGCCGCCGCCGGCCGCCTGCTCTACTCCTACGCCCGCGACGACATGATCGCCGGCAGCCGGATCTTCAAGCGCTTCTCCCCCGTGCGCCACATCCCGCCCTACGCGCTGCTGGTGGCGGCCGTCGTGCCCGCGCTCGTGGTGCTCGGCTCCGTCATCTCCGCGGACGCGCTGGTGAAGATCATTTCGTTCGCGGTCCTCGGCATCTACCTGGGCTTCCAGATGGTCGTCCTCGCCGCGCTGCGGGCGCGGCTGCGCGGCTGGCGTCCGTCCGGGCCCTTCACGCTGGGCGCCGCCGGGCTCGCGGTCAACATCGCGGCCCTGGTGTACGGCGTGCTGGCCATCCTCAACATGGTCTGGCCCCGCACACCCGACGCGCCCTGGTACGACGGCTACCTCGTGCTGCTGTCCGGCGTGGCGGTCGTCGCCGCCGGGCTGGTCTATCTGGTGGCCGCCCGGCCGTACGAGCACGGCGCCGCCCCCGCCGGCGACGCCATCCCCCAGAAGGCAGGTTCCCCATGAAGTTCAGCTACGTGATGCTCCCCGACTACCCGCTGACCGACTCCCTGCGTTCGATCAAGCTCGCCGACGACCTGGGCTTCCACGCCTGCTACGCGGCCGACGAGACCTGGCACAAGGACCTGTGGCTGCTGTTCGCCGCCGCCTCGCTCCAGACCTCGCGCATCCGGTTCGGCCCGAGCGTCTCCTCGGTCGTGCTGCGCGAGCCGTCCCTCATCGCCCAGGCCGCCGCCACGCTCGACGAGCTCAGCGGCGGGCGCGCCGAAGTGGTGCTGAGCTGCGGCAACTTCGGGCTCCTCGCCCAGTACGGCATCGACTGGACCGTCTCCAAACCCCTGTCGCGGGTCAAGGAGGCGGCCCACGTGGTCCGCACCCTGCTCGACACCGGCGCCATCACCCACCAGGGCGAGTTCTTCACCTACAACGGCCTGTTCACCTTCGCCCGGCCGGTGCAGGAGCGGGTACCGGTCAAGTTCGGCGCCATGCGCGGCCCGCGCTCCTTCCAGGCGGCCGGCGAACTGTCCGACGGCGTCCACCACGCCCTCAGCTACACGCGCGAGGCCTACGACTACCTGGTCGAGCAGTTCGGCGCCGGCGCGGCGAAGGCGGGCAAGGACCCGTCCACGCTGGACATCGGCGCCTGGGTCGTCTTCGCCACCGGCCCGGACTCGGCCGTCGCCAAGGAGGCCGCCCGCAGCATGGTCGGCCTGTACGCCTCGTCGATGCCCGCCGAGCAACTGGAGCGCAACGGCGTCAACCCCAACGCGATGAAGCCCGTGGTGGAGGCGCTCGGCGCCGGGGACCTGGCCCGCGCCATCGAGCTCACCACCCCGGAGATCGGCGAGCGCCTGTCCATCGCCGGCACGCCCGAGGAGTGCGTGGCCAAGATCAAGCGAGAGATCGAGCCGGCGGGGGTCAACCACATGATCCTGGCGGTGACCGACGCGACGCTGGTCAAGCAGTTCATGGGCCGCGACCTGCCGGACGTGGCCGACGTGGACACCCAGCTCCGGCTGATCCACGACCGGATCATGCCCGCCTTCGCGGGCTGAGGGCGCCGCCCCGCCGTACCGTGGAGGGCAGGGTACGGCGGGGCCTACAAGGAGTCCAGCCAGGCCAGCAGGCGCGCGCCCTCGCGGTCCATGACGCCGGGTTCGCGCAGGGCGTTGGCCAGGAGCGACATGCCCTGGTAGGCGCCGACGAGCGTGAGGGCGAGGCCGTCGGGGCCGGGCAGGCCGAGCTCGCGGAACTGGCGTTCGGCCCAGTCGAGCAGCAGCCGGATCACCCGCCCCGCCTCGGCGTCGAGCCCGCCTTCGGCGCGCTTGTCGAGTTCGGCGGCGAGGGTGCCGGTGGGGCAGCCGTAGCGGGCGGCGAGTTCGCGCTGGCTCACCCAGGCCTCGACCAGCCCCTTGAGCCGGGCCCGCGGATCGGGCAGCTCGTCCAGGCGGCCGGTGAGCTCGCCCAGCCGTCTGGCGTGCTCCGACAGCGCGGCGGCGACGAGTTCGTCCTTGGTCTTGAAGTAGTAGTACACGTTGCCCACGGGGACGTCGGCGGCGCGGGCGATGTCGGCGATCGTGGTCCGCTCGGCGCCCTGCCGGTGGACGACCTCGGCGGCGGCGCTCATGAGCCGCTGCCGCTTGGCGCCGGCCGCCCGCACCCGCGTGGAACCCTTCGAGTCAGTCACCTGACTCACTATAGCGGCGAACCTGTGCTAGGGTTCTTTTCAGTCAGCCAACTAACTAACTGGAGAACCTCATGTTCGTTGTCACGGGAGCCACCGGGAACGTCGGCCGCGCGCTGGTGCGCGCGCTGCACGAGGCGGGCGAGCAGGTCACCGCCGTCGCCCGCCGGATCACCGCCGCCGACGCGCCCCAGGGCGTCCGCACGGTCGCCGCCGACCTGACCGACCCGGCCACGCTCGGCCCGGCGCTGCGGGGCGCGCGGGCGGCGTTCCTCATGGTGCCGCCGGTGCTGGCGCCGGAGACCGACGCCGCGGTGATGGCGGCGGTCAAGGCGGCGGGCGTCCGCCGGCTCGTGGTCCTGACCTCGCAGTCGGCCGCGACCCGGCCCGAGTCGCCCGGCCACGGCCTGCGGGTGCGGCACTTCGAGGACCAGGCCAAGGCCGGCGGCCTCGGCTGGACGGTGATCAGGCCCGGCGGCTTCGCCTCCAACGCCTACGCCTGGGCCGAGACGGTGCGCGCGCGGCGGGAGGTCTTCGCGCCGTTCGCCGACGTGCCGCTGCCGGTCGTCCATCCGGACGACATCGCCGAGGTGGGAGCCGCCGCGCTGCGGGACACGGCCCACGACGGACGGACGTACGTGCTGACCGGGCCGGAGCTGATCACGCCCCGTCAGATGGCCGCGGCCCTGGGCGACGCGCTGGGCGAGGAACTGGCCTTCACCGAGCTGACCCGCGCCGAGGCCAGGGCCCGCATGCTCGCGTACATGCCCGAGGCGGTGGCCGACGGCACGCTGGACATCCTCGGCGAGCCGACGGCCGAGGAGCAGAAGATCAGCCCGGACGTCGAACGGGTGCTCGGCCGGGCGCCGCGCTCCTTCGCCACCTGGGCCCGGCAGAACGCCGCCGCGTTCGGGCTCAGCGCAGTTCGCCCTCCAGCAGCCCCATGACGATCTGGTCGTGCCACTGTCCGTCGCGCCGGAACGACTCGCGCTGGCAGCCCTCTTCGACGAAGCCCACCTTCTCGTAGACGCGCCGGGCCGCGGCGTTCTCGGCGACGACGGTCAGGCCGATCCGGTGCAGGCGCATCTTCTGGAAGCCGTAGCGGCAGATCACCCGCATCGCGTCGGTCGCGTAGCCCTGCCCCCAGGTGTCCTTCTCGCCCAGGTAGATGTCCAGGGTGGCGTTGCCGGTCTCGGGTTCGGCGCCGCGCAGCGCGCAGATGCCGATCGTCCGCCCGTCCAGGTCGTCGATCATCAGGGTGAGGCTCTCGTAGGAGTCGGGCTTGCGCTCCTCGAGCTGCCGGGTCAGCGCGGCCAGCGAGGGCGGGTACGGGTCCTCCAGCCAGCGCATCACCTCGGGATCGGTGTGCCAGCGCAGCAGGAAGACGGCATCCGACGGTTCGATGGCGCGCATGCGCACGCGGTCTCCGGTAAGCACGTGCGCATTCCTAGCAGAAGGGCGGACAGGCGTGATAATCAAGCCATGAGGCAGGCGCGGGAGGCCATGGTCCGGCAGTTGCTGCAGCATGCGGAGATCAGCGAGCGGGTGGCCGGGGTCCTGCGCACGGTGCCGCGGCACCTGTTCCTGCCGGAGGTGGACCCGCGCGAGGCCTACCGCGACGAGCCCATCGTCACCAAGCGCGACGAGGACGGCCTGCCGATCAGCTCCTCCTCCCAGCCCGCCATCATGGCCACGATGCTCGACCAGCTCGGCGTGGAGCCCGGCCACCGGGTGCTGGAGATCGGCGCGGGCACCGGCTACAACGCCGCCCTGCTGTGGTCGCTGACCGCGCCCGGCGGCCAGGTGATCACCGTCGACATCGACGGCGATCTGGTACGGCGGGCTCGCGACCACCTGGCCGGTGCCGGATTCCCCGAGGTCCGCGTGGAGTGCGCGGACGGGGCGGCCGGTTTCCCCGGCGGCGCGCCGTACGACCGGATCATCGCGACCGTCGGCGTCTGGGACCTCGCGCCCGCGTGGGCGGCGCAGCTCGCGCCGGGCGGACGGCTGGTCGCCCCGCTCGACCTGCGCGGGGTGCAGGTCTCCGCGGCGTTCGAGCGCGCGCCGGGCCGCTGGAGCAGCGTCTCGGTGGTGCCGGCCGGCTTCATGCGGATGCGCGGCGCCGCGGCGGGACCGGAGCGGCTGTGGCAGGCGGCCGACGGGCTCACGTTGTTCCTGCCCCAGCCGCGCGAGGTGGGCGACGTGGCGCGCGCCCTGGCGCAGGAGCCCGTCGCCGAGGTGCGCACCGGCGTGCGCGCCGGGATGGGCGAGGTCAGCGTCGGGCTGAGCCTCTGGCTGGCGATCCACGATCCCCGCTGGTGCACGCTCTACGGCGACTCCAAGCTGCTGCCGCCCGCGCCGGTCGCCCATGGTGGCGTCAGGATGACCTCGGGCCTGGCCGTGGACGGCGGGCTGGCGGTGCTCACCGGCGAGCTGGCCGCGCTCGGCTTCGGCCCGCGCGGGCCTGAGCTCGCCGACGGCCTGGCCGCGCACGTGACCGCCTGGCAGGAGGCGGGCCGCCCCGCCGCGGACGGCCTGCGCGTCGAGGCGTGGGACCTGCCCGCGTCCGTCACGCCGCCCGCCGACTGCCTGGTGATCGACAAGCGCGACACCCGGCTCCTGATCTCCTACGGGGCCGCTGAGCGGCCGTGATCCCGGAAGTCACCACCGGCAAAGAATTTTCGTCAGGATGATTGGGGCGCGCGATAACGGGAAGGGCAGGCAACTCATGCACGCCGAGAACGAGGAGGAGCCCTAGTGCTCACCCTGACACCTACCGCAGCCCAGGCCATCCGGGATCTCACCGCGACCACGCCGGAGCCGGCGCAGAGCGGCGTCCGCATCTCGTCGAAGGGCGAGAGCGCGGGATCGCTGACCCTGACACTGGCCTCGGCGCCCGAGCCGCTGGACGAGGTGGTCGAGACCGAGGGCGCCCGCGTCTACCTCGACCCGGTGGCCGCGAGCGTCCTGGAGGACAAGTCCCTGGACGCGGGCGCCGACGACCAGGGCGGCGTCTCCTTCGTCGTGATGGAGAAGCCCGCCTGATCCGCGGGCGGGGCCCCGCGCGCCGGGGCCCCGCCCGTCCTCAGGACGTGAAGAGCCTCAGGACGTGAAGAGCTTGAACAGGTAGCGCACCTGCTCCTCGCGCTGGAAGCCGCCACCGCCCTCGTGCTGGTTCCAGGGCCAGACGGTGATCTCCTTGGGGCCCTGCCAGTGGTTGTAGGCGGCGAAGACGGTGGACGGCGGGCAGACGTCGTCCATGAGCGCCACCGAGTACAGAGCCGGAGCGTTCCCGCGGGCGGCGAAGTTGAGCCCGTCGAAGTAGGACAGCGTGCGGAAGACCTGGTCGGCGTTGCCGCGCAGGCTGGCCAGATAGCGGACGATCTCCTGGTACGGGTCGCGGCCGGTGATCTCCAGGGCGCGCCGGAAGTGGGTCAGGAACGGCACGTCGATCAGGGCCCCGGCCACGTCGTCGCGCAGCCCGGTGACCGCCTGCGCGATGCCGCCGCCCTGGCTGCCGCCGGAGGCCACGACGCGGGAGCCGTCCACGAGAGGGTGGGCGAGGGCCACGTCGACGGCGCGGACGGCGTCGGTGAAGACGCGGCGGTAGTAGTAGTCGTCCGGGTCGAGGATGCCCCGGGTCATCATGCCGGGCGCCTGGGCGGAGGCGCCGCCACGCGGGTCGGGGGTGGCTCCCGGGCTGCCCACGCTGGCGCCGCCCTGGCCGCGCGTCTCCACGACGAACACCGCGTAGCCCGCGTTCGGCCACAGGAGGTGGTCGTGGGGGAAGCCGCGCCCGCCGCTGTAGCCGATGTAGTGCATGACGCACGGCAGCGGCCCCTCGGCGCCGCGCGGCGCGATGAACCAGCCGTTGATCCGGTCCCCGCCCCAGCCGGAGAACTGGACGTCGAACACCTCCACCCCGGCGAGCGGGAGGTCATAGGGCGTGTAGACGGGGTCGGCGGGGAAGGCGCGGGCCTCCTCCAGGGTCCGGGTCCAGAAGGCGGCGAAGTCGGCGGGCTCGTCGCGCTCGGGGCGGTAGCCGCGCAGGCGTTCCAGCGGCAGGTCGAACAGCGGCATGGGGGGATCTCCAAACCTCTCGTAGAGTTCCCCGATATTTCACCGCATTCACCCCGGAAACCGCTATCCCACCCACCACGGGAGCCGCGAGTCGGTAGTTTCGGCCGGTGTGAGGCGCTTCTTCCGCGTAGCGGGTCGGCTGGTCTGCGGGCTGGCCGTGCTGCTGCTGTCACCGGTCCTCGGCCTGGCCACGCTGGCCGGGATGGCTACGGTGATGGCCGGGCCGCAGGTGTTCAGCGTCGCGGGCCTGGCCGTCTTCGCCTCGGTGTTCTACCTCGGGCTGCTGTTGTGCGTGCCGCGGCCGGCGGCCAGGTGGGCGCGGTGGGTGCGGGCGGTGGCGCTGCTCGGGGTGGAGGCGGTGGTCGTCTGGCACGTCTGCGCGCAGGTGCTGACCGAGCCGCCGGGCACGCCGCCGCCCGCCGCCCGGGTGGAGGGCCAGCGGGAGTGGGAGCTGCCGACCGGCTCGCGGCTGGCGTACGTGCGGGTGGCCGACGGCAAGGCGGACGCGGCGCCGGTGGTCGTGCTGCAGGGACGCGGCGACCTGGCCGGGGACGCCGCGTTTTTCGGGCAACTGGCGAGCGGCGGGCGCGAGGTCTACGTCTACGACGCGCTCGGCACCGGGCGCTCGGAGCGCCTGCGCGACCCTCGCGGGTACGGCCTGCCGCGCGACGTCTCCGACCTGGAGGCGATCCGCGACGAGCTGGGCGCCGAGCGCCTCGTACTGGTGGGCCACGGCGAGGGCGCCCGGCTGGCGGCGGCCTACCTGGGCGCCTTCCCCGGCCGGGTGGAGCGCGTGGTCTTCTCCTCCCCCACCCCGCTGCGTCCCCCGCCGACCGTGCTGGGCTTCCCCGCCCCCGGCGAGTCGCTGCGGATGGCTGACGTCGACGCCCGCATGCTGGTCACCCACGCGCTGCTGCGCGTGGAGCCCACGGCCGCGCTCTCGTTCGCGGGTGACGGCGAGCTGGACGCCCGCCTGGACCGCGCCCGCGCGCTGGCCGCCGCCTCCCACCACTGCCCCGGGGCCGAACCCGCGCCGCATCCGCGCGGGTCGGGCGGGTACGCGAGCCTGGCGCCGCGCGACGTCGAGCCGCCGGGCACGAGCGGGGTGCCGGTGCTGGTGGTCAAGGGGTCGTGCGACTTCCAGCCGTGGTCGTCGATCCGTGACTATCCGCCGGGCGCGCTGGTCTACGTCGAGGGCGCCGGGCACGCGGTCTACGCCGATCGGCCGGGGCCGTACCTGAAGGCGTTGCGTTCCTTCCTGGCCGGGCGCCAGACGGGTACGCCCGCCGGTGACCGCCCGCCGCCCGGCTACCTCGGCCCGGCTTGAACTCAACCGCACTTGAGGTTGCAGGATGCCGTCATGAAACTTGAGATCTACGCCGACATCCTTTGCCCCTGGTGCTACATCGGCAAGCGCCGCCTGTCCCGGGCGCTGGAAGGGCTGGCCGATCCGCCGGAGATCGTGTGGCGTAGCTTCGAGCTCGACCCGGGGGCGGGCCGTACTCCCGGGCCCACGGCCGAGGAGGCGTTGCGGGAGTGGTGGGGCGAGCGCGCCCCGGCCCGCGCCGAGCTGATCAGGACGACCGGCGCGGCCGACGGGCTGGAGCTCAACCTGCACCTGGCCAGGCCGGTGAGCACCTTCGACGCCCACCGGCTCTGGAAGCTCGGCCGGGATCACGGCAAGGGCGAGGAGATGGTGGAGCGGCTGCTGCGCGCGTACCACACCGAGGGCGCGAACATCGCCGATCCCGGGGCACTGGACGCGCTGCGTGAGGAGGTGCTGCCCGGTGTGCCCCTGCCCGGCGACGCCTACGCCGAGGAGGTGCGCGACGACGAGCGGCGGGCCGCGGCCCAGGGGGTGAGCGGCGTGCCGTCCCTGGTGATCGACGGCGCCCGGCCGGTCTCCGGCGTGCAGCCGCCCGAGGCGATCAGGCGGCTGCTGACCGGCTGAACGGCAAAAGTGCCCGTCGCGGCGAAAGCCCACGGGCCCTGCCGGTCGAGCCGACGTGGATCGGCGACCGGGCAGCCATCGGACGGCGACGAGACACGGTTCCGTCCGGTTCATGTGGTAGGTGGGGAGGTGATCGACGGTACGCGGCGGACGGGCGCGGCGCCACCGAATAAACCCCGCCTATATAAGCATTGACTAATATAAGCGGGCACTGCGATAGTGGGGCCGTGCACGCATTCGACGTCCTCGGCGACCCGGTCAGGCGCCGGATCCTGGAACTGCTCGCCGGCGGCGAGCAGACCTCCGGCTCGCTGACCACCGCCATCCAGGCGGAGTTCGGCATCTCGCAGCCGGCCGTGTCCCAGCATCTCCGGGTCCTGCGGGAGTCGGGGTTCGCGACCGTGCGGGCAGAAGGCGTGCGGCGGCTCTACGCCGTCAACGCCGCCCCCCTGCAGGAGGTCGACGTGTGGTTGCAGCCGTTTCGCAGGTTCTGGGCCCAGCACCTCGACGCCCTGGCCACCGAACTCGCCCGCGGCAAGCGCGAGCGCCGCAAGACCGCCGAAGAAGAAACCGACGAGAAGAGAGAATCATGATCGACATCGCCGCCCACATCAACGCCACCCGCCGCGACGTCACGCGCGACGAGGAGAGCGTGTCCGTCGTCATGAGCCGCACCTACGACGCCGCCGTGGACGACGTCTGGGAGGCCCTGACCGACCCCGACCGCATCAAGCGCTGGCTCATGCCGATCAGCGGCGACCTGCGCGTCGGCGGAACGTTCCAGCTGGAGGGCAACGCGGGGGGCGAGATCCTGGAGTGCGAGCCGCCCGCCCGCTACAAGGTCACCTTCGGCGACGCCACCAGCGTCATCGAGGTACGGCTCAGCCAGGCGGGCGACGAGCGCACCGACTTCGTCCTGGAGCACACCGTCCCGCTGGCCATGGCCCAGAGCGGCGCCGGCGCGTTCACCGTCGGCCCCGGCTGGGACGGCGCCCTGCTCGGCCTCGCCCTGTTCCTGGCCGGGGAGGTCAAGGAGGGCGACGACCCGGTCGAGGCGGCGAACTCCGAGGAGGCCCAGCGCTACTCCCTCGCGTCGGTGCTGGCCTGGGAGACGGCCATCACGGCGTCGGGCACGGCCACCCCCGAAGAGGTCGCGGCGGGCAAGGAGATGTCGATGGGGTTCTTCGCGCCCGGCGTCGACTGACCAGGCGGCCTTCACCGGCGTCAAGGGGCTTTGTGATGGGTCACAGGAAACCCGCCCCAGGTTTGCCGCCCCACCCAATTCACAGATCCGCGAGCCCGCCTCATGGTGTGTGCCATGCAGCGACGCACGTTCCTCCTCGCCGTCTCCGCCGCCGCCTTCTCCGGTTCACTCTGGCAACAAGCCGCCCACGCCTCCGCAGGGCTGAGTCCTTACGGCCCGCTGGGCCCGCCCGACGCCAACGGCATGGCGCTGCCCGCCGGGTTCACCGGCCGGATCATCGCCCGCTCCGGCCAGACCGTCGGCGGCGCCCGATGGCATCCCGCCCCCGACGGCGGCGCCTGCTTCCCCGACACCACCGGCTGGATCTACGTCTCCAACTCCGAGATCCCGCTCGCCGGCGGCGCCTCGGCCATCAAGTTCAGGGCCGACGGATCGGTGGAGCGCGCCTACCGCATCCTGTCCGGCACCAACCTCAACTGCGCCGGCGGGGCCACGCCGTGGAACACGTGGCTGTCGTGTGAGGAGATCTTCCGCGGCAGGGTCTACGAGACCGACCCGTACGGCGTGCGCTCCGCCCAGCCGCGCAACGCCATGGGCCGCTTCAAGCACGAGGCGGCCGCCTGCGACCCCGACCACGGGGTCATCTACCTGACCGAAGACGAGTCGGACGGCTGTTTCTACCGGTTCGTCCCCAACACCTGGGGCGACCTGTCGAGCGGCCGTCTTGACGTGCTCTGCGCCGGGCCGGCCTGGAAGCGGGTGCCCGATCCCGGCCCCGCCGTACTGGAGCGTCAGACCAGGCACCAGGTGAGCGACGCCCTGCACTTCAACGGCGGCGAGGGCTGCCACTACGCGGGCGGCGTCTGCTACTTCACCGCCAAGGGCGACCGCAAGGTCTGGTTCTACGACGCCGGCCGCAACGTGCTCGGCACCGTCTACGAAGGCGGCGGCTCGCTCGACGGCGTCGACAACATCACCGGCAGCAGCGCCGGAGACCTGTACGTCGCCGAGGACGGCGGCAACATGGAGATCAACGTCATCACGCCCGACCGGGTCGTGGCCCCGATCATGCGCCTGGACGGCCAGTCGCGCTCGGAGATCACCGGCCCCGCCTTCTCCCCCGACGGCAGCCGCCTGTACTTCTCCTCCCAGCGCGGCACCAGCGGCGAGACGGCGGGCACGGGCGGCATCACCTACGAAGTCACCGGTCCGTTCCGACGCTAGGGAGCGCACGATGATCCGTCGATTACTCACCCTGTGCACGGCCGCCGCACTCGTCCTCACCGTGGCGCCGCCCGCGCACGCGGCCGCCGAGGTGTACGTGGCGCTCGGCGACTCGGCCGCCTCCGGCCCGCTCATCCCGAACCAGATCCTGCCCCAGCTCGGCTGTTTCCGCTCCGACCGCAACTACGCCCACCTGTCGTCGCGCGATCTCGGCGGCTCCCTGCGTGACGTCACGTGCTCCGGCGCCGATATCCAGGACATGTACGAGTCGCAGCGCACCGACCTGGGCAGCGTGCCGCCCCAGCTCGACGCCGTCGGCCCGGACGCCACCCTGGTCACGGTCCAGATCGGCGCCAACGACCTCGACCTGACCGGCTTCATCGAGGACTGCCTGAGCCTGCTGCCCGGCGACCCCTGCCACGACGAGTACCAGGACAACGGCCGCGACCGCTTCCGCGACGGCACCGACGCCCTGCGCCCCCGCCTCGACCAGCTGATCCGCGACATCCGCTCCCGCGCTCCCCAAGCCCGGATCTTCGTCGTAGGCTACGGCACCTACGCCCCCAGGAACGGCTGCTGGCCCCGGGTCCCGGTGCTCGCCGTCGACGCCAACTACATCCGCGCCACCATCGCCTACTTCAACCAGGCCCTCCGGGAGCAGGCGGCGGCACAGGGAGTCGGCTTCGTCGACTTCCAGACACCGAGCGAGGGCCACGATCCCTGCAAGTCCTCCAGCGTCCGCTGGATCGAGCCCTACGTCCCCGCGTCGGCGGCCACGCCGTTCCATCCGAACGCCCTCGGCATGCGGAACTTCGCGGCCATCGTCACCCGTACAGTCAGGACCCCGCTTCTATGAGCCTTGCCAGCGTCCTCCTGCCCATCGCCCTGGCCATCATCATGCTCGGCCTGGGGCTCGGCCTGACCGTGGCGGACTTCCGCCGCGTGCTGGCCTATCCGAAGGCGAGCGTGATCGCGCTCGTGTGCCAGATCCTCCTGCTCCCCGCACTGTGCCTCGGCCTGGTGCTGCTGTTCGACCTGCCGCCCGTGCTGGCGGTGGGCATGATGCTGCTGGCCGCTTCCCCCGGCGGGACGACCGCCAATCTCTACAGCCATCTGTTCGGCGGCGACGTCGCGCTCAACGTGACGCTGACCGCCATCAACTCGGTGCTCGCGGTGTTCACGATGCCGCTGGTGACGAACCTGGCCATCAACTACTTCGGCGCGGAGTCGGGCGCGCTGGGCCTGCAGTTCGACAAGAGCCTGCAGGTCTTCGCGCTCGTGCTGGTGCCGGTGGCGATCGGCATGCTCGTGCGGGCGCGGTTCGGCGCGTTCGCCGAGCGCATGCACAAGCCCGTCAAGATCGCCTCGGCGATCATCCTCTTCCTGGTCGTCGTCGGCGTGGTCCTGCAGGAGCGCGCCAACATCGGCGGCTACATCCGCGACGTCGGGCTGATCACCCTGGTCTTCAGCGTGCTCAGCCTGGCGATCGGCTACTGGGCGCCGCGCCTGTTCAAGGTGGGGCGCGAGCAGGCGATCGCGTCCTGCATGGAGATCGGCATCCACAACGCCACCCTGTCGATCACGGTGGCGATGGGGCTGCTGGCCATCCCGCAGATGGCCGTGCCCTCGGCCACCTACGGCGTGATCATGTTCTTCACCGCGGCCGCGGCGGGCTTCCTGCTCAGGCGGCGGAGTCCGGCAGAGGTCCCGGCCGGTTCGTGACGCGCCGGGCGGCCAGCGCCGCCCCGATGCTCTGCAGCTGCGCCGGGTCCACCGGGTCGAGACCGGTCAGGGTGACCGCCCGGCGCAGCCGGTAGTCGACGGTGTTGGGGTGCACGTGCAGCCGTTCGGCGGTGCGCCTGCGGTCCAGGCCGGTCTCCAGGTAGACGGTGAGCGTCTGCAGGAGGTCGGGGTTGTCGGTGAGCGGGTCGAGCAGGGTGGCCAGTCCGCTCATCGCCTCGCTCGGCCGGGTCAGCTGGTATTCCAGCAGCACGTCGGCCAGCCGGTAGAGCCCGGCCGGGTGGTGGAAGAGGTGGACCACGTCGAGCACCTCCTGGGCCAGCCGCGCCGCCGCGGCCACGCCCTCGGGCGCGGCGACCTCCGCCGCCGCCCGCACCTCGACCCCGGCCGCCTCCGCCATCGAAGCGACCAGCGCCGCCGCGGCGCACCAGTCGAGGTCGGGCACCAGGATGAGCCCGCCGGCGGGTTCGAGCAGCGACAGCACCGGCTCGGCGGCGTGCTTCTGGACGGCGTCGCGCACGCGGTGCAGCTTGCGCCGCCCGGCGACCGCGCCGAAGCGCTCGTCGGGATGGACGCCGAGCGTCACCGCCAGCACCAGGTAGCGGGCGGCCAGCCGGATGCCGGCACCGGCCTGGGTCTCGCCGCTGAGCAGCGCGGTGATGGCGGCGTGCCGGGCGTGCTGGTCCTGGCTCACCATGCTCTCGCGTTCCTGCTGGTAGGCGGCGCAGACGGCGGTGGTCACGGCCTCGGTGTAGCCGAGCATGATCCGGCCGGCGGCCAGCGCGTCGGACACCTCCTCCGGCCGCGCGTCCGTCGTCACCAGGTTCCAGATGCGGCCGGCGCCCAGGTGGTAGGCGGCCAGGATGGCCTCCAGCGGCACCCCTTCCTGGGCCCGGCGGGCGGCCGAGGCGGAGGACGGCTCCAGTTCCTCCGGCCTGGGCAGGCGCCGCTCGCGAAACAGCCGGGACACCAGGCGCAGGTTCTCCTCGGTGATGCGGAAGATGTCGTCGCTGAGCTCTTCCGCGGGTAACTCGCGGTAGAAGGGGATCTCGGCCACGAAGCCGGAGACGAGCTCGCGCGCCAGCCGTACCTTCTGCTTGTCCAGGAGCTCGTGCACGGCCCGTCCGGCCACGCGCAGCGGCTCGCCCATCGGTCAGCTCCCGCGACTCAGCGACACATCCCCCTCTAGTAAGTCAGATCCGGGCATTCCTCAGCCACACTTCCCGGCTTTCACCCCGGCCACCTGCCAGTCCGCGCCCGGGAACGGCGACATGAAGTGGGTGAGCAGGTCCACCGCGTAGTCGGGCGCGCGGCCGCCGGGGTCGAGCAGGGAGACCATCTGCGGGCCGTCGGTGCCGCGCAGCGTGATGGCGTTGGCGCCGCCCGCGGCGAAGCCCGGCTTGGCGTCCAGGGTCAGGCAGGCCAGTTGCAGCCCGGCGGTGCTGATGCGCTGCTTGGCGCCGATGCGGCGCATGCGCTGGTCGTAGCGGCGCAGCGCCAGGTCACCGGTCGGGACGAGGCGCACGCTCTCCTTGAACAGGTCCTCGCCGATCTTCCTGCTCAGCTTCACGTCCAGCCGTACGTCCGGGCGCAGGTCGACGCCGTCGGCCCGCAGGTCCAGGCGGGTGTACTGGCCCTCGAAGCCCGGCGTCACGTACCCGAGCGCGGGCGGCGCCTTGAGCCCGAACGGGACCTTCCCCGGCCGGATCTTCAGCCACGACAGGCCCCTGATGCCCAGCGACAGGTCATCGACCGTGCTGCGCCCCAGCCCGAAGGCGCCGCCGACGTGGTAGCTGAGGAACCCGGCCGCGTGCGGCACCTCCTTGCTGACGGCGATCCGCTGCGGCGCCATGGCCTCGACGGTGAGCCCGGCGCGCACCTTCAGCAGCCCGGTCGGCTTCGGCCGCGACACCAGGTCCAGCGACTGGTCCGGGTTCAGCCGGACGGTCGTCTCCGCCGCCAGATCCTTGACGGCCAGCGACACGTCGCCCAGCTTCCCGCTCGGATCGGCCAGCCCGCGTTCCACCCCGATGAACCCGTCCAGCGTCCCCGCGTCCGCCTTGTAGGTGACCGCGGGAACCTTGAGCCCGGCGGCGGAGGCGTCGGCGTCCACGGAGAAGGTCTTGGGCACGTCGCCCAGCCGCAGTTCGCCGCTGCCCTTGCCCTTGACCGTCACCTTGGCCGCGAGCCGCCGCACGGCCGCGGAGTTCCGCACGCGGACGCGGGTCTGCGCCCCATAGCTCCCCTGTACGGCCACCGCCGCGGGCACCGGATCGATCGACAGGCTCCCCCTGATGTCACCCGTCTCGGCCCGCAGGTCGAGCGAGCCCAGCGTGGCCGCGGGCTCGATCCGGTAGGCGGCGTTGCCCGCCTCGAACGGGCCCAGGTCCAGCTTCGTGATCCGCTCCGGCAGGCCGCGCAGGGTGGCCGACGCCGTGACCTGGGCCAGGACGGTGCTGTGGAGGTAGAGGCGCAGGGTGCGGCTCTTGGGACGGTAGCCGGAGAACGTGAACGTCTTGGCGGCGGTGTCCACGGTGACCTGCTCGGGCAGCCCGGTCAGGTCCAGATGCGCCCGCACCCCGAAGCACCCTTTCCCCGCCACGCAGAACGCCCCGTCCCCGGTGGCTCCGGCGGCGGTCAGGGAGAGGCCGTTCTTGAGTACGGGGGCGGGGCGGAGGGCGCGCAGCGCCGCGGACTTGCCGAGCCAGACCTGGCCCTTCACGTCCAGGCGGGTGCCCGCGTAGGTGATCTTGCCGCCGCCAGCCGAGACCGCCAGCCGGCCGGGGAACGGGCCCACGGTGCCCAGGGCGCCGTAGCGGAGGTCGGCCACGGACAGGTCGGCGTCCAGGGCCAGGGTCTGGGGGGCGCCGCGTACCTCGGCGGCGAAGCCCTCGCCCGAGGGGGCGAACGTGGCCGTCCGCAGTCCCTTGATCCGCACGCTGGCGTCCAGGTCGCCGGTGGCCTGGTCGTAGTGGGCGGCCAGGTGGGGGCCCGCGGGCGCCTGGGCGCCGTCGTGGTTGGTGACCGCCAGGGCGGCCTCGCCGACGGGGCCGCCGGTGCCGTCGAAGCGGTAGCCGTCCGGGCCCCAGGACGCCTCGAACCGGGCGGGCATGTCCTTGACCTCGGCGGCGGCGCGGAAGTCCCGTCCGCCCACCGCGGCCCTGGCGCTGGCGGAGACGGATCGGACGGAGGCGTCGGCGTCCCAGGTGAGGGAGGTGGGGCCGGTCGTCAGCGTCACCCGCTTGCGCAGCCCGGCGACCGTCGCGCGCAGTTCGGCGCCGCCCTTCGCGCTCTGGTCCGAGGACAGGGTCTTGGTGACGTGTGCCCGGTTGGCGTACAGGGTGATGTCGCGCAGGCGGGAGGCGGTGCTGGCCTCGACCGTCGAGCGTTCGCCCAGTTCCCACGTGGCCTTCACGCGGTCCCGGATGCCGCGCACGGTCCCCTCGACGGTCGGGCCGGTCTTCGCGTTCGTGTACGCGGCCCGCAGCGTGTCGATGACGCCTTTGGCGGTGTATTCGGCGGTCCGTGCGGCGGGGTCGAGGGCGACGTCCACCTCGGCGGGCGTGTTGGAGATCTCCAGGCGGGCCAGGTGCGTGCCGTCGATGCTGGCGGCGCCGGTGAAGGAGTTGCCGCCCGCTCCGGTCTTCAGGTGGGCGCGGGGCGCGGCGCCGTAGGTGACGTCGAAGCCGGACAGGCCGCTCATCAGGGCCGACACCCCGACGGCGGCGCCGTTCTTGATCATGGTGACGTGGCCGCCGCGCGGGGTGGCGATCGCGCCCTCGTTGCGCTGCAGCAGGACCTCGAAGCGGCCGAGCGCCGAGCTGGAGGTGTGGGTGACGCGATGGGCGGCGAGGTCGTGCTGCAGCGTGACGCTCGCGGGCAGCCCGCGCAGCGCCGCCTTCAGCACGGTCTTGTCGGCGGCGCGGTCGAAGTAGGTGATCGTCGCCGAGCGGGCCCGCGGCGTGCCGGAGTCGACGGACAGGCGCTGCCTGCCGTAGCGGGCGGTGAAGGTGGGCGGCACGCGGTCGACGGCGATCTCGGCCAGGCGGGCCAGACGGCCGTCGCGGTAGGCGTAGGTGCGCAGTTCGGCGCGGCCGATGGCGGCGCCGGAGCGGAAGCGCGCCTCGGTGGCGGCGCCCCTGACGAGCTCGACGGTGGTACGGGCGCGCAGCTTGTCCAGGACCACCTGGGTGGTCTGGCCGCCGCTGACGGCGAGCGCCTCCAGCTTGGCCGGGGCCGAGCTGGTCACCTCCAGGCGCGGGCGGTCGAGCCGCGCGGTGGCGGTGAAGCGGGTGGCGGCGGGCGTCTGGGTCAGGCGGACCGCGCTCTTGCCGGGCAGCCCGGCGATGGTGGCGACGCGGTCGCCGGGTTCGGTGCGCTTGACGCTCGCCCTGACGCTCTTGCCGTCCAGGTCGACGCTGAACGTGCCCTGGTCGGCACGCGAGAGGTCGCCGGAGAAGCCGATGGCCACGCGGCCGTCGTACTCGGCCCAGACCGTCGCCTCCAGCGGCTCGTCACTGAGCCGCCGCGTCGTGAAGCCGAGCCCGACCGTGCCCTCGGCGCCGGCTGTGGGCACTAGGTTGGCGGCCAGGTCGGGCGCGCCGTCGCCGGTGACGTCGGCGACCACGGGCTTGACCAGCGGCTGCGTGGCCGAGCAGGCGATCTCGGCGGTCTTCACGCACAGCCGGTAGGTGAGCAGTGGGACGCCCTTGAGCGGGTCGAGCCCGTCGAACAGCTTCGTGACCGAGGCGAGCGGGCGCGACAGCGCGAGCGTCCCGGCCTGGCGGGTGTCCGGGATCAGATCCGGTACGGCATGGCGGCGCCGGTCGGCGGCGGCGCCGAGCTCGTCGATGAGCGCGGGCCCGGCAGGTGTGGTCACCTCGGGGGCAGCCGGGCCCACGGGCCGTCCGGGAACCGCCGCGACGGCCGGAGACGGTTGCCGCTTCACGGCGCTCCCGTCCGCGTCCTGAGGCGCGACCACCTCGGGCACCGGTGTGATCACCGGTTTGACCTGCGCGGAAGCCGGAGCCGGAACCGGCACGACGACCAGCGCGCAGACGGCCAGGAAGGCGGTAGTGGTGTGGACACGCCACGACATCGAAGAGCTATCCCCCGGAAACGGTTCTCATCATCCCATCAGAAACATAAGCAACGAGCCGACCACAGGTCCCAACTCACCGTCAATTCGTCCCCGACTTGGGGTCCCAACTACCCGGCCACCGGGCGGCAGAATGTGCCGCCGCCAGGGCTTTACGTGAAGAAAAATTTCGCATTGGATACGCGCATGGCACCCGAGATCACCCGCCGATCCGCCATCGCGGCCGGTGCGGCAAGCGCCTTATTCCTCCCCCACCTCCCCGCCGCCGCCCGGACGACGACCGGGCTCCAGGATCTGGAGCAGCGTGCCCTGGCCATGGACCCGCCGGTGTTCCTGCTGGAGACGGCGGTGCCGCCGCAACTGTCCGGCGCCGGGCTCAGCCTGTCGGGCGAGGTGGCGGTCTGCGGCACGCGTTCCCTGCGCTGGGAGCACGGCAGCCGGGACGTGATCACGGTCACCGCGCCGCTGCGCTGGCGGCCCGACCCCTACCGGCTCGGCGACGACCAGGCCTGGCAGGGGCTCGTGGACGCCTTCTGCGTCTGGATCCACAACACCGAACCGGCCGACGACGTGGTGCGCTTCGAGTTCGGGCGGGGGGCGCGTACCGACGTCTGGTTCGAGTTCCGGCTCGGGTTCACCGGCTGGCGTACCGCCTGGCTGCGGCACGCCTACGACATGCGCGGCCGGCCGCACCCGGACATGGACACGCTGCGGATCATCGCGCCCCGGCGCAGCGGGGTGCTGCACCTCGACCAGCTCATGCCCAACGTGCCGCTGCGCCCCGACGCGCCCTGCCGCGACCACCAGCTGCCGGAGATCGCCCCCGAGGGCGACGAGTACGACAACCAGCACTGGCAGGCGCTCTATCGCTTCGACCAGCTACTTAAGACGAAAAAGCCGGACATGTCGCCGCCGTCCGCCACCGAAACCGCCGACCTCCACGCCCTGCGCGCCCGCTACCTGGACGAGTACCTGATCGCCCCGGTCACCGTCGACGTGCCCGGCCTGACCGCCCAGGCCGCCGCCCTGCTCGGCCGTCCCGTCCACGCCTACCAGGCGCAGATCTACCCGGCCGAGATCGCCGCCGAGCTGAGGGCGTTCGTCAACCCGGCGACCCTGCGCGCCGTCACCGACCTGCTGCGCGCCGTCGCCCTGGCCCACCACGCCAGCCCGCCCGACCGCCCCGCGCTCGCCGCCCTGTACGTCAGGCTGCTGCGCCACCTGCGCGAGCAGGGCTGGACGCGCGGCAGCTGCCAGGGCACCATCCACCACCTCGGCTACGACGTACGCGGCTACTACGACTCCGCCTACCTCATGCGCGACGCCCTGCGCGAGGCCGGGATGCTGGAGGAGATCCGCGCCGACCTCGACTGGCTGACCGGGCTCGGCCGGATGTTTCGCGGATTCGGCTTCCGGATGGCCCGCGGCAGCATGATGGACCTCTACAACACGACCGTGCGCGGCATGCTCGCCACCATCCTGCTGCGCGACGGCGACACCGAGCAGGTCGCCTACCTCCGTGTCCTGCGCGACTGGCTCAGCGCCACCCTCCTGCCCACCGACGGCATCCAGGACGGCATCAAGGTCGACGGCACCGCCTTCCACCACGTCGGCTTCTTCCCCGACTACGTGCGCGACGGCTTCGCGGGCCTGGCGCCCATCGTCTACCTGCTGCACGGCGGTGGTTTCCGCCTGTCCGCGCAGGCGTACGGCTGGCTCAAGAAGGCCCTGCTGGCCCAGCGCGTCTACGCGGGCAGGACCCAGTGGCCCATCTCGTGCAGCGGCCGCAACCCCAGCGGGCTGACGGCGTTGTCGGTGGTGCCCTTCCAGTGGCTGGCCCAGGTGGACGACGAGATCGGCGCCGCGTTCCTGCGGTTGCTGCCGGCCGTACCGACGCCGCAGCAGAGGGCGATCGCAGAACGGCTGGCCGCGCGCGGCGTCAAGCCCGAGGCGGCGCCCACGGGAACGTGGGCGCTCAACTACGCCGCGCTGGCCGTGCACCGGCGCGAGGACTGGCAGGTGACGGTACGCGGCCACAACCGCTACCTGTGGAGCACCGAGATCTACGTCGGCGCGAACTGGTACGGCCGCTACAACACCTACGGCCAGATCCAGGTGGTGAACAAGGGCACCAACCTCGACAGCGGCTACGCGCACAACGGCTACGACTGGAACCGCAGGCCCGGCACCACCACGATCCACAAGTCCTGGGACGACCTCAAGGGCGACCTGACCGGCGCGATCGAGGAGATGCTGCTCACCGACGCCCGTTTCGCGGGGGCGCACAGCATCGACGAGCGCAACGGGATGTTCGCGATGGACCTGCGCGAGCATCCGAAGTACGAGGGCACGCACCGGGCCAGGAAGTCCGTCTTCCTGTTCGACGACCGGATCGTGGCGATCGGCACCGGCATCGGCAACGACGAGACCCGCGACGAGACCGAGACCACGCTCCTCCAGACCACCCGCACCGCCGGCGCCCTGCTCATGGACGGGGCCGAGGTCCCCTGGGGCCACGACGCCCGCGACCTGTCGCCGCGCTGGCTGCTGGACGACAGCGGGATCGGCTACTACCTCGCCCCGGGCCAGCGGGTCGCGCTCACCCGCACCACCCAGGCCTCCCGGCACAACGCCACCGAGGCGCCGACCAGCGGCGACTTCTCCACCGCCTGGATCAGGCACGGCACCGCGCCCAGGGGCGCCCGCTACGAGTACGCGATGATCGTCAACGCCACCGCGGCGCGCATGGCCGCCTTCGCCGCCGAGATGGCCGATCCGGGGCGCGCGCCGTACACCGTGCACCGGGCGGACGAGGGCGCCCACATCGTGACGGACCGCGCGAGCGGCATCACCGGGTACGCGTTGTTCGGGCGGCTGACGGACGGCGACGGCCTGGTACGCGCGGTCGACACGCCGTCCATGCTGCTGACCAGGCAGGAGGCGGATGGTCTCGTGCTCGCCGTGTGCGACCCCGACCTGCGGCTGTACGGCGGCATCGACCCCGACCAGTACGAGCGGGGCCGCTACGTCGGCCACTACAGCCCGTGGTCGCGCCGCTGGCTGGACGATCCGAGCCGTCCGCACCTGCTCCGGGTGACGCTGTCGGGCCGCTGGAGAGCCTCCGGCGGGCAGCCGTGCCGCGTACGGCCGGCGGGAGCGCGCACGGTGGTCGAGTTCGAGACCGTGCACGGGCGGCCGCTGCAGGCCCGGCTGGAGCGGGCCTGAGAGGTCAGGTTGGCGGGTCGAAGCGGCCGTCGACGGCGGTCCAGCCGCCGTCCACGTACAGGACGGAGCCGGTGACGAAGCTCGCGGCGTCACCGGCCAGGTAGACGACGGCGCCGGCCATCTCCTCCGGGCGGGCCCAGCGGCCCAGGGCCGACTTGGCGGCGTAGGCGTCGTACCAGGCCGGGTTCTCCTTGATCTGGCGGGTCAGCGGGGTCTCGACCACGCCGGGCGCGACCGCGTTGACCCGTACCCCCGAGGACCCGAACTCGGCCGCCGCGGTCCGCAGAAGCTGCACGAGCCCGGCCTTCGTGGCCGAGTACACGCCCTGGCCGGGCTCGGTCACCGCGGCGCGGATGGAGGCGAAGCCGATGATGGAGCCGCGCCCGCGCTCGACCATGCCGGCGCCGAAGGCCCGCACCACCTCGAAGGAGGCGCGCAGGTTGAGGTCCACCACGCGGGCGAACTCCTCGCCGGAGTAGTCGAGCAGCCGCTTGCGCACGTTGGTGGCGGCGGTGAAGACGAGCACGTCGGCGGGCGCCTGGGCGGCCAGCGTCCACACGGCCGCGGCGTCGAGCACGTCCACCTCGTACGCGCTCGCGCCGCACAGCTCGGCCGTCCGCTCGGCGGCGGGCAGGTCACGGTCCGCGCAGACCACCTCGGCGCCCTGGGCGGCCAGGGCCAGCGCCGACTCCCGCCCGATCCCGCTACCGGCGCCGATCACGACCGCCCGCCGTCCGTCCAGGCGGAACAACCTCTCGTAGCTCGTCATGGTCAGCACTCTAGTGACTGGTCCGACCAGTGCACCAGGTGGCCCGTCCGCTAGTCCATGGACCAGCGGACCACGACCCATTCGGCGGCGATGTTCGAGCACTGGCCGGGGTGGACGTGGCCCCTGTAGTTGCTCACCAGGCACTGGCCGTTCTTCCAGGAGATCCGCAGGTGCTCGCCGTCCATGCCCCGGCGGACGCGGGTGAAGGTGAGCCGGTCGGCCTTGCCGCAGCGCCGTACCAGGACTCTCCGGTTGTCCTGGGGCCCGGTCGGCGAGGACAGGCAGGTCGTGCGGTTGGCGAGCTGGGAGCGGGCGGTGCGCTTCCACAGCATGTACTTGGAGCGGGGGTCGCAGTTTCCGGTGGCGGCGATCGTCTTGCCGGTCGAGACCTGGGTGCCCCAGGTCAGGCAGAGCCCGGAGTCGCGGTTGCGGAACATGCGGGGGCCGGGCGCTTCACCGGCCGGGACGAGGGTGGCCGTCAGGGCGACGGCTAAGACCGCGTGAGTGATCATGCGCCAGCCTAGACAGGAATTCCTTACCCGCCGCAAGATCCCTCTTCACCGCCAAGATCGCAGCCTGTAGGGTCGAAGGAAAGTTTCAGGTATGGAGGGACAGTGGGCAAGAAGCTTCACCTGTTGGCGCTCCCGATCGCGGCCGTGGCCATGGCCGCCCTGACCAGCACCCCCGCCCAGGCGGCCGACGGTTACGACCGCTGCCGCGACGGCTACTACTGCATGTTCTCCGGGCTCGACGGCACCGGCGACATCATCGAGATCCAGGGCGACACCCCCAGCCTCGCCGCCCTCGGCATGGGCAGCAGGGGCAAGTCCGACTGGAACCGCACCGACTCGTGGATCCACCTCTACTCCGAGGACGGCTACGGCGGCTGCTCCGCGGTCACCCGGCCCCGCGACAAGGGAAACTTCTTCATCACCTTCCGCGACTTCTTCAACTCCGTCAGGTTCGACGGACCCAACGGGCCCTCCTGCTTCGGCCTGGCCCGCACCTCCCCCGACTCCCACGGCTAGAACACGGCTGGAACACGGCTGGAGCCGTGCGGGCCGGGTTCTCCCCCGGCCCGCACGGCTACGGGCGGATGATCGCCATCCGGGTGACGGTGAATTCCTCGATCGCGAAGCGCGGGCCCTCCCGGCCGATGCCGGAGTCCTTGACGCCGCCGTAGGGCATGTTGTCCGCGCGGAAGCCCGGCACCTCGTTGACCACGACGCCACCCGCCTCGATCCGGTCGATCGCGGCGAACGCCGTGGCCAGGGAGGTGGTGAAGACGGAGGCGTGCAGGCCGTAGCGGGAGCGGTTGACGACGGCGAAGGCCTCGTCCAGGTCCGCCACCGTACGGACGCACACGACGGGGCCGAAGATCTCCTCGTCCCAGGCGGCCACGCCGTCGGGAACGTCGGCCAGCAGCGTCGGCACGATCTCCCGGCCCGCGCGCCGCCCGCCGGTCACCAGGCTCGCGCCCGCGTCCACGGCCGCCTCCACCCACTCCAGCACGCGCGCCGTCGAACGCTCGTCGATCAGCGGCGCGACCCGCGTCTCCGGCTCACGGGGATCGCCGGTGACCACGCTCTTCATGCGTTCGGCCAGCAGCGGCAGGAACCGGTCCCTGACCCGCTCCTCGACGAGCACCCGCTGCACCGAGATGCACGCCTGCCCGGAGGCGTAGTAGCCGCCGCGCACCACCGCGTCCGCCGCCGCCTCCAGGTCGGCGTCGGCGGCGACCACCAGGGCGGTGTTGGAGCCGAGTTCGAGCACGACCTTGGTCGGGGCGGCGTTGCGGGCGATGGCGTGCCCGGCCGCCGCCGAGCCGGTGAAGGAGACCGCGCCGATCCTGCGGTCCTCGACGAGCGTACGGCCGACCTCGACGTCACCCGTGACCAGCTGAACCGCGGCCGCGGGCAGCGCGCCGGTCTCCCGCAGCAGGTGGACCAGCCAGAGTGTGGCCAGCGGGGTGGCGGGCGCCGGTTTGACGATCACCGGGCAGCCCGCCGCGACCGCCGGGGCGATCTTGTGGGCGGCCAGGAGCAGCGGGTAGTTGAAGCCGGTGATGCCGACCACGACGCCGATCGGCCGCCGGGTCCAGAACCCCGTCAGTCCCTCGCCGGAGGGCAGCAGGTCCAGCGGGACGGTCTCGCCGTGCAGCCTGGCCACCTCCTCGGCGGCGGTGGCCAGCGTGACGATCGTCCGCGCCACCTCGACCCGGCAGTCGACCAGCGGCTTGCCGGTCTCCAGCACGAGCAGCCGCTCGAACTCGGCACGCCGCGCCACCAGCGCGTCGTGCGCGCCCATCAGCGCGGTACGGCGGGCGTGCGAGGGCACCCGGGCCATGGCGGGCGCCACGGCCAGCGCCTCCTCCACCGCACGGGCGGCCAGTTCGGCCGTGCCCAGCGGCGCGGCGGCCACCACACCGCCGTCGTAGGGGAAGACGATCTCGGTGGTGTCCTGGACGGGCGCCCAGCCCGCCCCCACCGGCAGTCCGCTCGGCCAGTTCATGGTCGTTCCTCCCGTGGGAGCCGGGCGCTGGGAAAGACGTCGAGGTAGGCGGGCGCCTCCGGGCGGCCGGTGGCGGCCAGGACGGCGTGAGCCACGGCGCGGCTGAAGACGTCGGCCCCGGCGGCCAGGACGTCCTGCAGCTCCGCGCTCGACGGCTCGGATCGGGCGACGGTGGACAGGCCGAAGATCGTGTCGCCGTCGACCATGGTGTGGGCGGGGCGGATCGCGCGGGCCAGCCCGTCGTGCGCCACTCCGGCGAGCTTGCCGCACTGGGCCTTCGACAGCGCGGCGTCGGTGGCCACGACGCCGATGGTGGTGTTGAAGCTGGTGACCTTCACCGGCCGCCAGGCTTCCGCCTCCCGCGCGGACGGCGGCCCGAGGCGGCCGAACTCGCCGGGCAGGCCGTAGCGGGCGCCCGCCAGCAGGCCGCCGGAGGGGTCGAGGACCGATCCGGCCGCGTTCACCACGGCCAGGGCGGCCACGGTGACGCCGGAGCCGAGGACGGCGCTGGCGGTGCCGACGCCGCCGGCGAGACCGCCCGCCACCGCGCCGGTGCCCGCGCCGATGGAGCCGTTGCGCGCCTCGTCCGCCGAGGCGGCGTCGTAGGCGGCGGCGCCCAGCTCGGCGGCGGGCGTGGCGCGGAAGTGGCCGCCCCTGCCCAGGTCGTAGATGACGGCCGAGGGGACGATCGGGACGACGCCGCCCTCCACCGGGAAGCCGGTCCCGGCGTCGGCCAGGCGGTCCATGACGCCGCAGGCCGCACTGAGCCCGTACGCGCTGCCGCCGGTCAGGACGACGGCGTGGACCCGCTCGACCAGGTTGCGGGGGTCGAGCAGCTCGGTCTCGCGGGTGCCGGGGGCGGCGCCGCGCACGTCCACCCCGGCCACCGCGCCCTCGCCCGGCGGCAGGATCACGGTGGTCCCGGTCCGATAGCCGCCGCCGACGCGCTGCGCGTGCCCGACCCGGATGCCCGGGACGTCGGTGAGCGCGTTGAGCGGCCCCGGCTTCACGCGGGTTCCCCGGTCAGGAAGCGGCGGGCGGCCTCGGCGAACACGCGGGCGCACCGGACGATCTCCTCCACCTCGACGAACTCGTCGGCCTGGTGGGCGATCCACTTGCCGCCGGGGCCGTACACCACCGAGGGGACGCCGCCCCAGTGGGTCAGGACGGTGCCGTCGGTGGAGCCGGGCACGCCGCCGTAGACCGGCTCCTGCCCGGTGACGGCGCGGTGGGCGGCGGCGAGGGCGGCCACGACGGGGTCGTCCACGGGGACCTCGACCGCGGGCCGGTCCACCAGGATGGCGACCTGCGCGGCGATCCCGGTGAACGCGGCCAGCTCACCGACCCGGGCGGCGATCTCGGCGTGCGACATGCCCGGCAGGGTCCGTACGTCCACGAAGACCGAGGCCGCCACCGGGATGACGTTGACCTGCTCCTCGCTGCCCGCGCGGGCCACGGTGGGCGTGACGTACACGTGGCCGAGGTGCTCGTGCTCGGGGAAACGTTTCTGCAGCTCGTCCTGGTAGGCGCCGAGGGCGACGATGAGCGCGCCGGCGGCCGGGATCGGGTTGCGGCCGTGCTGGGGCATCGCGCCGTGCGCCATCTTGCCGGTGAAGTCCACCCGCAGGCGCAGCGCGCCCTTGGCCACGGCGCAGATCTCGCCCGCCTCGGGCTCGGCCACGATCGCCCCGTCCACGTCCGCGGCCAGCCCGGAGTCCACGAAGTGGTGGACGCCGAGCATCAGCCCCTCCTCGTCGGCCAGCGCGCACACCTTCACCCGGCCGGGGAACGGTCCAGCGAGCTGCAGCGCGCGTACCGCGTAGAGGGTGGCGGCCAGGCCGGACTTCATGTCGGCGCTGCCGCGCCCCCACAGCCGGCCGTCGCGGATCTCGCCGCCGAACGGGTCGACGGTCCACTCGGCCAGGTCGCCCTCGGTCACCACGTCGGTGTGGCCCTCGAACATGAGCGTGGGTCCGGGCAGCCCGCCCTCGACCACGGCGACCACGTTGGGACGGCCGGGCGCGGCCTCGGAGATCTGCGGCTCCCAGCCCCACGAGCGCATCTTCGCCGCGACGAGTTCGGCGGCGGGCAGCTCGTTGCGCCCGCGCGCCGGGTCGTTCGTGCTGGGCACGCGTACCAGCGCCTGGGTGAACTCCACCACCCCCACAGCGTCGATCTCGATCACAGAAGTCCCTCCAAGGTGGGTACGGCCTGCAGCAACGTGCGGGTGTAGGGGTGTTCGGGCCCGGCCCAGACCTCGTCCACGGCCCCGCTCTCCACGATCTCCCCCTCGCTCATCACCGCGACGCTCTCGCAGACGTGCCTGACCACGGACAGGTCGTGGGAGACGAACACCAGCGTGAGGCCGTGGGCGTCGATGAGGTCGGCGAGCAGGTTGAGGATCTGGCCGCGTACCGAGACGTCGAGCGCGCTGACCGCCTCGTCGGCGACGAGCACCTTCGGGGCGGGCGCGAGCGCGCGGGCGATGGCGATGCGCTGGCGCTGGCCGCCGGAGAACTGGTGCGGGTAGCGCTCGGCCGCGGCGGCGGGCAGCCCGACCTCCTCCAGCAGTTCGGCGACCCGGGCGCCGACCGGCAGTCCCTGCGCGACCAGCGGCTCGGCGACGATGTCGCGTACCCGCATGCGGGGGTCGAGGGAGCTCATCGGGTCCTGGAAGACGATCTGCAGGTCGTTGCGCAGGAAGCGCAGGTCGCGGCGGCCGACGATCTCCTGCCCGGCGAACCTGATCGAGCCGCTGGTGGGCCGGTCGAGCCCGCACAGCAGCCGCAGCAGCGTCGACTTGCCGGAACCGGACTCGCCGACGATCCCGTAGCGCTCGCCGCGGGCGACGCTCAGCGAGACGCCCTTCAGCGCGTGCACGGCCTCGCCCGGCCTGGTGAGCGAGGTCCGCGGGCGGCGGTAGACGCGGGTGAGGTCGCGGGCCTCAATCACCGGGGTGCCAGCAGGCATAGCCATGGGCCTCTCCTGTCAACGCCGGTTCGGTCTCGCACTGGGGGCTGGCGTAGGGGCAGCGGTTGCGGAAGACGCAGCCTTCGGGGAACGCCCCGGCCGACGGCACACTGCCCTTGATCGTGGGCAGCCGGGTGCCGCGCGGGGTCAGGCGGGAGGCGTCGAGCAGGCCCTCGGTGTAGCGGTGGCGGGGGCGGGTGAAGACCTCGCGCATGGGGCCCGACTCGACCACGCGGCCGCCGTACATGACCAGGACGCGCTCGCACATCGCCGCCACCACCGCCAGGTCGTGGGTGATGAACAGCAGCGCCGGGGCCACCTCGGCGATCAGGTCCAGCATCTGCTTCTGCACCGTCACGTCCAGCGCGGTGGTCGGCTCGTCGCAGATGAGCAGGTCGGGCTCGTTGGCCAGGGCGATGGCCAGCATGACGCGCTGGCGCTGGCCGCCGGAGAGCTGGTGGGGGTAGGCGCGGGCGATCTGGGCGGGGTGCGGGAGCCGTACCCGGTCCAGGAGGTCGAGCGTGCGGGCGCGGGCGGCCGCGCGGTCGCGGCCGTGCAGCGTCATCACCTCCGACACCTGCGCGCCGACCCGCATGAGCGGGTTGAGCGCGGTCATCGGCTCCTGGAAGACCATCGACACGGTACGGCCGCGCAGCCCCTTGAGCCGCTTCTCCGGTACGCCGAGCAGCCGGTGCCCGCCCAGGACGGCGGTGCCTGAGGCGCTGACGCCCTCCGGGAGCAGTCCCATGAGCGACAGCGCGGTGAGCGACTTGCCCGAACCCGACTCGCCGATGAGCCCGACCCGCTCGCCCGGAGCGATGGAGAAGGAGACCTCCCGCACGAGTTCGAGCTCCCCGGCGCGCACGGAGAGCCCCTCAACGCTCAGCAGTTTCACTGGGTCGCTCACCGCTCCTCACTCACTCCGCGGAGTCCCTCCTTCGTCGGGCCTCCACTCCGTTCGCTGCGTCGGGTTCGCTCCCTGATCCTCCTCAGCTTCGGGTCGAGATAGTCGCGCAGGCCGTCGCCGAGGAGGTTGAAGCCGAGGACGGCCAGCGCGATCGCCAGGCCCGGCCACAGGGCCAGGCGGGGCGTGGAGAAGAGCAGTTCCTGCGACTCCTGGAGCATGCGCCCCCACGACGGGGTCGGCGGGCGGGTGCCGAAGCCGAGGAACGACAGGGCCGCCTCGGCCAGGATCGCGATGGCGAACGACACCGACGCCTGCACGATGAGCATCGAGGCGATGTTCGGCAGCACGTGCCGCCCGGCGATCGCCATCCGGCCGCGCCCGGCGGCCCGCGCGGCCAGGATGTAGTCGGTGACCATGACCTGCATGGTCGCGGCGCGCGCGACGCGGGCGAAGGCGGGCACGGTGGCCACGCCGATGGCGATCATCGCGGTGAGCGTGCCGGCCCCGTAGACGGCGCCGAGCATGACCGCGAGCAGCAGCGCGGGGAAGGCGAAGACGAGGTCGTTGACCCGCATGACCAGCTCCGACAGCCAGCCGCGCGGGGTCATCCCGGCGACCATGCCGAGCGGGGTGCCGATCAGCGCGGCGATGCCGACGGCCACGATGCCGACGTACAGGGTGGTGCGGGCGCCGACCATGAGCTGGCTGAAGGTGTCGCGGCCGAACTTGTCGGCGCCGAGCGGGTTGCCGCCGCCGGGTTCCCGGAGCTTCCTGGCGGCGTCGACGAGGGTCGGGTCGTGCGGCGTCCACACGAACGAGACGAGCGCGGCGACCACCACGAGGGCGACCAGCGTGCCACCGGCGATCAGCCCGGCGTTCATCCTGCCTCTCATCGCGCACCTCGCAGCCGGGGGTCGAGGGCGGCGTAGGCCAGGTCGACCACGAAGTTGATGAGCAGCACCGCGACCACGAGCACCATGACCACGCCCTGGACGAGCAGGAGGTCGCGGCCGGCCACGCCGTTCAGGAGCAGGTCGCCGAGGCCCGGGATGACGAAGACGCGCTCGACGACCACGGCGCCGATGAGCAGCGTCGCCAGCTGGAGGCCGAGCACGGTGACGACGGGGATGGAGGCGTTGCGCAGGCCGTGCCGCCACAGGGCGCCCATGCGGCCGCGGCCCTTGGCGCGGGCGGTGCGCAGGTAGTCCTCGCGCATGACGTCGAGCACCGACGAGCGGACGTAGCGGGTCAGGACGGCGCCCTGCACCAGGCCCAGCGACAGCCACGGCAGCAGCAGGCTCAGCAGCCATTGCGTGGGGTCCTCTGCCATGGGCACGTAGCCGCCCGAGGGCAGGGCCTGGGCCTTCACCGCGAAGACGAACACCAGCAGGATGCCGGCCAGGAACGCCGGGATGGCGATGCCGACCTGGCTGAAGGCGCTGATCGCGGCGCCGAGCGGGTTGCGGTGGTGCACGGCGGCGAAGGTGCCGGCCGGGACCGCCACCAGCAGCGCGATGACCATGCCGCCGGTCACGAGCACCGCGGTGACCGCCAGCCGCTCGCCGATCTGCGGGCCGATGGGCGAGCTGGTCACGTAGGAGGTGCCGAACTCGCCGGTGACCAGGCCGCCGAACCAGTCGAGGAACTGGGTGACGGGCGGCCGGTCGGTGCCGTACTGCTCGCGCAGCTGGGCCACGGCCTCCGGGGTGGCGTTGACGCCGAGCGCGATCTCGGCCGGGTCGCCCGGCAGCAGCGCCATGAAGGCGAAGACGACCACGCCGGCGACGGCGGTGCTCGCCAGGAGCACCGCCAGCCGCTTGACCAGGTAGACGATCACTGCTTGGCGAGTCCGGTGAAGTCGAAGGACTCGGCGATGGCGTTCTTCGGCAGGCCGGTGACGCCCTTCTTGGCGACGATGAGGTTCGGGAAGAGGAAGAGCCAGTCGGCGGCGGCGTCGTCGGACAGCAGCTTGGCCGCCTGCTTGAGCTTGTCGGTCTGTTCCTGCTCGGTACCCTTGTCGGCCTCGGCGAGCAGCTTGCCGAACTCGGGGTTGTCGTAACGGAAGTAGTACGACTTGTCGGCGAAGATGCCCATGTCGCGGGGTTCGACGTGGTTGATGATGGACAGGTCGTAGTCGCCCTGCTTGAACACCACGTCCAGCCAGCGGGCCGGGAACTCCAGCGGCTCGATGTCGGCGGTGATGCCCACCTGCGCGAGCTGCGACTTGACCACCTGGGCGCTCGCCACCGCGTACGGCAGGTTGGGGATGCGCATCTTGACGTTGTAGGTCTTGCCGCCGAGCAGTTCCCTGGCCTTGTTCACGTCGTGCGGGTAGTCGCCGGTGCGGTCCTCGTACCACGGGTCCGTGGGCGGGACCATGGTGCCGATGAGCTGGCCTCTTCCGGCCCAGGCGGTGTCCAGGAGCGCCTTGTGGTCGAGGGCGTGGCGTACGGCCTGCCGTACCTTCTTGTCGTTGAACGGCGGGCGGCCGTTGTTGAGGGAGAGCACGACCTCCCCGTTGGTGGTGCCCTCGACCGTCTGGAACCGGTTGGGGTCGGCGAACTGCTGCAGCGACTCGGGGGCCTGGACGCTGGAGATGACGTCGATGCCGCCGGTCAGCAGCGCGTTGTTCATCGCCGTGGCGTCCTTGAAGTACTTCAGCGTGACGCCGGGGATGGCGGGCTTGGTGCCCCAGTACGTGCCGTTGGCGGTGAGCTGGATGGAGTCGCCGCGCTTCCAGCCGCCGAGCTGGTAGGGGCCGGTGCCGACGGGCTTGTTGGCGAGGTCGGCGACGCCCGTCCTGCTGAACATGGCGCCGAGGCGGGTGGCCAGCGCGTAGAGGAAGCCGTTGCTCGGTTGCTTGAGCGTGACGACGGCGGTGGTGTCGTCCTTCTTCTCCACCTTGTCGATGACGTCGAGCTGGGCCTTGATCTTCAGCTTCCAGTCGGACTTCACGCGGTCGAAGGAGAAGACGACGTCGTCGGCGGTGAAGGGGGCGCCGCTGCTGAAGGTGACGCCCTTGCGCAGGGTGAAGGTGTAGGTCTTGCGGTCCGGGGAGATCTCCCACTTCTCCGCGAGGAGCGGGACGATCTTGCCGTCCTGGTCGAGCTTGACCAGGCCCTCGTAGACGTTGACCAGCAGCGCCTGCGGGATCGCGGCGCCCTCGGTCGCGGTGAAGTCGAGGTTGGCAGGCTCCGCCACGAACCCGACCGACAACGACTCCTGCTTCGCCGCCGTGTTCCCGCCCGTCTGCCCGCCGCCACCGCCGCCGCAGGCAGTGGCCAGCAGGAGACCGCCGGCGGCGATCATGGTCCCGATTCGCCTCATGTTCAACAGCCTCCTGGCTAGTGCACTGGTCGGACCAGTAGGCTACGCACACTGCCAGTCCTCAACTGCTCGGGTCAAGGGGGCTCTTCCATGGGCGGACCACGGTTTGAACCGGTGCGCACCGTCCGCGCGTACGAGCGCATCGTCGAGCAGATCGAGGAGGCCGTCGAGACCGGCACGCTCACCCCGGGACACCGGCTGCCCAGCGAGCGGGACCTGATGGCGCAGTTCTCCGTCAGCCGCTCGACCGTGCGCGAGGCGCTGCGCGTGCTGCAGGCCCGCGGGCTGGTCCGTTCCCGGCCCGGGGACCCCAACGGGGCCGAGGTGCTGCCGTTCACCCCGGCCGCGCTCCACAAGTCGATGACCACGCTGGCCCGGGTGGACCAGCTGTCGCTGGGCGAGCTGATCGGGTTCCGCATGACGCTCGACTCCGCGGCCAACCTGCTGGCGGCGCGGCTGCGTACCGAGGCGCAACTGGCGGAGATGGACGCGGCGATCACCGCGATGCGGGCCGCCGCCGAGACCGGCTACGACGCGTTCAGCGCGGCCGACGTCGCCTTCCACGACGCCGTGGCCAGGGCCAGCGGCAACAAGCTCATCCAGATCTGCACCGACGTGGTGCGCTCGATCGTGCTCAACCTGATCGAGGAGAAGATCGCCGCCGCGCCCGACCAGGACGGGCTGATGCGGCAGAGCATCGGCCACCACGAGGAGGTCCTGGCCGCGGTGCGGGCGGGCGACGGACCGCTGGCGGCCCGGCTGTCGCGGCAGACCATGTACGACTACTACGTCGGCTACGTGCCCGCCGCGGAACGCGCCGCGCTGCGCGCCCTCCTGGACTGACCGGCGGCCCGGCAGGGTGTTAGGTTGCAGCCGTGACGAGTGAGGACGGGCTGACGGAGGCGTTCCTCCGCGAGCACCGTCGTTACACCAGCCACCAGGTCGCCGAGATGGCCGGTGTGCCCGTCTACCGTGCGCGCAAGTTCTGGCGCGCGCTCGGCTTCGCCAACGTCGCCGACGACGCGGTCGAGTTCACCGACTCCGACGTCGAGGCCCTGCGCACGCTGCTCGGCATGGTCAGCAGAGGCCTGTACGACGAGGGCCACGTGCTGCTCATGGCCCGTTCGCTGGGCCGGGCGACCGCGCGGCTGGCCGAGTCGCAGGCCGAACTGGGCGCCGAGGAACTCGACCAGGCGGGCGTACCGCTGGCCGACCGGCCGCGCGCGTGGACGCGCCGGGCCAGGCGGGTGGTGCCCGACCTGGAGAAACTGCTGGTCTACGCCTGGCGCAGGCAGCTCGCCGCCGCGGCCGGCCGCATGGTCGAGCAGGAGAAGACCGCGGTACGCCTGGCGGTGGGCTTCGCCGACCTCGTCGGGTTCACCCGGCTGAGCAGGCAGATCTCCGAGATCGAGCTGGCCGCGCTGGTCGACGAGTTCGAGGGCAGGTCGGCCGACGTGGTCACCTCGACCGGCGGCCGGGTGATCAAGACGCTGGGCGACTCGGTGCTGTTCGTCTCGGGCAAGGCGCACGACGCGGCGGAGATCGCGCTGCGGCTGCTGGCCGCCCACGCCAAGGTGCGCGGCATGCCGGAGCTGCGCGTGGGCCTGGCGGTGGGACCGGTCATCGGCCGCATGGGTGACGTGTTCGGCACCACGGTCAACCTCGCCAGCAGGCTGACCGCCCTGGCGCACCCCGGGACGATCCTCGCCGACCCGGACATCGCCGAGGAGCTGACCGGCGACCGCGCCTTCCGATTGGTCCCGGTCGACCGGCTCACCGTGCGCGGGCTGGGCGAGCTGGTGCCGTTCACGGTCAAGCGGGCGCTGTGACCTCGCCCTTGACGCACAGCAGGTTGCCCTCGCGCAGCGTCGTGACGTGGAAGCCGGCTGCGGCCAGCGCGCCGCCCGCCTTCTCCGCCAGTTCCTCCGTGCGTCCCGGCGGCTCGTAGAAGACGTAGAGCGCGCCCCGCCCGGTCAGGGCGTTCCTGATGAGGGCGAGTTCGCCGGCCGGTGAGCGGGTCCAGAAGAGGTTGACGTTGACCGCGAACACCTTGTCGTAGCCGCCGTCGCCGATGCCGTCCTCAAGCGCCCCGAGGCGGAAGACGGCCAGGCCGGCGTCGAGGTGGCGCCGGTTGCGCAGCTCGGCCGCCTTGATCGCGGTCGCGGAGCGGTCGAGCGCGGTCACCCGCGCGCCCCGGTCGCAGAGCAGTTCGGCGGCCACGCCGCGGCCGCATCCGATCTCGAGGATCCGCTCCCCCGGGCGCACGTCGAGGGTGTCCACCGCCCATGTCAGCCGTGCCGGAATCGCCATGAACTCCATCCTGCCCCAGGGCAACCGGGCCCGCCGTCCGATGCGTCAGTACGGTCGACAGGCGACAACCCGAGAGGCCCATCAGGTGGCAGACAGATCGATGTTTCATGATTTCGTGGCCGCGCGGTCGGACCACCTCCTCCGCACCGCCTACCTGCTGACCCACGACTGGGCGCTGGCCGAGGACCTGCTGCAGGAGGCGCTGGCCAAGGCGTGGTTCGCCTGGCCGAGGGTGGAGGAGCCGGAGCCGTACGTGCGCCGGGTCATCGTCACCACCTTTACTTCCTGGTGGCGGCGGCGCTGGCGGCGCGAGCTGCCCAGCCACGACCTGCCCGAGACCGCGCACCCCGACGCCACCGGCGGATTCGACGAGCACGACTCGCTGTGGCGGGCGATCGGGCGGCTGCCGGCCAGGCAGCGGGCGGTGATCGTGCTGCGCTTCTACGAGGACCTGTCGGTCGCGGAGACGGCCCAGGCCCTCGGCTGCGAACCGGGCACGGTCAAGAGCCAGACGGCCAAGGCCCTGGCCAAGTTGCGGGTGGACGAATCGATCGTGAAGGAGTTGCAGCGATGACCGTGCAGGACCTGCGTGAGGTGCTGCGGGAGCGCGGCGCCGCCGCGCCGCCGCCCAACCCGGCCCGCCGTACCCAGGTCGAGGCCCGCATCCGCCGCAGGCGGCTGCGCAGGACCGCGGTGGCGGGCGGCGCGATCGCGGCCGCCGTCGCGCTCACCGCCACCCTTCTCCCCGGTACGGCGCGGCCGCCCGCCCCGGCGGTGGCCGCCAAGCCCGAGCTGCCCGAGACGTTCGTCTCCGCCGACGGCACCGAGTACCGCAAGGTGGCCGCCACGACCGTGGTCACCCCGGGCAAGAAGAAGGTCACCGTGACGGTCCCGCTGACCGGCAACCCCATCGACCTGGCCACCAGTTGTACGGGCACGGCCCGGGGGAGCATCGCGCCCTCGGTCGGCGCCGCCGGGCTGCCGCCGCAACACGGCCTGCGAGACTGCTCGAAGGAGAGGCAGGTGCTCGGCCTGCGGATGCCGAAGGGCACCGGCACGGCCGAGGTCGTCATCGATCCCGTGTTCCGCGGCAAGGGCTGCATCCGGACGAAGGAGAGCGCGCCCTGTGAGCCGCCGAAGTTCGAGCGGAGCGTCTGGTCACTCGCCTTCTACGAGTGGATCCCGCCCACGCGTCCGGTGGTCCCGGAAGAGCCGGGCGCCCTGCCCGGACGGCTGGGCGCGATGAAGCTGAGCGAGACCGAGTCGGGAACCTGGCCGGAGCAGGACACCGTCACCTTCCGCGCGAGCGGCAGGGTCGGCCTGGAGAAGATCTGCACCGGCGAACTGGCCCAGCGGCTGTCGTTCGAGGTCGCCGTCAACGGCAAGTCCACCGGCGGCAGCGGCAGTTGCGCCGTCTGGAAGCAGGGCGACTTCCCCTGGGCGATGGGGCTGCACACCCTGCCGGAGGGCAAGATCTCGACCGTCACGCTCAAGCTGCGCATGGACGGCGGCGGCCACCCCAACCGGCCGGTCCGCTGGTCGGTGGGGCTGTACCGGAAGTAGGAAATCTTTCCGGCCGTCAGGTGTTACAGCAAGAGTGACTCGTTACTCGATCCTTGACCGCTCGCTCGTCCGCACCGGACAGGATCCGGCGCGGGCGCTGCGGGACACCATCGAGTTCGCCCGGCGGGCGGAGGAGCTGGGCTACCACCGTTTCTGGGTCTCCGAGCACCACAGCGTGCCCGGGGTGGCCGGTTCCGCGCCGACCGTGCTGGCCGCCGCCGTCGCGGCGGCCACCTCGCGCATCAGGGTCGGCACCGGCGGCGTCATGCTGCCCAACCACCGGCCGCTGGTGGTGGCCGAGCAGTTCGGCGTGCTGGAGTCGCTGTACCCGGGGCGCGTCGACATGGGACTCGGCCGTTCCGTGGGGTTCACCGGCGGCATCCGCAAGGCGCTGGGGCACGGCCTGGCCGACGCCGACGACTTCGGCGAACGGCTGGAGGAACTACTCGGCTTCTTCACCGGCAAGCAGCAGGTCCATCCGGGCGTGCACGCGTATCCGGCGGAGGGGCTGCGGCCGGAGGTGTTCGTGCTGGCGATGGGGGCCGGCGCCGACATCGCCGCCGAGCACGGGCTGCCCATGGTGATCGGGAACGGCGCCCGGATGACGGAGGCGGTCGGGCGTTACCGGGCCGCGTTCCGGGCGTCGGAGTGGGCGGCGCGGCCGTACGTGATGGTGGCGGCGAACGTGGCGGTCGGCGAGACGGCGGCAGCGGCGGCGTACCTGCAGGTGCCGGAGGCCTGGGCGACGGCGGTGTCACGGACGCGCGGCGCGTTCCCGCCCCTTTCTCCGGCGGCGGAGATCCTCGCCGCGGAGATGAGCGAACGGGAGCGGGGGTACCTGGAGGAGGCGCGGGCCGGGCAGATCCACGGGACGGCCGGGGAGGTGGCGCTGGCCCTCGACGACCTGGTGGAGCGGTCGGGGGCCGACGAGGTGCTGGTCACGATGAACACCTACGACCTGGACGAGCGCCTCGACTCCTATACGAGGCTGGCGCGCCTGTAGGCGTCACCCGAGATGGGCGCTGCGGGGTCGCGCCCATCTCCGCGGTTCAGGGCCCGAGGGCCAGAGCGACCTGCGCGAGGAGCACCACGGCCAGCGCGCCCAGCGCGACGGTGGCGATCAGGACGAGAACGATGCGCAGGAGGAAGGAGACTGCCTTCGCCACCTGGCGGACGGCGAAGAGCATCGCCCAGAGCGAGGCTATCGCGAGGAGTGAGAGCAGACCGCGGGCCGCTGCCACTCCCTCTGGGCTGGCGGTGGTGAGGAGGATTACGGTTGTCATGGAGTTCCCCGGTGGTTGACGCGCCGATGGGGCCTTACGAGTGCGGGCACTCCTGGAGATCGTCTGCCCCGACCCGGGAGTGCCTGCGTGATCGCAGGGGGTGCTGTGCCCGCGTCTGACTGATGCGGGGCGGTGCGCGGGATCTGTTCATGGTTAACCTTTACCTAATCTTCACTTCTTCTCCTGAAGGAAGAATTCCCCTGCTGACGGCGCGAAAAACCTGCGCGGGCGGGGTCTGTGGCTCTAGGATGACGCGCACGCCAGTGAACTGGCCAAACGAACTACTCGCATCTGGGCGCCAGTAGATGTTTACTTGGAGACTGAAGTTCAGATGAAGGGTGTTTCCTGATGGAACCGATGGACGACGCCGTCCGGGTTCTGGCGCAACGGCTGAAGTCGCTCCGCACCCGGCGCTGGCCGGAGGTGAGGATCACGCAGCCGATGCTGGGCGAGGCCCTGGCCAAGGGCGGCAGACCGCTCAGCTCCGGCCTGATCAGCTCCTGGGAGTCCGGCACGACGCCGAAGACGCCGCCGCTCGCGCGCCTCGACGACTACGCCACCCTGTTCTGCACCCCGCGTTCGATCAAGGACGGCACGCTGCGCCTGCTGCCGGTCTCCGAGCTGACCGCCGAGGAGCTCGCCGAGCGCGGGCGGATCCGGGCCGACCTGCTCAGCCTGCGCAACGACGCGGTGCACGAGCCGGCCGGCGCGACCGCCAACCCGTGGGACTTCCGCGACGAGCGGCCGATCACCATCATCTGCGGCAGCCTGCCGGCCGACCTGACCGCGAGCCTGAGCAAGTACGTCGACCCCGACGACCCCGACTACATGGACCTCTACACCTACGCCGACATCGACGCCCTCTTCGAGCTCCACGGCCACCTGCGCGCGCTCAACCCGGCCAGCACGGTCCGCCGCCGCAGGGTCGACACCGTCTCGCCGACCGAGGACTTCGCCGGACACGTCGTGCTGCTCGGCGGCGTCGACTTCAACCCGCGCACCGCCGACGTGCTGGCCGACCCCGCGATGCCGGTCAAGCAGGTGGCCGAGTGGGGCGCGGGGCGCGTCTACTTCGAGGTCGGCGAGGAGCACTACCCGCCGACGCTGGAGCGGGGAGCCGACGGGCGGGAGATCCTGCTCGAGGACGTGGCCCACTTCTACCGCGGCCCCAACCCGCTCTACCAGAGCGGCACGCTGACCATGTGCAACGGCATGTTCGGGCGCGGCACCCTCGGCGCCGTGCGCGCGCTGACCGATCCGGCCCTGGCCGAGGCCAACAGCGAGTACCTCAACACCCGCTTCGCCGGGCAGGAGAGCTTCAGCCTGATCACCCGGGTCCTCGTCATGGGCGGCGCCGTGCTCACCCCCGACTGGCGCCTTTCCGGCAACGTGCTCCACGAGTGGCCGGAGAACCAGGGGTGACCCGGAACCACCACGGCTCACACCGGCACCTCCTGGCGTCCGCGCCGCGGCCCGCCGGGACCGCGCGGGTCGATGCGATCATCGTGCCGACCGTGCGGCCGCCAGCGTACCTGCGGGACGCGGCGGCGGTGGCGGAGCGGCTCGACTGCCCGCTGGTCACGTTGTCGAGCGGGCGTTACACCTCGGCGGCGCGGACCATGCGCGGGCTGGGCGAGCTGGGCGTGGAGCTGGTCGCCATCGAGCTGTCGCGGCACAAGCCGCTGCCCGCACCCTTCCACGGCCCGGAGTTCCCGCGTTCCACCCCGCTCGACTGCCGCGCCGACACCGCCGCCAAGCGCAACGTCGGCATGGTGCTGGCCACCATGGCCGGCTGGGAGAGCGTCGTCTTCCTCGACGACGACATCGTGGTGCCCGATCCTGCCGACCTGTCGGGGGCGGCGGCGCTGCTGGGCTCCTACGACCGGGTGGCGCTGACGCTCGGCGGCTTTCCCGACAACTCGGTGGTGTGCCACGCCTACCGCGACAACGGCGGCGCCGACCAGGCCACCTTCGCCGGGGCGGGCGCGATGGCCGTGGCGGCGGCCAAGGCGCCGGCCTACTACCCGGCCGTCTACAACGAGGACTGGTTCGACCTGCTCGGCGACGACGGCATGCTCCGGCCCACGGCGAGCGTCGGCGCCGCGCTGCAGCGGGAGTACGACCCCTACGGCACGCCGGAGCGGGCCAGGCGCGAGGAGTTCGGCGACGTGCTCGGCGAGGGCCTGATGTGGCTGCTCGACTCGGGTGTCTCCTGGCAGGCGGCGGACGTGGACCACTGGCGGGAGGTGCTGCGGCGGCGCCGCAGGCTCGTCGATGACCTTCTGCTCAGGGAGCGCAGGGCGGCGGCGCGGGCCGCGCTCCTGGCCGCCCGCGAGCAGCTCAAGCTCATCAAGGCGCGCGCGTGCCACCGCTTCGTGGAGGACTGGGCCGTCGCCAGGAAAGGCTGGCAGGCCCATCTCGACACGCTGCCGGCCGGGCTGACGACGGCGCGGGCGTGCGAGCGGTTGCGGGAGCGCCATCCGGAGCTGACCGTGCACCACCACGAGCGGCGTCCGGCCGCCTACACGCTCGGCGACCCACCCGGTACGGCCGCGCCGTACGCGGTCCGCATCCCCCGTCCCGAGGGCGGGCTGGTCAGGTTCGAGCCGCTCACCGAGGCCGGCATCCCGGCCCTCGTGGCCTCCTTCGGGCAGCGGCCCTACTTCGTGCGCGCCCTGGCCAGGCAGGAGAGCGGCCACGGCGTCCTGCTGATCGCCTGGGACCGCGAACGGGCCGTGGGCACCGTCTACATCTGGCTGGACAAGGCGGAGGAGAAGCGGCTGCGGCGCCGGCTTCCGGGTACGCCCTTGCTCATGCACCTCGACCTGTTGCCCGAATACCGCGACACCGGGTTCGGCACCATGCTCGTCTACGTGGCCGAGCAGAAGCTCATCGAACGCGGCCACTCCACCGTCGCGCTCGGCGTCGATCCGGACAACCAGCAGGCGTACCGGCTGTATCTGCGCCTGGGCTACCGCAAGTGGAAGCACTCCCCGCTGCCGACGACCGAAGAGATCCTCCACGAGGACGGGACAAGCGAGCGCAAACCAGACAGATGTCACATTCTTTTCAAGACTCTTTCTCCGTTCCCGTCATCATTGCGATGATGGGAGCTTCGTGGGAAAGAGGCTTCTTTGTCACCTGATCATCACGGCTCACATCGCAAGCTGCTCTCCTCCCGAACCGCTCCCGCGCGTACGGGGCGGATCGACGCCATCGTCATCCCGACGGCGCGCCCGCCCGCCTTCCTCGACCACGCCGCCGACCTGGCCCGCTGGCTCGGCTGTCCTGTGGTCGCCCTGTGCAGCGGCCCCCGCACCGGCGCCGCCCCGGTACGCCGCCGCCTGCCCTGGGTGATCGCCGCCGACTTCCCCGGGCCGGAGCAGCTCCGGTTACCCGACTTCGCCACCTCCCGCGTCCTGCCCCACTCCTTCCAGCGCTCCGGCGACCTGGCGGCCAAGCGCAACGCGGGGCTGCTGCTGGCCAGGATGATGGGCTGGCGCAACCTCGCCTTCCTCGACGACGACATCGTGGTCTCCTCCCCCGGCGACCTGTGCTCGGCCGCCGCCCTGCTGGACGAGCACGGCGCGGTGGCGCTGTCGGTCTCCGGCTACCCGGACAACTCGGTGGTCTGCCACGCCTACCGCGACGTCGGCGGCGACCAGGACACCTTCGTCGGCAGCGGCGCGCTGGTCGTGGACACCGCGCGGGCGAGCTCCTTCTTTCCCGACGTGTACAACGAGGACTGGTTCTTCGTCCTCGAAGTGCCCCGGCTCGGGGTGACGGGCCAGATGTGGCAGGCGCCGTACGATCCTTACGAGAGCCCGGAGCGCGCCCGCGACGAGGAGTTCGGGGACGTGCTGGCCGAGGGCATCTTCTGGCTCCTGGACGACGAGCGTCCGGTGAGCGAGGCGGACCTGGCGCACTGGCGGACGTTCCTGCGCCGGCGCAGAAGCTTCATCGAGCACATCCACGGTCGCCTGGACCAGGCGGACGCGGCCAAGCGGGGGCCGATGGAGGAGTCGCTGCGCGCGGCGCTCGGCCGGCTGGCCCGCATCACGCCGGAGCTGTGCGTGCGCTACCTGGACGCCTGGCGCGAGGACCTGCGGGTGTGGCGCGACCACCTGGGTGACCTGCGCCCGGCCGGATCGGTGGAGGAGGCACTCGGCTCCCTGGGCGTCACCAACCTGGTCACCGACCTCAGCACCCGCTGATCGTGGGCGAAAACCGGTTGTTCGCACCGCGAGCCGCCGCGCATGATCAGACATGGATGTCACGCCTGAACTCCACGCCTACTACGAGCGGGACAAGGAACATCTGCGGCTGCGTGCGGGCCGTGAGCGGCTGGAGCTCTGGCGCACCCAGGACGTGCTGCGCCGCGTGCTGCCTCCGCCGCCCGCCCGTGTCCTGGACGTTGGTGGCGGCCCGGGGATCCACGCCGAGTGGCTGTCGGGTGACGGCTACGAGGTGACGGTGGTCGATCCGATCCCCCTGCATGTGGAACGGGCCGCCCGACTGCCCGGCGTCACGGCGGTGGCCGGTGACGCCCGGCGGCTGCCGTACCCTGACGCCGCCGTGGACGCGGTGTTGCTTCTCGGGCCGCTCTACCATCTGGCTGAGCGCGCCGACCGGGTGCGGGCGCTGCGCGAGGCCCGCCGCGTGGTACGGCCGGGCGGACCGGTGGCCGCCGCCACCATCAACCGCCACGCGGCCGTGCTCGGCACGATCTGCCTCGGCCACTACCTGCGCGAGCCGGAACGGCGGGCGGCCCATGCCGCGGCCGCCGACGGCGTCATGCTCTCCCCGGGAGCCGGGTTCACCGCCTACTTCCACGATCCGGACGAGGTGCCAGGGGAGTTCTCCGACGCCGGTCTGCGCGATCCGGTCAGGTACGGGGTGGAAGGGGCGTTCTGGCTCTACGGCGACATGGACGACTGGCTCGACGACCCGTGGCGCAGGGAGCTCGTGCTCGACGCCCAGCGGTCGATGGAGACGGAGCCGACGCTGCTCGGTGTCTCCGGGCACATGCTCACCGTCGGCGTGGGCTGAGTAGGGGCTACTCATGCCGTCCCCGCCGCCCTCGCCCAGGCTGTGCCCATACCTTCGGAAAGGCGGAAGTGATGGGCGACAGATACGTGGTGCTGCGCGACCTGACCCGGACGTTCACCGCGGGTCCGCTGGAGGCGCGGCGGACCGGTGGCGGGCCCGGTGAGCCGCATCTGGAGACGCTCGACCTCAGCAAGCGGGAGGCCCGCGCGCTGGCGGCGGAACCGGGTGTGGCGGCCCTGGCCCCGGCGATGCCGATCGGCCTGCCGATCGACGTGGACGGCGACGAGCCGCCCGCCCCCACCGATGTCACGTGGGGTGTCGCGGCGGTCGGGGCCCCGGGCTCCAGCAGGACCGGCGAGGGTTCGCTGGTCGCGGTGCTGGACTCGGGCATCGACGCGGGGCACACGGCGTTCGCGGGGATGGAGCTCGTGCAGAAGGACTTCACCGGCGACGGGAACGGCGACAAACGCGGCCACGGTACGCACGTGGCGGGCACCGTGTTCGGGCGGCCGGTGGAGGGCATCAGGATCGGCGTCGCCCCGGGCATCGGGAAGGCGCTCATCGGCAAGGTCATCAGGGACTCCGGGGGCGGGACCACGGACGCGCTGCTCGAAGCCATTCTGTGGGCCGCGCGGCAGGGCGCGGACGTGATCACGATGTCGGTGTCGTTCGCGTTCACCAAGGCCGTCGAGGAGGACGTGGCCGAGGGGCTGCCGGTCTTCCTGGCCACGGCGCGGGCGCTGGAGGCCTACCGGGCCAACCTGCGGTTGTTCGACTCGCTGATGCGGATGCTGGCCGAGCGTTCCGCCGTGGACAAGGGCACGCTGGTCATCGCGGCCTCCGGCAACTCGAGCATGCGGGAGCTGAACCCGGCGTTCGAGGTGGGGGCCGAGCTGCCGTCGGCGGCCGACGGGGTGCTGGCCGTGGGCGCGTTGCAGAAGGTGGACGGGCTGCTGGACGTGACCCGGTTCTCCAACACCTTCGCCGACGTGTGCGCGCCGGGCAAGGACGTGTTCTCGGCCCGGCTGGGCGGCGGGCTGTCGGCCAAGAACGGGACCAGCATGGCGGCTCCGCACGTGGCGGGGGTCGCGGCGCTGTGGTGGGAGGAGCTGCGCGACGCGCTGCCGTCCGCCTCCGTCGCGCGCGCCTCGATGGTCACCAACCGGCTGCTGGCCGCGGCCACCGGCACGGGGTTCGTACCGGACGCCGACATCGCCGACATCGGCGCGGGCCTGGCACTCTGCCCGCCGTAATACCCACTAGTTTAGGGGATATGACCACGGATCAGCATGGACTGGCGACCACGGGCTCCGGCGCCGCCGTCCGGCACTACGACCAGGCCGTCGACGCGCTGCTCCACTTCCAGATCGAGGTGGACGGGCACGCGGCGGCGGCCGTCGAGGCGGAGCCCGCGTTCGCGATGGGCCATGTGCTCCAGGCCTACCTCGGGCTGCTGACCACCGAGGCGGACGACGCCAGGGCGGCCCGCGAGCGCTTCGCGGGCTTCCGCGCCCGCGCCGACGAGAGCCTCCTGCTGCCGAGGGAGCGGGCCCACGTGGAGGCGGTGCAGGCCCTGCTGGACGGTGACTTCCGCACCTGCGGGACCCGGCTGCAGGCGATCACCGAGGCGCACCCGCGCGACGCGCTCGCCCTTGCCGCCGGTCATCAGGTCGACTTCTTCACCGGAGACGCCCGCTCGCTGCGCGACCGGATCGGCGGCGCGCTGACCGGCTGGTCGGAGGACGACCGGCACTACGGGCACGTGCTGGGCATGTACGCCTTCGGGCTGGAGGAGGCGGGCCACTACGACCGCTCGGAGGAGGTGGGCCTGCGCGCGGTCGAGCTCAACGCCCGCGACGTCTGGGGCATCCACGCGGTCGTGCACACCTACGAGATGCAGGGCCGCTTCGGCCAGGGCGTGCGCTACATGGACGCCCGGCTGGACGACTGGTCCACCGGCACGTTCTTCAACGTGCACAACTGGTGGCACTACTCCCTGTACGCGCTCGAAGCCGGAGACACCGGGCGGGCCCTGGAGATCTACGACGCCGTGCTCGCCGGCGGCCAGGGCGCGATGGAGCTGCTGGACGCGGCGGCGCTGCTGTGGCGGCTCTACCTCGAAGGCGACATACGGCACGAGCGCTGGCAGGCCCTCGCCGACGCCTGGACCCCCAAGGCCGGCGAGGCCTTCTACGCCTTCAACGACATGCACGCCGTCATGGCCTACACCGGCTCGGGCCGCTTCCGGGAGGCGGACAAGCTGATCGCCGACCGGCGGCGCTACCTCGCCGAACCGCGCCCGGGGGTCACCAACCAGGAGATGACCGCCCGGGTCGGCCTGCCGGTCTGCCGGGCGATCGCCGCCTTCGGCCGCGGCGCGTACGAGACGGTGGTGGATCTGCTGTATCCGATCCGGCACCGGATCAACGAGTTCGGCGGCAGCCACGCGCAGCGCGACGCCGTGCAGAAGACCCTGCTGGAGGCGGCGCTGCGCGGCGGCCGCAGGGACGTGGCCAGGGTGCTGCTCAGCGAGCGCATCGGGGTGCGTCCGTGCAGCCCGTTCAACTGGCTCAAGCAGGGCGCGCTGGCCGAGCAGCTCGGCGAGCGCGCCGCCGCGGCCGCCGCCCGCCTCAAAGCCGATCAGCTGGTACGGCAGGCCTGACGCCGGACCGCGCGGTGAGAGCGGCGGCTAGGGCGCCCGCACGGTGAGAACGGCCGCCGGCAACCCCCGCAAACCCCCGGGAATCTCGATATTTCCGGACGAGTCAACCTTGACCGGCCCGTCCCCCCACGACCCCGTGGCCCGCGCCGACTCCACCAGGTCCCCGGCCAAGGTGAACGCCCCGGCCCCCGGGTCCAGCACGATCACGTTGAGCGTGCCGTCGGGCCGCAGCGAGTAGCGCACCGGCTGACCGGCCGGTTCGGCGTGCCGTACCCAGGGACGGGTGCCGTAGACCGCACCGCCGAAGGCCCGCAGCCACTCCCCCAGGAACCGCAGCCGCTCCACCTGATCCCCCGGCAGCGACCCGTCGGCGTGCGGCCCGATGTTGAGCAGCAGGTTGCCGTTCTTGGCGACGGTGTCCACCAGCAGGTGCACGAGTTCCTCGCGCCCGAGCAGGTGCCGCTCGTCCTCGGCCCGGTTGTAGCCGAACGACTGGCCGAGCCCGCGCGTCGCCTCCCACACCCACGGCGAGGTGCGCGACTCCGACTGGTACTCGCGCGTGCGGTAGCCGAGGTGCGCCACCCCCCACCGGTCGTTGACCACGCCGTCGGGCACGCGCGCGTAGTAGCGCTCGAAAAGCTCGCTCAGCCCGTACGGCCCGCCCGCCTTGGCCGAGTCCGGCCAGTCGATGTCGTTCCACAGCAGGTCGGGGGCGTGCCGGTCGACCAGCTCCGCCACCTGCTCGAAGGAGTGGCGGGCGAAGGCCTCGTCGTTGCGCCGCAGCGTGAACAGGTCGGTGAGCGAGCGGATCGGCGGGAAGTGCGAGACGTGCCAGTCGAGCGCGCCGGAGTAGTAGAAGCCGAGCCGCAGCCCGGCCGCCCTGGCCTGCTCGGCCATGGCGGCCATGAGGTCGCGGCGCGGGCCGCGGCGGGCGCTGTTGAACGGGGTGGTGGCGGTGTCCCAGAGGCAGAAGCCGTCGTGGTGCTTGGCCGTGGGCACGACGTAGCGGGCGCCGCACTCGGCGAACAGCCGCATCCATCCGGCCGGATCGAACGCCTCGGTGGTCCAGACGTCGGCGAGGTCCTCGTAGGAGACGCCCACGCCGTACCTGCGCTCGTGGAAGTCCTGCGCGGGCGAGCCGGGGATGCGGACGGTGTTGGCGTACCACTCGGCGTACTGGTGGTGGCTGTATTCGAGCTCCGCCGGCACGTTCTGGCCCGGCAGCCGGGGGCTGGCCCATCCGGGCACCGAGTACAGGCCCCAGTGGACGAACACCCCGAACTTGGCGTCCCTGAACCACGCGGGGACCTCCCGCGACGGGTAGGTGACGCCCAGGTCGGGCCCGACACGGCGGTCGAACTGCAGCAAGACCGATCCTTTCAGCGGCCGGCCAGGCCGGCGGTGGCGATGCCCTTGACCAGGTGCTTCTGCAGGGCGATGAGCAGCAGCAGGGTCGGCAGGATGGAGACGATGGAGGCGGCCATGACCAGGTGCCACTGGTTGCCGTTCTGCCCGAAGAACAGTTGCAGGCCGAGCGGGACGGTGCCCCGCGCGCTCACGTCGTTGATCATGATGAGCGGCCACAGGAAGCTGTTCCAGTAGTTGATGAAGGTGAAGACGGCGAGCACGCCGAGCGCCGGCCGGGCCATCGGCAGCATGATCTGGGTGAAGATGCGCAGCTCGCCGGCGCTGTCGATGCGGGCGGCCTCCTGCATCTCGCGCGGCACCGAGCGGAAGAACTGGCGCAGCAGGAACGTGCCGAACGCGGTGAACGCCCACGGGAAGATCAGCGCCTGGTAGGTGTCCACCCAGCCGAGCGACTGCATGAGGATGAACATGGGCACGACCAGCACTTCCTGCGGCACCATCAGTGTGGCCAGGAAGATCAGGAAGACGCCGTCGCGCCCGCGCCAGCGCAGCGCGGCGAAGGCGTAGGCCGACAGCGCGGAGGCGGTCAGCACCACGAGCGTGCCGACGCCGGCGACCAGCACCCCGTTGAGGATGTAGCGCTGGAAGGGCACGTAGGTGAAGACGTCGGCGAAGTTCTGCCAGCGGATCGAGGAGCCCACGAGCGAGCCGGGGTCGGAGAAGGTCTCCCCGGCCGGCTTCAGCGCGGTGGCGACGGCGAAGATCAGCGGGTAGAGGAAGGCCAGCGTGACCGCGGCCAGCAGGGCGTGCGAGACGGCGCTCTTCAGGGGGCTCTTAACTTTCATAGTGCACCCACCGCTTCTGGCCGAGGAACTGCACGAACGTGACGGCCAGGATGATCGCGAACAGCACCCATGCCGCCGCGGCGGCCAGGCCCAGGTCACGCGACTGGAAGCCGGCCTGGTAGACGTTCATGACGAGGGTCTCGGTGGCGTTGCCGGGACCGCCGGCTGTGAGGATGTACGGCTGCGTGAACACCTGCAGCGCGGTGATCACCGTCATCGTGGTGGCGAAGAACAGCGCGGGCGAGATCAGCGGCAACTGCACGCTCACCAGGCGGCGCAGGCCGGTGGCGCCGTCCAGCGACGCCGCCTCCAGCACCGGCTTGGGCATCTCGTTGATCGCCGCCGAGAACACGATCATGTTGTAGCCGAAGCCCTGCCACACGCTCATCGCGACCACCGACAGCAGTGCCGTACGGCCGTCGGCCAGCAGGTTCGGCTCGGTGCCGACGAGCTGGAAGAGCAGCTTGAAGATGACCGCGTTGGCCACCATCGGGGTGATCGCCGGGATGAAGAACAGCACCCGCCACAGGTTCTGCCAGCGCGAGTTGCTGATCCAGAAGGCCAGTCCGAGCGCGAGCAGGATGTTCAGCGGCACGTACAGGCCGGTGAAGACGAACGTGTTACGCAACGCGGCCAGGAAGTCGGGGTCCTCGCCGAACAGGTAGCGGAAGTTGTCGAGCCCGATGAACTCGCTGCCGCCCAGCATCGGCCAGTCGAAGAAGCTCATGACCACGGCCATGCCGACGGGGAACAGCGTGAACAGCCCGAGGCCGAGCACGCTCGGGGTGGCGAACCCGAGCGCGCTCCACGTCTCCCGAGTCCTCACTGGCCGCGCGCTCCCTGCTGCTGGATGGTGGCAAGGGCCTCCTTGGGCGCCTGGGCCCCGGTGTAGACCTGCAGGAAGTACTGGGCCATGAGCTTGTTGACGTTGTCCCAGTTCTTGGTGGTGAACAGCGGGGTGCCGCCGTCCAGTCCCTCCCTGACCGCGCTCATGGCCGCCTTGACGTCGGCGGCCTTGCCGGCGTCCTGCTTGACCAGGAACTCCTCGTAGCCGGCCTGCTGCTCGGTGCGGGAGGGGAAGCCGCGCCCGACGCCGGCGAGGTAGGCCTGGGCGTCCTTGCCGGTCAGCGTCTCGACCGCCTTGATCGCCTCGGCCTTGTAGGGGCAGCTCTTGGCCACGCCGAAGCCGGAGCCGGCGACGTAGGTCTTGGAGCCGCCCGGCCCGGCGGGCAGCGGCGCGAGGCCGACGGCGAACTTGGCGTCCTTGATGTGGGAGCCGAGGTTCCAGGAGCCGTCCACGGCCATCATCGCGTTGCCGTTGACGAACTGCGTCTCGCCCCAGCCGCCTTCGGCCGAGGAGGCGGGCACGCTGCCGGCCTTGCTCTTGGCCAGGCCCGCGTACCAGGTGAGGGCGTCGACCATCGGCTGGCTGTCCAGCTGCAGCTTGACGTCCTGGGTGACCGGCGCGGCCCCGTTGTAGGACAGCAGCAGCGACAGCGTGTGCAGGTCGGAGAACGACATGCCGAACCCGGCCTTGCCGCCGCTCGACAGGGTCTTCGCGGCCTTCTCGAAGTCGGCGACCGTCCAGCCCGCCTTCGGCTCGGGCAGCCCGGCCTTCGCGAAGGCGTCCTTGTTGTAGTAGACGAGCATCGAGGCCAGGTCGTACGGCAGGGCGAGCTGCTTGCCGCCCATCTTCAGCGCCTCCAGCGAGGCCGGCGCGAACCCGTCGGGGGCGGTCAGCGGCTCCATGAGGTCGGCGTAGGCGCCGAGGCGCAGGCTCTGCATGGAGACGATGCACGCCTGCTTGCCGGCGGCGAACTCCGTCTGGAGCTTGGTGAAGTAGTCGTTGAACGGCGCGGTGCGCAGCGCGATCTTGACCTTGGGGTTCTGCTGCGTGACGAGCTTGGCGAGGTGGTCCAGCTGGGCCTTCTCGTCCTCGCTGCCCGCCCACATCTCCCAGTCGAGGGTGATCGTGCCGTCGTCCTGCTTGGCGCCGCCCGCCGTACCAGATGCACCGCCACCGCCACAGGCGGTGGCTCCGAGGACGAGCGCGAGCCCCGCTGCCAGAAAGCCCTTCATGTGCGGTTTCCTTAATTTCGGCGACGAAATTATTATGGTCGTGGACCCTAGGCTTGGTCGGCCGAGGACGTCAAGGGGCAGGAGGAACATTGCGCGAAGATCTGGTCAGGGCGGAGATCCTGGCCATGCTCGGGCGGGAGCCGCTCAACCGCTCGGAGATCGCGGCCCGCCTTGGGCTCGGTGCGGCCACCGTCACCGAGCACACGCGGAGGCTCATCGACCTAGGCTACCTGCGAGAACTCGCTCCACAGGTGAGCGGGCGGGGCCGGCCACGGGTACCGCTGGAGGTGCTGCCGGACGCCGCCTACACGCTCGGGTTGCGCGTGCACCACACGCACGTGGTGGGCGTGCTCATGCGGCTCAACGGCAGCGAGGTACGCCGCTTCACCCAGCCCTTCGACCCGCGCCACGAGCCCGTGGAGCAGCTGGCCAAGATGTGCCTGGAGGTGCTCGGCGAGCCGGGCGCGGGCGAGCGCGTGCGCGGCGTCGGGCTCGCCGTTCCCGGCGTGATCGACCCCGCCAAGGGAGTGGTACGGCTCTCGCCCCACCTCGGCTGGTCGGACCTGGCGCTGCGCCCCCGCCTGGCCGAGCTGCTGCCGGTCCCCGTGCTGATCGACAACGACACGCGCGCCAGCACCACGGCGGAGCTGCTGTTCGGCACCGGGCGCGACCACGACGACTTCCTCGTGCTGGCCGTCGGCGGCGGCGTCGGCATGGGCATCGTGCTCGGCCGGCGGGTGCACCGGGGACCGGACGGCGTGGCCGGGGAGTTCGGGCACGTGCCCGTCGACCCGCTCGGCCCGCCGTGCGTGTGCGGGCGGCGCGGCTGCGTGGAGACCTACGCCGCGGACTACGCGCTGGCCGCGCGGGCGCTGGAGCGGGGGCTGACCTCACGGGCGGTGGCCGTGGACGAGCTGCACGCGCTCGCGCTGGCCGGCACGCCCGGCATCCGCGACCTGATGGCCGAGGCGGGAGCCACGCTCGGCAGGGCGGCGGCCGGGATAGTGAACGTGCTGGCGGTGCGGGCCCTCACGGTCATCGGTGAGAGCCATGTGCTGTGGCCCTATCTGGAGCCGGGATTCCGCCCCGCGGTGGAGGGCGGAGTGCTGTCGGGCCTGGAGATCTCGGTGCGGCCGTGGGACGACAGCGCCCACGCCATCGGCGCCGCCTGCCTGGTGCTCGCCGCCACGGTCGGCGCCCGCTGACCGCGGGGCGGCGGGCACGTTGTAATCAGCGGTATCCCTTGAGCTCGCCGGGGTTGATGTCGATGTATTGGAGTAAAGGGGGTGTCCGGTCTCACCGCTGGACACCGAACATCAACCGCTGAACAATGAATGCCGCTGGCCCATCGACAAGGGGGGCGACGATACCTCGCCAGGAGCGTCCGCTGGGCCCGGCTGACGATGGGTTATCGCGGTTCGCGGCGGATCTGCGGAAACTCAGGGAAAAGGCCGGGACGCCGTCGTACCGGGAACTCGCCGAACGCGCGCATTATTCGGCCAGTACCCTTTCTGAGGCCGCCGGGGGCCGTAAACTTCCGAGTTTGTCGGTAACGCTGGCTTATGTCGCCTCGTGCGGCGGGGACCTCCGGGAATGGCGGGCCCGATGGTACGGGCTGGCCGATGAGCTGGCCCCGGAGGAGCCGGCCGACGGGGCGGCGGCGCCGTACCTCGGACTGGCGGCCTTCGGGCAGCAGGACGCCGAGCGCTTCCACGGACGGGAGCGGCTCGTGGAGCGGGTACGGACGATGGTGTCGGAGCGGCGGTTCGTCGCGGTGCTCGGGGCGTCGGGATCGGGCAAGTCGTCGCTGCTGCGCGCGGGACTGCTGCCCGCGCTCGCCGGGCGGCCCTCGCTGGTGCTGACCCCGGGCGCCCATCCGCTGCGCGCGTGCGCGACCGGCCTGGGCGCGATGCTCGGCGTCGCGCCCGGCGGGCTGCTCGGGGATCTGACCGAACGGCCCGCCGGCCTCGGCCCGCTGACCCGGCAGGTCGTGGCCATGGAGGGCGCGGAGCAGGACTTCGTGCTGGTCGCCGACCAGTTCGAAGAGGTGTTCACCCTGTGCCAGGACCCCGCGGAGCGTGCCGCCTTCATCGCGGCGCTGGTGGCCGCGGAGGGCGATCCGGGCAACCGTACCCGCGTGGTCATCGGCGTGCGCACCGACTTCTACCACCACTGCGCCCAGCACCCCGATCTGGCCGAGGTCCTGCAGGACGCGCAGGTCCTGGTCGGCCCGATGACCGCGGAGGAACTCCACCGGGCGATCACGCAACCGGCCGTCGACCTGGGCTACCGGGTCGAGACCGCGCTGGTCTCCCGGCTGGTCGCCGACGCCACCGGTCAGGCGGGCGTGCTGCCGCTGCTGTCCCACACGCTGCTGGAGACCTGGCGGCGGCGCCGCGGCAACACCGTCAGCCTGACCGGATACGAGGCCACCGGCGGCATCGAACGCGCCGTCGCCCAGAGCTCCGAGGCCGTCTACAACGCGCTCGGCGCGGACGGGCAGGCGCTGGTCCGGCAGATCTTCCTCCGGCTCACCGCGCTCGGCGAGGGCACAGAGGACACCAGGCGCCGCATCTCGCGCGGCGAGCTCGACCACCCGCGGGCCGCCGGGGTGCTCGAGGCGCTGGCCCGCGCCCGGCTCATCACCCTGCACGGCGACGCCGTCGAGATCGCGCACGAAGCGCTGATCAGGTCGTGGCCCCGCCTGCGCGCCTGGCTGGCCGAGGACCGCGACGGCCTGCGCGTCCACCGCCAGATCACCGAGGCCACCGAGGCGTGGGAGGAGGAGGCCAGGGACCACGCCGCGCTGCACCGCGGCACCCGGCTGGCCGTCGCCCTGGAATGGGCCGCCGCGCACCGTCCGCTGCTGTCGCCGCGCGAACGCGACTTCCTGGCCGCCAGCGCCACCGCGGCGGCCGAGGACCAGGCCGCGGCGCGGCGACGGGCCCGGCGCCTGCGGCGGCTCACGGCGCTGCTCGCCGTCCTGGTGATGCTGACCACGGCCACCACGATCTACGCCGTCCGCTCCGAACAGGCCGCCACCCGCCAGCGTGACCTCGCCCTGTCGCAGAAGGTCGCCGCCGCGGCCGACCGGCTCCGCCAGACGGACCCGGCGCTGTCCGCGCAGCTCAGCCTGGCCGCCTACCGCCTGTCACCCACCGAGGACGCGCGCAACAGCCTGCTGCGCGTCTTCGCCACCCCGTACGCCACCCGGCTCACCGGCCACAGCGACCGGGTCAACTCGGTCGCGGTGAGCCCGGACGGCCGCAGCCTGATCAGCGCGAGCCGCGACCGGACCGCGCAGCTCTGGGACATCACCCATCCGCACCGGCCACGCCGGCTGGCCGTGCTGAGCGGGCACCGCGGCAACGTCAACGCCGCCGCCTTCAGCCCCGACGGCCGGCTGGCCGCCACCGCGAGCTGGGACCACACGGTACGCCTGTGGAACCTCGCCGATCCCGGGCGGCCGGCGTCGGCCGTACTGCCGCACGACGCCAACGTGAACGCGGTCGCCTTCAGCCCCGACGGCCGGCTCCTGGCCACGGCGGGCGACGACCGCGTCGCCCGGGTGTGGGACGTCGCCGGGCCGCGGGTCGCGGCGAGCCTGCGAGGTCACGGGGCCGCCGTCGTGTCGGTGGCGTTCAGCCCCGACGGGCGCACGCTGGCCACCGGCAGCTTCGACCGCACCGCCCGGCTGTGGGATCTGGCCGACCCCGACCGGCCCGCTTCCCTGCGCGGGCACACCGGGCCCGTGGCCTGGGTGGCGTACCGGCCGGACGGGCGCCTGCTCGCCACGGCGGGCAACGACGGCGACGTCCGCCTCTGGCAGGTCGCCGGGACCCGCGCGCGGGCTAAGGCGCGCGCCGGCGGCCACGAGGAGATCGTGCGCTCGGTCGCCTTCAGCGCCGACGGCCGCACGCTCGTCAGCGCCGGGCACGACGACGCCGTACGCCTGACCGACGTCACCGACCCGGACGAGCCCCGGGCCCTGACCACGTTCACCGGCCACACCGGCAACGCGGTCTCGGCCGTGTTCGCCCCCGGCGGGCGCACGCTGGCCTCGGCCAGCGACGACTACACCGTCCGGCTCTGGGACCTGCCCCACCCCGCGCTGACCGCGCACACCGGCGGCGTCTACTGGCTGGCCTTCAGCCCCGACGGCCGCACGCTCGCCACCGTCGGGGAGGACCGCGCGCTGCGTCTGTGGGACGTCTCCGAACCCGGTCGCACCCGGCAGCGCGCCGTCCTGACCGGCCACGACGCCGCCGTCTGGGGGGTGACGTTCAGCCCGGGCGGCGCCGTCGCGGCCACCGCCGCCTACGACCGCACCGTCCGGCTCTGGGACGTCGCCGCCCGCCCCGGGCCGCTCGCGACGCTCACCGGCCACACCGCCAACGTCAACGCCGTCGCCTTCTCCCCCGACGGCACCACCCTGGCCAGCGCGAGCCTCGACACCACCGTGCGGTTCACGGATGTACGCGACCCCCGCCGGCCCCGCCGTACGGGCGGCTTCACGGCCGACGCCGAAGGCGTCAACACGCTCGCCTTCAGCCCCGACGGCCGCACCCTGGCCACCGCCGGCTGGGACCACTACGCCCGGCTGTGGAACGTCACCGACCTGAGCCGCCCCATCCCCCTGTCCACGCTGACCGGCCACGCCGACGGCATCAACTCCCTCGCCTACAGCCCCGACGGCCGCACCCTCGCCACGGCGAGCTTCGACCGCACCGCGCGCCTGTGGGACGTCACCGACCCCGCGCGCGCCCGCGCGCTGGCCGCGCTCAAGGGCCACACCGGCAGCGTCTCCATGGTCGCCTTCAGCCCGGACGGCCGCACGCTGGCCACCACGGGCAACGACCGCTCGCTGCGTCTGTGGGACCTGGCCGACCGCCGCCGTCCCGTGGAGGTGGCCTCGCTGAGCGCGCACGCCGACGGGGTCTCCTCCGTCGCGTTCGGTCCCGACGGCCACACCGTGGCGACCGGCAGTCACGACCGCACGGCGCTGGTCTGGGAGACCGGCACGGTACGGCTGGCCGCCCGGTTGTGCGAAGCCGCCTTCCCACGGATCACCGCGGCGGAATGGGCGGTGCACTTCCCCGGCCTGCCGTACCGGCCGCCGTGTGAGACCGGCGCGGGATTTGTCGGGCTTGCCGAGTAGGCTCCACCTTCATGGACCAACTGACGCTGATGGCCGTACACGCCCACCCCGACGACGAGGTCCTGAGCACCGGCGGCATCCTCGCGCGCTATGCCGACGAGGGCATCCGCACCGTCCTCGTGACCTGCACCAACGGGGAGCAGGGCGACGGCGTGGGCGGGGTGAAGCCGGGCCAGGACGGCCATGACGCCGCCGCCGTGGCCCAGCAGCGGCTGGCCGAGCTGCGCGAATCGGCCGGGCACCTGGGCATCACCCATGTCGAGCTGCTCGGCTACCAGGACTCCGGCATGGACGGCTGGGACGCCAACCATGACGCCTCCTCCTTCGCCAACGTGCCGGTCGAGGAGGCCGCGGCCAAGCTGAGCGCCCTGATCGAGCGCTACCGCCCGCAGGTCGTCGTCACCTACGACGAGAACGGCGGCTACGGCCACCCCGACCACATCCAGGCCCACCGCGTCGCGGTCGCCGCGGCCAAGAGCACGGGCATCCCGGCGAAGTTCTACTACACCGCCATCCCCCGCGCGCGGATGCGCGAGATGTTCGAGCAGATGAAGGCGGCCGGCGTCGACTTCGGCGAGGACTTCGACCCCGACGCCGACTTCGGCACCCCCGACGAGCTCATCACCTCCGTCGTGGATGGCTCCGCGGTGGTGGAGCGCAAGCTGAAGGCGCTGCGCGCGCACGCCAGCCAGGGCGACAGCATCTTCGTCCTGCAGATGCCCGAGGAGGCGCAGAGGATGGCCTTCTCCCACGAGGCCTTCATCCGCGTCAGCTCCACGGTCGAGGCCCCCGACCATGAGGACGACCTGTTCGCCGGGCTGCGCTGATGGACGAGCGGCGGCTGGTGCGCGTCTCGAAGTACCTGTCCAAGCACCTGCGGCACGAGCCCGGCCGGATCGGCCTGGAGCTCGACCCCAACGGCTGGACGGACGTCGGCACGTTCCTGGCCGCCGCCGCGGCCCACGACTTCCCGATCACCAGGCAGGAGCTCGACGAGGCCGTCGCCCGGAACGACAAGCGCCGCTTCACCGTCGAGGACGGCCGGATCCGCGCCAACCAGGGCCACTCGATCCCCGTCGACCTGGACCTGCCCGTCGCGACGCCACCCGGGGTCCTGTTCCACGGCACGGTGGCCCGGGTCCTGCCGGCCATCAGGGCCGAGGGCCTGCGTCCCATGAACCGCCACCACGTGCACCTCTCCCCCGACCGCGAGACCGCCCGGCGCGTGGGCGCCCGCCGCGGGCGTCCGGTCATCCTCGTCGTGGACGCCGCCGCCATGCACGCCTCCGGTCATGACTTCCACCTGACGGCCAACGGCGTGTGGCTCGCCACGACCGTGCCGCCGGTCTACCTCCGCTTCCCGGCCTGACCCGGCGAAGGGCTCAAGAACTCGCGCGCACCGCGCAGCCGGGTTCGTAGCCGCGCCTGCGTGAGCCGGCAGTCCAGCCGCACGTCGAGCGGCCCGCCCAGATCCGTGGCGGCGCGGCTGCCGGTCGGCAGGCGGGCCGGATCGAGCCCGTCCCGCCGCGCGACCAGGCACCCCAGCTCGTACCGGCTCACCGCGTCCGCACCGGCGACATGGTGAACCCCCACCGCGTCGGGACCGGTGAGCTCCAGGAGCGCGGCGGCGAGATCTCCGACGTGCACGGGGCAGCGCACGTCGTCGGTGAACAACACGCCCTCCCGCCCCGCCGCCAGCGCGTGGACGAACGCCTCGTGCGACGAACCGCCGTCCCCGATGATCAGGGACGTCCGCACGATCGCCGCCGCGGGGACGATCGCCCGCACGGCCACCTCCGCCGCCGCCTTCGCCGCCCCGTACGGGCTGATCGGGTCGGGGACGCTCGTCTCCGCATAGACGACCGCCTTACCGGAGAAGACGGCATCGCTGGACACATGGACCAGCCGCCCGCCGCTGCCGGACACCGCGCCGGCCACATGAGCGGCGCCCACCGCCGTCACCGTCCAGTCCGCGGGCCGGTAGGCGGCGTTGACCACCACGTCGGGGCCGAACGCGGCGATCCGGCCGGCGACGGCGGCACGGTCGCGCACGTCGAGCTCCAGCCACTCGGCTCCCTCCGCCCGGCCGGGGCGGGTCTGATAGGTGGCGGCCACCTGATGCCCGGCGGCCACGGCCCGCCGGGCGAGCTCACCGCCAAGGAAGCCGCTACCGCCGACGATGATGATTCTCATGGCTGGCCACCGTAGAGCCTCCCGCGCGACGCCGGCCCATCGCGACCACAGGTGCCGCGAGACTCCCTCCACCCCGGCGACCCCTCGACCGGGGCGAGGTCGGCCGGTTGGGAGGTGCGATGATCTTCCGTATGACAGGCTCAGGCCTTTGGCTCCACTCCGCGGAGCTTGGCGGGGTTCATCATCCACAGCACCTGGTCGATGCCGTCCGGCGTGGCGTTGATCGTGAGGACCGTGAACACCTGGCCGTCGCGGGTCAGCATGGCCGAGGTCTGGCCGTTCGTGTTCGCCCATGCCACCTCCACCCCCACCCAGAAGTGGCCGGCGAACGCCTTGACGTACTTCGCCACCCGCACAGCGCCCTCCACCGGAAACCGGGACGCGCGCGCGGCCCCGCCCCCGTCGGAGTAGCTGGTCACATCGGCCGCGAGCAGTTTCTCCAGCGCCTCCAGCTCTCCGAAGCGGGCGGCGGTGACGAAGGCCTCCAGCAGTCTGCGCTGTTCGGCCGCGGTGACTGCGGCCCGGCGCCCGGCCCGCAGGTGTTTGCGGGCGCGGCTGACGTGCTGGCGGACCGCCGGTTCGCTCAGCTCGACGATCTCGGCGATCTCCCGGTACGGGTAGTCGAACGCCTCGCGCAGCACATAGGCGGCGCGTTCGGGCGGCGAGAGCCGTTCCAGAAGCAAAAGGACCGCGAACTCCAGAGCCTCGCCCCGCTCGGCGCCCAGGTAGGGGTCGGCGGCGGTGTCGACGGGTTCGGGCAGCCAGGGGCCGAGGTAGGTCTCGCGGCGTACGCGGGCGGACTGGGCGGCGTTGATCGCCAGCCGCGTGGTGATCGTCGCCAGGAACCCGCTGGGGCTCTCCACCGTGGAACGGTCGTAGGCCTGCCAGCGTAGCCAGACGTCCTGGACCAGGTCCTCGGCTTCGGTGACGCTGGCCAGCATCCGGTAGGCGATCCCGAACAGGCGCGACCGCACGCCGTCGAATACCGCCAGGGCCTCGTCGAGATCCTCCACTTTCTCCCCCGCCCGGCGCCGGTGGCCGAGTGTGACCGTTCTCACCAGCGCCAACGTCACGAATCACGCCGGCATCAGGTCATTACATTAGGAACTGTTCTTCGCAGATGCGGTTAAGGGAGCGCCATGTATTCGCCAGAGCACCGGATCGCCACATCCGTCTTGGTCATCGGCACCGGAGGGGCCGGGTTGCGGGCCGCGATCGAGCTCGCCGAGCGCGGCGTCAGCGTTGTGGCGGTGGGCAAACGGCCGAAGGCGGACGCGCACACCTCGCTCGCGGCCGGCGGCATCAACGCGGCACTGGCCACGATGGACCCCGAGGACAGCTGGCAGCAGCACGCCGCCGACACCCTCAAGGAGAGCTACCTTCTCGCCAACCCGCACACCGTCCAGATTGTCACGGAAGGGGCCGCGCGGGGCATCGAAGATCTTCAGCGGTACGGCATGCCGTTCGCCCGCGAGCAGGATGGACGCATCTCGCAACGCTTCTTCGGCGCCCACACCTTCCGGCGCACCGCCTACGCCGGCGACTACACCGGGCTGGAGATCCAGCGCACCCTGATCAACCGGGCGGCGCAGCTCGACATCCCCGTCCTCGACACCGCCTACATCACCCGCATCCTGGTCAAGGACAACGCGGTCTTCGGCGCGTACGGCTTCGACCTGAACGACGGCCGCCGCTACGTCATCCACGCCGACGCGGTCATCCTGGCGGCCGGCGGCCACACCCGCATCTGGCGGCGCACCTCCTCGCGCCGCGACGAGAACACCGGCGACTCCTTCCGCCTGGCCAGCCTCGCCGGCTGCCGTATCCGCGATCCCGAACTGGTGCAGTTCCACCCGTCCGGCCTCATCGCCCCCGAGAACGCCGCCGGCACCCTCGTCTCCGAAGCCGCCCGCGGCGAAGGCGGCATCCTGCGCAACCACCTCGGTGAGCGCTTCATGTCGCGCTACGACCCGGAACGCATGGAGTTGTCGACACGTGACAGGATCGCGCTGGCCGCGTACACGGAGATCAAGGAAGGGCGCGGCACCCCCGATGGCGGCGTCTGGCTGGATGTGTCGCACCTCCCCCGGCAGACGATCATGGAACGGCTGCCGCGCGTCTACCAGACGCTCATGGAGCTGCAGATGCTCGACATCACCAAGGACCCGATCGAGATCGCGCCCACCGCGCACTACTCGATGGGCGGCGTCTGGGTGCGGCCCGAGGACCACGGCACCGGGGTCGACGGCCTGTACGCGATCGGCGAGGCCGCCAGCGGCCTGCACGGCGCCAACCGCCTCGGCGGCAACTCGCTCATCGAGCTGCTCGTCTTCGGCCGCATCGTCGGCCAGGAGGCGGCCGCCTACTCCGCCGGTCTGGCCGCGCAGCGCCGTTCGGCCGAGGCGCTCGGCGAAGCGCGGGCAGAGGTGGACGAACTCCTGGCCGCCGACGGGCCCGAGAACGTGCGGGCCCTGCAGCGCGCCCTGCGCGACATCATGACGGAGCACGCCGGCGTGGTCCGCGACGAAGCCGGGCTGCTGAAGGGCCTGGACGAACTCGCCGCGCTGGAGACGCGCATCGGCGAGGTCGGCGTGCACCCGGACATCGCCGGATTCCAGGATCTGGCGCACGCGTTCGACCTGAAGTCCGCCGCCCTGTCCGCCCGCGCGACGATCGAGACCGCGCTCGAACGCCGCGAGACCCGCGGCTGCCACAACCGCTCCGACTACCCCGAGCTCGACCCGGCCCTGCAGGTCAACCTCGTGTGGTCCGGCCCCGGATCGGTGGAGAGGGAGGCCATCCCCGCGATTCCCACGGAGATCGCCGCGCTCATGCGCGAGGTCTCCAGCGAGGGCAAACTCGTCGAGTAGAAGATCGTCTCCGGCGGGACCCTTGCGCGCTGTCCCACCGCGGCCACTCACGATCCAACCGTTCTGCGATGATACGCGGGCTGTGATCGGATGCGACGGAAAGGAGACCGCTTGCACGCGCCCATAACCGGGCGCCGCAAGGTATCTCGGCCCAGCGCGAACTGTGCGTTCCACGCCGCCTTCCGCATAGGACGCACCAGGCCGATCGCCGCGATGCCCGCCGGCAACGAGGGGCAGCGACGTGCGCACCGACCGCGGCCCTTCCCGTTCCCACAGCTACGCCTCACGATCGAACCCGGCCACCCGCAGGCCGTCTCGGTCCGGGAAGAGGAGCACGGCCACCCCGGCCGGGGGAACCGCACCGTCTCCCGACGCCCTGTCCAGGGTGGCCGGTGATCAACCAGGCCTGGCATACTCGCCTCTGTGCGGGCCGAACAGGAGGACCGGCCTGAGCCGGTGTGGAGCTGCTGGAACTACTGGATCGCGGTGCCCACGGGTGATCAGGCGGGTGTCATGGAGACGCTCGGGCTGACCGCGTCACGGCCGATGACCTTCGCCCAAGCCAGGGAAATGATCGACACCGCTGTGCACGGCGGTCTGGACCATCAGGTCTACGTCAGTCCCGAAGTGGACGGTTGGACCCTGGTCATCGGGCCATGGTGTGATCCGTGCGACGAAGACGTGCTCAGCTTGTGCCTGGCGCTGAGCGCACGGTATGCCCGGTGTCAGGCCTACTATTTCGGCGAGCAGGGCGATGGTTCGGCGTGGCTGGTGGCCGAACACGGCAACCTCGTCCGACGATACGCGGCGACAGATGACGACCTGCCGGCCCTGGGCCTCCCATTGCCGCAGGAGCAGGCGCGGTTGCTGAGCCTGGGGCTCCCGGCCGATCTCGCGACCGCAAGCGCCGAGGAACTCGATGAATGGGCGGTCGAAGCCGCGTACCTGGCCCCCGAGATCGCCACCTCGTACGGTGTCACCCCCCACACTCTGACGAAGGACACCGTGGTGCGAGGGACAGGCAAGCTCGCCCTGACACCCGTCGCCACTGCTCACCAAAACTGAATCCGCAGAATCACCTCTCCACCTGTGCGGCACCGGGCTGGTATCGGCGGGGTCGAACGACTTACACATCACCGCCCTGCCACGGTTCATGACCACCTGCCGCGCCTGGTCATCAACCGTTCCCGGTGCCCCTGGGCGCGAGCGGTTGACCGGGGTTTGGGGCGGAGCCCCAAGGAGACGGAGCCTGAGCTCCCAGGCGCGAAGCGCCCTCTCTGCGAAGCCCATGCCCTTCGGGCGGGGCTTGGGGCGGAGCCCCAATGGGACGCAGCCTGAGCCCAAGGCGCGAAGCGCTCCCATGCGAAGACCGTGCCCTTCGGGCGGGAACACTGCCTGAGCCCCCGAAGCGCGAAGTCCGCGCTCTTGGGCAATCCCGCCAATCGCCGGAATTACCAGCCTGGGGCCCCTATCGTTCGTATCACTGTGGAGTCAACTCGCCACAGAATGTCACAACCAGGTAGGAGTGATGGTGGGGGAGGCGCGGCATCGCAGCGCCGGGGCTCCGCGGGGGTGGTACGCGGGCCTGGCGCAAGACCGGAGGTTCCGGTTACTACGGACGAGGTTCTATCGGCTGGCCATCGGGATCGTCGCCTCGTTCCTGGGCTGGTACTTCCTCTACATCTGGCTGTCGGCTTTCGCCCGGGAGTTCATGGCCCGGCCGGTGGTCGGCAACATCAACGTGGCCCTGCTGCTGGGAGTCCTGCAGTTCGTGTCCACTTTCGCCCTGGCCTGGCGGTATTCACGCTATGCCCGCCGCATGCTCGACCCCCTGTCCGAGCAGCTCCGGGAAGAGGCCGCCGCCATGGAAGCGGAGCGCGAGCACGCCGAACGGCTGGCGGCCGAGCGCCGGCGGATCGAGAGCTGGGCGCCGCCGCGCCGTACCGCCGCCCATCGCAGGACACGGGGAGGCCGCCCATGATGGGCCCGGCGCTGACGTTCACACTGTTCGTCCTGTTCATCGCGATCACGCTGGTCATCACGTTCTGGGCCAGGGCCAACACCCGCGGCACCGACGACTACTACGCCGGGGGCAGAGCCTTCTCCGGCGCCCAGAACGGCCTCGCGCTGGCCGGCGACTACATGTCGGCCGCCTCCTTCCTCGGCATCGCGGGCATCATCGCGCTGTCGGGCTACGACGGCTTCCTGTACTCGATCGGTTTCCTCGTCGCCTGGCTGCTCACGCTCCTGCTGGTGGAGCTGATGCGCAACGCGGGCCGCTTCACCATGGCCGACGTCCTGTCCTATCGGGTACGGCGCCAGCCCCGCGTCAGAACGGCGGCCGTGACCTCGACCGTCACCGTGTCCGTCTTCTACCTGCTCGCCCAGATGGTCGGCGCGGGCGCGCTCGTATCCCTGCTGCTCGGCGTTTCCACCGACACCGCCAAGATCGTGACGATCGTCGCGGTCGGCGCCATGATGATCGTCTACGTCATGTTCGGCGGCATGAAGGGCACCACCTGGGTCCAGATCATCAAGGCGGTGCTGCTCATGGGCGGCACCACGGTGCTGACGGTCATGGTCCTCAGCCGGTTCGGCTTCAACCTCAGCGACATGCTCGGCGCCGCCGCCCGCAACAGCGGCCACGCCGGGTTCCTGCAGCCCGGCGGCCGGTTCGGCAAGGAGGTCGCCGGCGATCCGCTGCGGACGCTGGTCAACAAGCTCGACTTCATCAGCCTGGCGCTCGCGCTGGTGCTGGGCACCGCCGGGCTCCCCCACATCGTCAGCCGCTTCTTCACGGTGCCGGACGCGCGGGCGGCGCGTACCTCGGTGAACTGGGCGATCGGCCTGGTCGGCGTCTTCTACCTGATGACGCTGGCGCTGGGGTTCGGCGCGACCGCGCTGGTGGGGCAGGACGCCATCACCGCCCAGGACCCGGCGGGCAACGCCGCCGCGTTGCAACTCGCGCGGGCGCTGGGCGGTGACGTGCTGCTGGCGTTCATCGGCGCGGTGGCGTTCGCGACGATCCTGGCGGTGGTGTCGGGGCTGGTGCTGGCCTCCTCGACCTCGCTGGCGCACGACTACTTCGGGCACGTGCTGATGTTCGGGCGGCCGAGGGAGTCGCAGGAGGTGGCGGTGGCCCGGTTCTCCTCGTGTGTGATCGGGCTGCTGGCGATCGGGCTGGCGGTGATCGCCCGGCACCAGAACGTGGCGTTCCTGGTGGCGCTGGCGTTCGCGATGGCCGCTTCGGCGAACCTGCCCGCGATCGTGCTGTCGCTGTTCTGGCGGCGGTTCAACTCGAGCGGGGTGGTGGCCGGGATCTACGGCGGGCTCGGGGCGTCGGTGCTCCTGGTCGTGCTGTCGCCGGTGGTCTCCGGCAAGGTGGACCCGGTGTCGGGACGGTCGCTGTCGCTGCTGCCCGCCGGGGTGGACTTCCACGTGTTCCCGCTGGAGAACCCGGGGCTGGTCTCGATCCCGTTCGGGTTCCTGTGCGCGGTGCTGGGGACGCTGCTCAGCGACGAGAAGGTGGATCCGGAGCGCTACCAGGAGCTGTCGGTACGCTCGCTGACCGGCACCGGCTCCCACCGCGCCCCCGCCCGGCGCAGCCGCAGGCGGCGGAAGGACGGCGGAAGGAAGACGGCACCGGGACTCCGCCATCCCGAAGGCACCCAGACCGACACACCGCAGGGAGATTCACCATGATGTACGCGCGGGCGTGCGATGCCGGTGACCACACGACCGGCACCGCCCACACGACGAGGCGGTGAGGCGGACGGCGTGGCTGAACTGTGCGTGGTCGAGGTCCCCCGCTGGGACGTGCTTCGTGGCCGGGAAGATCCCTACGGCGTCGACTGGGAAGGCCGGCCCTTTCGTGCGCGCAGCACCACGAACTTCGGATCGCCGGCCATCACATCGCAGTTGCCGAAGATCCGGCGCAGCTTGACGTGGTAGCCGAGGTGCCGGTTGCCGATCACCCACAGCTCTCCCCCGGTCCGCAAGGCCCGCCGCGCCCCCGTGAACATCCGCCAGGCGGTCGCGTCGCCGACGGCCTGGTGGGTGTGGAAGGGCGGATTGTTGAGTACGAGGTCGACCGAGCCCGGATCCACACCGGTCAGGCCGTCGGCGAGCAGGAAGCGCGCGGCCCCCTGTGGGGCGTTGACCCGGGCCGACGCGATGGCCTGGTGTGACTCGTCGGCGTAGACGATCGTGGCCTCGGGGTTGTCCAGGGCCGCCGACATGCCGACGACGCCGTTGCCGCAGCCCAGGTCGGCGATGGTGACCGGGCCGGTGGTGCGGGGCAGGTGGGCGAGGAAGAAGCGGGTGCCGACGTCGAGCCGGTCGGCGCAGAAGACTCCGGCGTGGTTGACCACGGTACGCCCGGAGGCGGGCCCGATCCCGTCCGGCAGGGTGTAGGTCAGCGGCCAGGGATTCCCGCCACCCGCGGGGGAAGAAGGCGTGCTGAAGATCAGCCGGGCCTTCTGCTCGGCCAGCGACGTCCGTGTGGGCCCGATGATGGTCTCGAACAGCCGCAGCGTCGAGGTGTGGATCTCCTTGACCATCCCGGCCCCCACGACGACCGCGCCCGGACGCAGCGACGGCGCCAGCCGGTGGAGCTGGTCCTCCAGCACGGCCAGGCTCTTGGGCACCCGCACGAGCAGCGTGCCGACGTGCGGCGGCGGATCGTCCTGGGTGGACAGCAGCCGGACCGCGTCGGCGTCCACGCCGTTGCGTTTGAGGTTGGCGCGCGTGGCCTCCTGGGCGAGGTGGGAGTCGGAGATCTGGGTGGGCCGGTAGGCGGCCAGCGCGGTCGCCAGGGCGCCCCACCGGTCGAAGGCGATCACCACCTGGCCGGGATCGGAGGGCTCGCCGAGGTGGCGCAGCAGGTAGGCGTCGGCGGCGTCCCACGCGCGCAGCGGGTCGCGAGGGTCCTCTGGGTGGCGGGTGAGCTCAAGCTCGCCGCGTGACGTGGTCAAACGGTTCATCGTGCGTTTCAGGCTAGCGTGGGTGGCCGACGAGAAGGGAGCCGCGTGTGGACGTGGACGTGGTGGTCATCGGCGCCGGACCGGCGGGGGAGAACGTGGCCGGGCGGGCGGTACGCGGCGGGCTGAGCGCCGCGGTCGTGGAGGAGCACCTGGCCGGAGGCGAATGCTCCTACTACGCCTGCATTCCGAGCAAGGCGCTGCTGCGCCCGATGGAGCTGGCGGCCGAGGTGTCGCGGGTGCCGGGTTTGAGCACGGGCCCGGTGGACGTCGCCGCGGTGCTGGCCCGGCGCGACGAGGCGATCTCCGGCCTGGACGACAGCGGTCAGGTGGAGTGGGTGGAGAAGCTTCCCGCCGCGCTGGTGCGCGGCCGCGGGCGGCTGACGGGCCCGCGCGAGGTGGAGGTCACCGCGGCAGACGGTACGGTGACCCGCCTGCGTGCCCGGCACGCGGTGGTGCTGGCGACCGGGAGCGTCCCGGTCGTACCCGGCATCCCGGACCTGGCGCAGGCGCGCCCGTGGTTCAACCGGGAGGCGACCACGGTACGGCAGGTGCCCGAGCGCCTGGTCGTGCTGGGCGGCGGCGTGGTGGCCTGCGAGATGGCACAGGCGCTGCACGCTCTGGGCGCGCGCGAGACGACGCTCCTGGTACGCGGCGGGCTGCTGGGCAGGATGGAGCCGTTCGCCGGGGAACTGCTGGCCGATTCGCTGCGGAAGTCGGGCATCGACCTGCGTACCGGCGTGTCGGTGGAGCGGGTGGAACGGCCGGTGGACGGCGGGCCGGTCACCGTGCACCTGGCGGACGGCTCGGCGGTGGAGGCCGACGAGCTGCTGGTGGCGACCGGGCGCGAGGCGGCCGTCGGCGACGTGGGGCTGGAGAGCGTGGGCCTGGCGGCCGAGGGGCCCATCGAGGTGGACGACAGCATGCGGGTGCCGGGCTTCGACTGGCTGTACGCGGTCGGCGACGTCAACGGGCGCAGCCTGCTCACCCACATGGGCAAGTACCAGGCGCGGGTGTGCGGCGACGTCATCGCGGCGCGCGCGGCGGGCGAGCCGGACGACGGCCCGGCGCTGCGCGACAGCGCGGACGGGCGCGGGGCGCCGCAGGTGGTCTTCACCGACCCGCAGGCCGCTTCGGTGGGCCTGACCGCGCAGGCGGCCCGGCGCCAGGGGATGGACGTGCGGGTGGTGGACTACGACATGGCCTCGGTGGCGGGGGCGTACCTGCTCGGCGACGGCTATGCCGGGCGGGCCAGGATGGTCGTGGACGAGTCGCGCAAGGTGCCGGTCGGCGTGACGTTCGTCGGCCCCGGTGTGGGCGAGCTGCTGCACGCGGCGACGATCGCGGTGACGGCCGAGGTGCCGATGGAGAAGCTGTGGCACGCGGTCCCGTCCTTCCCCGCGGTCAGCGAGGTGTGGCTGCGCCTGCTGGAGGAGTACGGGCTCTAGACACCTTGGAAACCGCTTTCCCAGCGGATAGCATCACCGCCGTGAAGGACACCGGTTCCGAGCTGATCCATGAGGCGGGCGGCGTTGAGATCCTCCGCTACGTCTACCGTCCCGACATGCCCGTCGAGGAGTCCCCCAAGCCGTACTTCCACCCGCTGCGCACCCTGGACGGCGACGTGGTCACGGGTTACCGCCCGCACGACCACCGCTGGCACAAGGGCCTGCAGATGACCGCCTCCCACCTGTCCGGGCAGAACTTCTGGGGCGGCGGCACGTACGTCCACGACCAGGCCCGCTACATCCAGCGGGACAACAACGGCACCATGCGCCACGAGGGGTGGCTCTCCCCCGGCGTCGAACGGCTGACCTGGTGGACGCGGGCCGGCGAGCGGTGGGTCGAGGAGACCCGCCGCTTCCGCGTCACGGTGGAGGAGTCGTGGTGGCGGCTCGACTTCGCCACCACGCTGCGCAACGTGCGCGGCGCGGACCTGATGTTCGGCAGCCCGACGACGCACGGCCGCCCCCTCGCCGGCTACAGCGGCCTGTTCTGGCGCGGCCCGCGCGACCTCACCGGCGGCACGATCCTGTCCTCTGAGGGCAGGTCGGGCGAGGACATGATGGGCCAGAACGCCCCCTGGCTGGCCTACACCGGCAGGCACGACGAGGTGGACCGCGCCTCGACGCTGCTGTTCCTGAGCGAGCCGGGCCAGACGTGGTTCGCCAGGAACGCGTGGTTCCCGGCGGTCAACCCGTCGATCGCCTTCCACGACGAGGTACGGCTCCCGCCGGAGGCCACCCTCGACCTCGCCTACGCCCTGGTCGTCGGCAACGGCGCGTGGGAACGCGAACGGATCGAGGAACACGTGAGCCGGGCGGCGCCGCCGCGCGTCTAAGGAGTATGAAGATCTGGCGCCTCATCCTCTTGCCGGTGCTGCTGCTGGGCCTGGTCGCCGGGCTCGGCCTGCCCGCGCAGGCGGTGGCCGTACAGCAGAAGAAGCTGCTCGTGGAGCTGCGCAGGGAGGGCGGCTTCGCGGGGTTCAACGACCGCGTGAGGGTCTACACCAACTCCTGCGTACGGCTCAGCCGCCGCACCGGCCCGACCGTCGACAAATGCCTGACCAGGGCGGAGTGGCGCACGCTCAAGGCCCACCTGAAGCGGTTGAAGCTGGGCAGGTCGCAGGCCCGCCCGCAGGGGGCCGACTTCCTGAAGTACACGTTGAAGTACCGCGGCCACCGCGTCGTCAAGTACCAGCTCACCAAGACCTGGTCCCCGGTGGTCAGGGACCTGGAGAAGGTCCTGGAGAAGTACTGGGCGCCCGACTAGCTGCCCTGGCGGTGGGGCCGGCTCGGGTCGACCTTGGCGTTGAGCAGCGCGGCGTTGATCATGTCGTAGAACTCCTGCGCGGTCTTGACCTGCGGGTGGGCGAGCATGGCGTTGGCGATGACCTCCGAGCGTGCCTCGGTGAAGCTGGGGTTGTCCTTCTTCAGGCTCTTCAGGTAGCGGGCGGGCTCGTGCGACCAGCCGATGCCCGGGGCGAGGCGACGGTAGAAGGGCGCGAGCGTGTCGTCGAGGTCCTCGGGGCCGACGGACTCCTCCAGCACCTCGACGATGCGGTTGCCGACCTGGTCTTGGGGCGCGTTGTTGTCCCGCATGGCGTAATAAATCACGATCTTGTCGTGTTTGGCGGGGACGCCCTGCTGGTCCTTGCCTGAGGCGTACATCTTGAACTGGCGGAAATATCGTGAGATCTGGGGGTCGGAGTAGAGGCGCGTGAGGTTCCGGCCTATGCGCAGCGCGGCCTCCTGGTTGTTGACGTTGACGACGATGCGCCGGGCCTTGCCGTCCAGCGTGGCGTCGTCGCGGTCGGCGCCGAGGTTCCTGACGCGGAAGTAGCCGCCCCCGGAGTCGAGCACGGCGTCGAAGGCGCCGCGGCTCTGGGGCTTGACCTCGTAGACTCTGCCGCCGTCGTCCCTGAACCGGCGCATCGCGGCCTTGTCGACGCCGCGGTTCAGATAGCCGTTGTCGGCCATGGTGACGAAGTTGTAGACCTTCGTCGTGCTGACGGTGTCCGCGGCCGCCGTGGAGAGACGGCGGTCCTGGCCCTGGTAGAAGCGGTTGTAGACGGCGCGCAGCGCCCGCTTGTCGGCGTCGGAGCTGAGCGTCTGGCGCTCGGTGTCGGTCCAGGCGGGCACCGAGGTGAGCCGCCTGTTCTTGGTCACGCCGCCGCGCGGGCGGCGCAGGTTCGCGGCCGGGGTGGTGCCCGTGCTGCGGCGGCGGGTACGCGTGTTGTTGTTCCGCCGGTTCCCGGCGTTGCCGTGGGCGGGCATGGCGCGCCTCCTTCTACGGTGCCCGAAAGATTTACAGTGCCCGGTAGGTCAGGACGAGGCCGAGGCCGGCGAGCGCGGTCTTGTCGCCCTCCAGCACCAGCGCCCAGGGGGCGCCGAGGCCGAGGCCCGGGGTGCGCACCGGTTTGCCGTGCTCCAGCGCGAAGCGCGGATCGCCGTTGACCAGGAAGCGGGCGGCGCCGCCGTCGAGGTCGTAGCGGGCGTAGACGCCGGTGATCTGGCGGCCGCTCATGCCGGGGAACAGCTCCGGCGTCAGCGGCAGCGTCAGCCCGCGCGTCTCCTCGCCGGCCATGAAGTCCTCCCACGAGGCGGGGAAGTCGGCGGGCACGTCGAAGAACCGGGCGGCCGGGTACGGGCGCAGCATGCCCCTGACCGCGTTGGCGAAGACCTCCCCGCCGGGCAGGGCCGTGTAGCGCAGAGTGATCATGACGTCGGCCAGGTCGGCCGGACGCCGGCCGGACAGCTCCAGCCGCCAGGTGGACACCGCGCCACAACCCTCGAAGGGCAGGTAGCGGTCGTCGTCGTAGCGCAGCTCGAACAGGCCGTTGTTCTCCATCCCCGCCTGCACGTGCGACAGCGCGACCTGCTGGCCGGGCCGCCAGTCCGCGCGCAGCGTGGCGGGCGGCGCGCCCTTGGGATCGAGCAGGTACGCGACCGCCTTCGGGTCGGGCTCCTGCACGGTACGCCCGGACAGCTGGGCGAGGGTGGCGTTGACCGGCTCCGCCGCGTCGAAGGCGAGCGCGATCGTGCGCACACGCCGCCGGTAGTGTCCGGGGAAGTCGCGGTCGAACATCGCCTCACCGAGCGAGAACTCGCACCTGCCGGTGTCGCGCAGGCTGAGCAGCGCCAGCGGGTCGAGGTCGAGCAGGGAGACCTGCCTGGTGATCTCCAGGTCGCGGCCGGCGCCGTCCAGGTAGGCCTTGCCGAGCCGGTCCAGGTCGAAGGCGAGGCTGTCGCCCGCCATCAGGCCGCCGCGCCTGCTGTCCCAGTAGACCGGCCGGATGTACGGCTCGCCCGCCCCGCCCCGCTCGTACCGGTAGGCGCGCTCGGCGGCGCGGGCCAGCTCGTGGGCCAGGTGGTAGGCCTGGAAGTACATGCCGGCCAGTTGCCCGGACATCCACTGGTACAGCTGCGCCCCGGCGAACTTCCCGGTGAGGAAGGAGGCCACGGCCCGCTGGTGGGCGAGGTCCTGTTCGAGGATCTCCAGCTCGCGCCGGGCGGCGCCGAGCCTGAGCTTCTCCGCGGCGATCTGGTGCCCGAGCTGGGTCAGGTCGCTCTTGGCCAGGCCGAGCTGCAGGCGCCAGTCGTCGCTCGCGCTCTCGTGCTCCGCGCGGACCCCGAGCAGCTCGCCGACCACACTGAGCCCCTCGCCGAGCGTCGTGGAGATCTCGGCGGTCTGCTCAAGTGCGCCGCCGAGCTGGTCGCCGCCGTACTCCAAGCCCATGATGAACGGGCCGACGAGCGTCTGCGGCGCCCCGGTGACCAGCGCGGCGGCGATCTTCAGCCCGCTGCCGGCGAAGTGCATCGCCGCCGCCGCGGCCATGACGTCGAGCTGCGCCCGCTGCGTCGGCGTGAGCCCGGTGGTGAGCAGCCGCTCGTAGTGAGTGGCGCGGTCCTTGGCGGACGCCCTGCCCGCCTCCAGCTCGTTCAGGGTCTCGGCGGCGATGCCGACCTCCGCCTCCTTGATCGCGCGGGTGAGGTCGAGGATCGTGCCCTGCTGCCGGTTGTGCAGCAGCGCCAGCTCCTCGGCGTCACGCCGTTCGAACGCGCCGAGCAGGTCGGCGCCGAACTGGCGCAGCTTGTCGGCCAGCTCCTGCGCCTTCCTGAACACCACGGGGAAGCGGTGGTGCGGCACCGGCGCCGTGAGCGCCGCCGCCCCGGCCCCGGCGGCCGCGCCGTTCGCGGCGGTGCCGCGCACCAGCGCCATGACGTCGGCGGGCGGCTCGAACAGCGGCAGCGGCTGGGCGATCCCGTGGATGTTCAGCGACCGCCTGATCTTGCGCAGCCGGTCCTCCACCCGTGTCCAGTACGCGCCGAACTCGGCGTTCTCCGGCACGTGGAAGTACGGCTCCGCCACGCCCGCGTGCACCTCCCCCGCCTCCTTCAGCAGGCTGCCGCCGGCGGTGAGCCCGGCCGGCGCGGTGCCGTTCCCGGCCACCGGCAGCCGCGCGTACGGCAGCGCCGGCGACAGCGCCTTCGGCCCGTAGCCGAGGTCGCGCTCGCCGAGCAGGTCGTGGGCGAAGACGTAGAGCATCCTGGCCTCGTCGACGCTCTCCGCCGTGTGCTGGCCGAACAGCAGGTCGCCCCAGTCGAGCAGGTTGTCGACGTAGGCCATCACGACCCATCGCCGGTAGGCGGAGGGCCGCAGCTCGGCGATCGCGTGGGGGTCGCGCGGGTCGTCCATGTAGGCCTTCATCAGCGCGCCCCGGTCGCCCATGAGCGCGTACTGGCGGCCGAGGCGGCCCAGCATGCCGATCCGCTCACGCAGCCGCCGCGCCGCCTCACGGGTCCGCGGCGTGGTGCCCTCCGGTACGGCCGGCCGTACCGTGGACAGGGTGGCGAGGAAGGCGAGCTCGCGGCCGTCGAGCTCGCGGTGCTGCAGGAAGGCCTCGTGCAGCGGTTCCAGGCGGAGCAGGCGCGGTTCCAGCTCGGCGGCCACCGCGTCCGCCGGGGCGCCGAGTTCGCGCAGGTCGGCGCGGCAGCCGTCGACGAGCGCGCGCACGTCGGCGGCCAGGAACGGCACGAAGCGCCAGTGCCCGCCGGGCTCGGTGGGGTCGAAGACGTACTCGTACCAGCGGCGGGCCTCCTCGAAGTTCTGGGCGCCGTTGAGCGCCTGCGCGATGAGCATGGGCGCGTGGAAGAAGATCTCCCAGTAGTACAGGCCGTTGGCGCTCTGGAAGTCGAGGTGTGTGCCGGCCGGCACGCCGGAGGGGAACATCTCGCCCTTGACCTTGATCGTGGTCGGGGTGGAGGCGTCGTCCGGGTCGGCGCTGAAGGCGGGCAGCTCGTCGGTCTCCTGGGTCTCGGGGTCGAGCAGGGCCGGGACGCCGCCGGTCAGCAGCCGCCGGTTGAGTTCGTAGGCGGTGCTGGAGGTCAGGCGGACGATCTCGTGCGGCAGTGCCGCCCACTCGTACGGGCGCGGGATCGGCACGCCCTTCGGGTAGGCGGCGTAGGACTCGCCGGTGAAGACGTAGAGCAGGTCCTCGGCGTCGAGCACGCCGGAGATCGGGCCGGGGGGCAGCGAGCGCCAGTTCTCGCTGACGGGCAGCAGGGGCCGGAGCGTGCCGAGGTCCTGGCCGGGGCGGAGCCGTCCGTAGAGGGGGCCGGACAGGACGTAGCGGCGGAAGACGGCGTTGACCCGCGACGGGATCGGCTTGGGGTAGCCGGCGTCGACGTACTCGGGGACGCCGCCGCCCGCGGGCAGCGTGTAGCGGACGACCTCGAGCTGGGAGGTGAGGTAGAGGAAGTCGCCCTCGACGTAGGCGGATTCGACCGTGCCGCTCGAGTCGACGGCGGTCACGACGCGGCCGAGCTCGCGGGTCGGGCGGGTCCGGTCGCCGTCGGTGTAGGTGCCGGCCGCGTTGTCGAAGACGTACGTGCGTCCGCCGAAGGAGAAGGCGACGCGGTCGTCGGCGTCGTCACGGCCGCTCACCGCGCGCAGGAAGCGCTTCACCGGCGGCTCCGAGCGGCGGCCCGGCAGCGGGATGAGCGTGCCGAGCGCGCCGGATCGGGCGTACCCGTCCTGCGCCAGGAAGTGCTCGGTGTCGCCGGGGCCGCTGAAGGCGGCTTCGACCTTGCGCCACTGCGGGAGGTTCTCGGTGTTGCCCGCCAGCGGCAGGGGGTAGCGGGGGTCGAGGGTGCCGAACGTGCGGCCGGTGTAGCGGTAGTACTGGTCACCGGAGAAGAGGAAGACCTGCTCGCCGCGCACCAGCACGGCGTCGACGACGCCGGTTCTGAGCAGGTTGGTGGCGACGACGCCCCATCGGCCGGAGGTGGGCTCGGGGCCCGCCTCGCCGTTCCGGGACAGGACCGTGTAGCGCTTGGCGCCGTTGTCGAAGAAGTAGCGGTCGCCGGAGGAGGTCACGAAGCCGGCGTCGATCCGGTTCCAGGCGGGCAGCTCGCCGGGGGCGGAGTTGATCGGCCGCAGCCGCGGCTCGTCGCCGGGCACCGCGGTGATCGGCCGGCACAGGAAGCTGCCGCCCTTGTGGTCGACGCTCAGCCACGGGCCGTCCTGCGACCCGACGGGCATGCCGAACGGCACGACGCCCTCGGCGGCGACCCGCTCGTCGAAGATGTTCACCGGTTCCGCCGCCTTCGGGGGCGGGGCGACCGCCACGGTGGCGCGGCTGGCGTACAGCTCGGGCGTGAGCACGAACGACGAGCTCGTGGCCTCGTCCCCGGCCTGGTAGAAGCAGGTGATCACGATCGTGTCGTGTTCGCCCGCCGCCTGTCCCGGCACCGTGCGCGAGGCCTGCACGGACAGGGAGACCCCGGTGACCGGCTCGTCCCGCAGCTCCTCGACCGGCAGTTCCTGGGCCGCGACCCATTCCTCGGTGAGGTTGGAGAAGGAGTAGCGGATCCTGATCCGGTAGGACGGCGGCGGCGCGCTCACCTCCCGCTTGCCGTCCTTCGGCTCCTCGGAGATGGTGGTCGTCGCGGTGACCGGCGGGGAGACGGTCTCGACGACCGGCCAGAAGACGAAGATCCGGCCGAAGGCGTGCACGGGGTAGACCTTCTCGACGTCGATCTGCACGCCGGCCTTCTGCCAGGGCTGCCAGGTGGCCGACAGCCGGTCGCGGTCCCTGAACTCCGCGGTCCGGCAGTAGTAGCGCATCGGCGCGGTCCTGGTGCGGCCGAACAGGACCAGCCGCCGCTCGCCGGGCAGCGCGCCGTCCGCGGTGTAGACGTAGCCGCCGGCGATGGCCAGCCGCGAGACCTCGGTGTACTCGTCCAGGTAGCGCTTGTAGGCGCGCCGTACCCCGTCGTCGGTGATCTCGCCCTGGAGCAGCTCGTCCTCCAGCACGCGGAAGGCGGGGGTCTTGCCGCCGCGCAGCTCGGGCCGCAGGTAGTTCTCCGGGTGCAGGAAGACCTTGCGGTTGGCCTCCCAGAGCCGGTAGTTGCGCATCCAGGCCCACCACGTCCTGATCCGCCGCCTGACGGTCTCGGGCTCGCGCCCGGCGGGCAGGCTCACCTGTTCCAGGTCGAGCAGGTAACGATGCAGGTAGAGCTGGGTGGCCGCGATCGCCTCCCGCACGGGCGAGGTCCGGCCCGCCGCGCCCATCTCGACGTCGATGAGCAGCCGCTCGAACAGTTCCTTCGGGGTACGGCCCGCCGCCACGCAGGCCAGGAGCGCGTCCCGCCTGAGCACGTTGAGCTCGTCGCGCACCGTCGCCGACAGCGTGGCCCAGCCGGGCCCCCGGGCCAGCAGCCGTTCCAGCGCGTCACCCGCGGCGCCGAGCTTTCCTGTGCGCACCGGCTCCCAGATCTCGGCGTGCAGCCGCGACGGCGGCGTGCCCATGCGCCCGGCGACGGTGAACAGCGTGTCCAGGCGCAGCAGGAACTCGATCTCGAAGCGCGACTCCTCGGCCGTAACCGCGTGCAGGAGCGCGGTGTTGCGCCGGGCCCAGCGCACCTCGTCGAGGTCCCAGCCGAACAGGCCGGACAGGAACGTGTAGGGGTCGGCCCCGCCCTTCTCCAGGAAGTCCGCCAGGCCGGGGCGGGAGCCGGCCATCCGGGCGAAGGCGGCGATCGTGTGCAGGTCGCTCAGCCGGTAGTCGGCCGCGTCGGCCCAGCGGTGGCGTACCTCCTGCGGGAAGGTGCGGTCGATCCTGGCGAAGCCGGGCCCGGAGTAGCGGACGAACCGGTCCTGCTGGAGCAGGTAGGTGCGCTCGTGAAAGGTGAAGGCGGCGTCGGGGCCGCGCTCGAAGGTGCCGGGCAGGTCGCCCCAGTCGTCCTGGACCGTGCGCGGGTAGCCCGCCTCCACCTGGTCGAGCACGCCGGGACGGTAGCGGACGTACTGCCCGGCGCGGAAGGCGTAGATCTCACCCGCCGGGGTGGCGAAGGCGGCGTCGATCGCGCCGGCGAAGGCGTTGCGCACCCGGCCCCACGTCCCGGCGACCGGGCGGACCCGGCCCTTGTCCAGGTAGTTCTTGCCCTTGAACAGGTAGACGCCGGTCGGCGCGGCAAAGGCGGCGTCGATCCCGTCCTGGAAGTCCGGCGGCAGGTCGCGCAGGCCGGGCAGCTCGCCCGGGAGCCCGGCGGCGATCGTGCGCGGATAGCCGTCGTCCACGTGGGCGAAGGCGGTGCCGGTGTAGCGGACGTACTGGTCGCCGGAGAACAGGTAGGTAACCGCGCCGTTGACCAGGGCCGCGTCCACCCGGCCCCGCTCGGCCAGGACGTTGCGGACCCGGCCGAGCTGCCCGAGACCGTCGGTGGCCGCGGCCGTCCTGGCGGCCACGTGGCAGGCGCCGCCGGCGAAGACGTAGACGTTGCGCGGGTTCGCCAGCACCGCGTCCACGCGCTCGGTGTCGTCGAACGCCTCGGGCAGGGCGGCGAAGGCCTCCTCGCCGCGCAGGTTCCCGGCGATCGGCCTGGGGTAGCCGGGGTCGGCGTAGCGGTACTCCGGGCCGGTGTAGCGGACGTAGCGGGGCCCGGAGAACAGGTACGTGTGGCGGCCGGTCACCACGGCGGCGTCGATCGTGCCGCCCTCGGCCACGAACGGGTTGCGGGACCTGCCCCACCGCTCGCGGATGGGAGCGGGCGGCTCGCCGTAGCGGGTGTAGTGCTCCTTGAAGAAGAAGTACGTGGCGCCGTCGGCGGCGGTGAAGGCGGTGCGCAGGGCGTCGCCGGGTTCGAGGTCGCGGTCGTAGCCGGGCCAGATGCGTTCGACGGGGCGCGGGTAGGACCAGTGGGCGGCGCGCTCGTCGTACTGGACGCACTGCTCGCCGTACAGCAGGAGCATGGTCTGGCCCTGGAACAGGACGGCGTCGGGGATCGGGTGGCCCTCGACGCGGTAGTGATCGGGGACGTCCCAGAAGCCGGAGTCGGCGGTGACCGGGTAGCCGAGGTCGGGTTCGGCGTAGCTGGTGCCCGAGTAGGCGAGGTAGCGCGTCTTGCCGCCCGGGTCGGGCTTCTCGAACAGGTAGGTGGTGCCGTTCCTGACGTAGGCGAGGGCGACGCCGGTCAGGCCGCCCCAGTGGGCGGCGATGGGCTGGGGGTCGGCGTCGGTGACGGTGACGGCGCCGGTGTAGGAGACGAACTGGTCGCCGCTGAAGAGGTACGTCTTCCCGTCCCGGCCGACGAAGGCCGCATCGACCGTGTTGTCGTGATAAATGCGGTTGTGGGGGTGGCCCCACTCCTCCGCCAGCGGGTACTCCTTGCCCAGCCGGACGTTGAGGCACGCGGTCCCCTTGAACAGGTACGTGGTGCCGTCGGCGCCGGTCAGCACCGCGTCGAGGCCGCCGCGGAAGGCGTCGGGGACCGTGCGCAGCGTTCTCGGGCGGGCGAGGTCCCCATCTCCCGGCGGCCCCGCCTCGATCGCCGGGAGGTGGCGCCACGCGCCGTCCCGCTCGGCCATGATCGCGCCGTCCTCCAGGAAGGCGCAGGTCACGGGGACGCCGTCGTAGCGGCGGTAGAGGGTGTCCGAGACGACGTGGCACCGGTCGCCGCGGAAGAGGTAGACGTTGCGCCGGTCGGCGAAGGCGGCGTCCAGGCCGTCGAGCGGCGTGCGCAGGCCGGACAGGCGCGGCTCGCCGGACAACGCCGACAGGGCGCGCGGGTAGCCGTCGTCCACGACGTCGAAGCGGTCGTCGGTGTAGCGGACGTACTGCCCGCCGGAGAACAGGTAGGTGTGGCGGCGCGGCGTCTCGACGTCGCCGTCCCGTTCGACGACCTGCGTGACCAGCGTCGCGTCCACCCGCCCGGTCCTGGCCAGGGTGCAGTCCACGTTGCCCCAGAAGGAGGCGACCGGCGCCGGGTAGCCGTCGTCCGCCTTGGTGTAGTCGGCGCTCGAATAGCGCACGTAACTCCGCTCGCCGAAGACGTAGGTGCGGCCGTCCATGCCGACGAAGGCCGCGTCGACCTGGCCGAACGGCAGGCTGTCCCAATGCTCCCGTAGCTCGCGCGGCTCCGACCACCAGCGCCGCTTGTTGTCGTGGACCACGAACCGGCCGCCGGAGAACAGGTAGGTGAGGTTGTCGCGGCCGGTGAACACCGCGTCCACCGCCATCGGCTGGGGCAGGTTCCACCAGTTGTCAGAAACCGGCTTGGGGAAGCCCTCGTCGGGGACGGTGTAGTCGCGCCCGGAGTAGCGGACGTACTGGCCTTCGCCGAACAGGTAGGTCTTGCCGTCCAGGACGAACGCCGCGCCGACCCGCGTCAGCCCGCCCCAGTCGCCCGCGACGCGCCGGGGGTAGCCGAGGTCGATCGTGGTGTAGTCGGCGCCTGAGTAGCGGATGTACCTCTCGCCGCCGAACAGGTACGTCTTGCCGTCCAGGCCGACGAAGGCCGCGTCGACCTTGCCGTCGCGCAGCGCGGGCTCGATCACGCCCCATCGCTGGGCCGCCGGGACGGGCCGGTCGTCGCCCGAGACGGCCATGCCGTCCTTGAACCGGTGCAGGGTGCCGGAGGCGTCGGCGAAGGCGGCGTCGAACCGCTCCCCGGCGCGGCGCGGGTAGCCGTCGTCCACGTGGACGCCGTCGTTCTCGATGCTGTCGGTGTAGCGCACCACCTGGTCGCCGCTGAACAGGTAGACCTTGCCGCGGTCGGTGTAGGCGGCGTCGACGCGGGTGGCGCCGTCGAAGGCGTTGCGCACCCGGCCCCACGTCCCGGCCACCGGCGTGCCCTCGGCGTGGTCTTCCTGGCCCGTGGGCTCGGCGTCTCCGGTCGTGACGTGCCAGGTGCCGCCGGTGAAGGTGTAGGTACGACCGTCGCCGCCGTAGAACTGGGCGTCGATGCCCGCACCGGCGGCACGGGGGAAACCCTCGTCGGCGAAGCCGTAGTCCTGGCCCGAGTAGCGCACCCGCTGGCCGCCCGCGACCAGGTGTACCCGGCCCGCCGCGTCCACGTGGGCGCTGTCGATCCTGGCCGGGTCGTCGAAGGCGTTCGCGACCTTGCCCCAGTGCTGCTCCCTCGGCACCCAGCGGGTACTTCCGGGCTGGCGGGTGAAGGAGCGGGAGACCCGGTCGGGGCCGTGCGCGACGATCCACTCCTCGCCGTCCGGCAGCGCGAAGGCGGCGTCCACCGCCTCCAGCCCGGTGAAGCGGGGTGACAGCTCGCTCAGCGGGTGCGTCACCTCGTCGGTCCTGGCCAGGGTGGCCGCGGAGTAGAGCAGGTAGTGGTCGCCGGCGAAGACGTAGACGTGGCCGTCGGAGCTTTCCAGGAGCGCGTCGAAGCGCTCGGTGCCCGGCGGCAGCACCAGCGGCTCGGGGAACTTGCCGACCAGGTCCTGGTCGTGGAAGGCGACGGCCACCTCGGCCGGGTCCAGGCCGAGCTTGGCCGCCAGCAGCGCGAAGCGCCTGACGCGCCGGTGCGTCAGCCGGAACCGGGTGTCGGCCGCGCCCTCCAGCGCGGGCGGGACCAGGATGTCGAGCGCCTCGTCCATGCCGCCGGCGACGGCGGCGCAGATCGCCTGCGCGGTGTCCGCCGGGACGCCGAGCGCGTCCTGGAGCACGTCCGCCAGCGCCGCCCGCTGCCGCCCGGCCTGCCTGGCCAGCGCCGCGCCGACCTCGGCCATCGCCGCCGCCGTTTCCGTCGCCGCCGTGTGCAGCAGGAAGAACACGTCCTTGGCGTAGTCCTCCAGGCCTTCGAGCGTGAAGTCGAGCGCCGCGGCCACGTTGCCGAAGAAGTCCAGCCGCTCCAGCGGTACGGCCAGCCCGTCGTCCAGGTCGCCCCGCTCGACGAGCAGCCCGATCAGCCCGTCGCGCTCGCCTTCGTCGAACCCCAGCTCCGCCAGCGCGGCCGGATCGAGCCGGTAGGGCCGCTGCCCGGCCCTGATCTCCTCCAGCCGGGTCCGGGCCGTCGCGACCTCGGCCGCGGTGAACCCCACCGTCAGCCCCGGCGGTTCGTCCGCCGGAGCCGTGCTCTCGGCGTCCAGGACCCACAGGGGCAGGCCGTCGCCGGGGGCGGGAGGCTCGCGCAGCGCGGCGGTCAGGGCGTCCAGCACGCGCTGGGCGGCGGCCTCGTCGGCGACCTGGGCGAAGTCGTCGGCCGTGAAGGTGAACAGCTCCGCCTTGAACGCCGCGATCTGCCCCTGCACGGCGTCGAGGATGGCCCGCCGGTGCGGGTAGAACTCCAGCGCCAGCGTGAAGTCCGCCGGCCGGAGCCGGGCCAGCGCCGCCTTGTCCACGTAGACGCCGTCCGCGTCCAGGTAGCCGTTGAAGCGCAGGCTCGGGAGGGGGTCCTGCCCGCCGTACAGGCCGAGTTCGGCGGCCAGGGGCTCGGAGGCGAACCGTTCGGCGCGCTCGCGCAGGACCCCGAGCACGGCCGCCTCCACGTCGCCGAGCCCGGCGTTGACCTCGACCGGTCCCAGCACGCTCCCCTCGGTGTCGACGACGCCGTTGAACAGCAGGTTGTCGTACAGCTCCGCCCGCTCCGCCTCGGACAGGCCGGGCAGGCCCGCCAGGTCCGACGGGTACAGCCGCCCCTCGCCCGCCTCGGCCAGCGCGGCGACGGCCTCGGCGTGCGCGCCGAAGTCGCGAGCCAGGGGCCGGTCGCCGGCGGGCTCGGCCAGCAGGCCGCCGTCGGCCAGGCGGCCGGTCAGGACCAGGTTCGTGAAGATCTTCCCGGCCAGCCGCTCGCCCAGGCCGAGCCCGGTGAAGTCCTCCTTGGTGATCACCGCGAGGTCGTGCACGGCGTCGTAGGCGGCGGCGCGTACCGTGGCCGGGTCGAGCTTGAGCAGGCGGGGGTCGCGGCGGGAGACCACGCCGTCGTCGTAGGCGGCGAGCACGTCGTGCACGACCTGCGCGGCCCGCTCGCCGAAGCGCTCGCCGGCGAAGACCTTGGGCTCCAGCGCGACCCGGTCGAAGCGCTGGGCGAGCGCCGCGAGCAGCGCCTCCCGCTCGGCCGCCTCCTCCGGCGGCCCGTCGAGCACGGCTTTCAGCTCCCGGCCGCCGAAGCCGGTCTCCCGCATCCAGGTCGCGAGCGCGTGGAGCGTCTCGACCAGCCAGAGCGTGTCGGCGGGCGCGCCGCCCTCCAGGACGCGGTGGAGGTTCTGGGTGCCCGGTCCCCGGCCGCTCAGCACGGGGAAGGCGGTGTGCCGGTCGAGGGCGGGGTCGCTTTCGAGGGCGTCCAGCAGGTCGAAGAGCTCGGCGACGGAGACCCCCAGCGCACCGGCCAGCAGACCGGCCCGGTGCGGCAGCGTCACTGCCCGCCAGGTGTCCTGCGGCCGGTCGAAGGGACTGGGATCGGCTTCGCCGTGGCGGGCGCGGTAGCGGGTGACGATCTCGGCGAGGTCGCTCTCCGGCAGGCCGGCGGCGTGCGCGAGGTCGTGCCGGTACTGCTTGTTGTGCGCGCCCAGCAGGTCCCCGGTCCATGCTCCGAGCCCGGCCAGCGCCGCGCCCGCGCCGTACTCCTCGCGGGGTTCCGTGCGGATGGCGGCGGGCGACACCAGCACGCAGAGCTCCTCGACGCTGAGCCCGAACGCCTCGCGCAGGCGGGCGAGCGCCGCGACGACGCGCACCGCCGCCGCGTCCACCCGCGCCTCGTTGCAGGTCCGCAGCGCCAGGTCGAGGTCCGTCAGCGTCCATCCGGTACGGCGGGCCAGCCGCACGAACCGGTTCACCAGATCCAGCCACTCGACCGGCAGGGCCCCTTCCGCCCCGTCCCACAGCAGCCGGGTCCTGGTGGCGTCGGCCGAGACCCGCGTCCCTGGCAGCCCCAGCAGTTCCCCGAGCTCGGCGGCACCCAGCCCGAGCGCGCGCCGGAAGCGCTCGGGCTCGTGCAGGTTCGCGACCGGCTCCCGGTTCCCCAGCCCGTACAGCCCCTTGACCCCGTTCGCGCCGGTGACCGGCGTGATGATGACCTCGACGTCCTCGGCGGACAGGCCGAGGTGGAGCCGGGCGGCCAGAGCGTGGCCGCCGACGCCGGTGAACAGCCGCGCGAACGCGACCGGGTCCACCCCGAGGTGGCGCAGGTGGTTCTTCACCCGTTCGTGGCCGATCGAGAACGGCAGCGCCAGCGGGTGGCGCCGGTCCAGCAGTTCCTCGTCCGGAGGCTTGCCCTCGACCAGGCGCTCCAGCACCCGGTTGACGATGTCGAGGTACGGGACCGGGGTGAAGGTGTTGCCCGCGTCCAGCGGGATCTCGCCCAGGTCGGGCCGCCGGTCCAGGATCGGGACGCGGCCGAAGGCGCCTTCCATGAGCCGGAAGAGCTCGACCAGGTAGGCCGCGGGCGAGCTGACGGTCCGCGCCTCCTCCCCCTCCCGGAAGTCGAGCTGTCCGAAGAGCTGGGCATAACTGGGCAGCGATCCGTCTGCGCGCACGCGATCCCCCTACGTCTGACGCCCGGTGGTCGGCCGACTCATGTTCCGTCGCGGCAGCGGGGAGGGATACTGGCGTTTACGGTAGTTCGGCGAACCGTTCGACGTCCTCGGTGCGGCCCGACACCAGCACCACGTCGCTGTAGACGAGTTCGGTCTCGGCGGTGGCGTAGGTGAACTCCTCGTTCTCGCTCTTGACCGCGACGACGGTCACGCCGTACTTCTTGCGCAGGCTGGAGCGGCCGAGCGGGACGCCGGTGTACTCCTTGGGCGGCCTGCTCTTGATGAGCGCGAAGTTCTCGTCGACCTGCATGTAGTCGAGCATCCGGCCGCTGACCAGGTGGGCGACGCGCTCGCCCATGTCGTGCTCGGGGAAGACCACGTGGTGGGCTCCGATGCGGCGCAGGATCTGGCCGTGCTGCTCGCTGACGGCCTTGGCCCAGATGTCGTCGATCTCCAGCTCGGCCAGCAGCGAGGTGGTGAGGATGCTGGCCTCCAGGTCGCCGCCGATGGCCACGACCGCGCGGTAGAAGTCGGGGACGCCGAGCTGGTTCAGCGTCTCCATGTCGGTGGCGTCGGCGGTGGCGATGTGCGTGATGCGCCCGGCCAGCGACTGCCCGACCTTGGGCCGGCTGTCGATGGCCAGCACCTCGGTGCCGCGCCGGGTGAGCTCGAGCGCGATGGCGGTGCCGAAGCGGCCGAGGCCGATGACCACCACCGGGTCGCTGTTCTTGTCAGCCAACGAGAACCCTCTCCTCCGGGAGTTCGTAACGGCGGGTGCGCTCCTGCATGGCCAGGGCGGTCCCCAGGGTGAGCGTGCCCGTCCTGCCCATGAACATGAGCACGGTCAGGACGATCTGTCCGGCGGGCGAGAACTGCGCGGTGATGCCGGTCGACAGGCCCGTCGTGGTGAAGGCCGAGATCACCTCGAAGAGCACCTGGTCGAGGGCGAACGGGCTGATCACCAGCAGCACGTACGTGGCGACCACGACGACGGCGACGCTGAGCAGGCTGATCGCGATGGCCTGGCGCTGCACGGAGTCGGCCACCCTGCGGTGGCCGATGTTGACCCTCGGCTCGCCGCGCAGCTCGGCCCAGATGACGAACGCGAGCACGCCGAACGTGGTGACCCTGATGCCGCCCGCGGTGCTGGCGCTGGCGCCGCCGATGAACATGAGGACGTCGCTGACCAGCAGGCTGGAGGTGTGCATCTGGCCGATGTCGACGGAGTTGAGCCCGGCCGAGCGGGTCATGGTCGAGGCGAAGAAGGCGGCCAGCAGCTTGCCGCCGTCGTCCAGCGGGCCGAACGTCTTCGGGTTGTCCCACTCGGCCACCAGCAGGAACAGCGTGCCGATCGCCAGCAGCGCCAGCGAGATCCAGACGGTCAGCCTGGTCATGATGGACCACGAGCCGGGACGCCGCCAGGTGCGCATGAGCTCGAAGACCACCGGGAAGCCGAGCCCGCCGACGATGACGGCGGAGGAGGCGGTCAGGCTGATCCACGGGTCGGCGACGAACCTGGTCAGGCTGTCGGGCCACAGGGCGAACCCGGCGTGGTTGAAGGCCATGATGCTGTGGAAGACGCCGTAGTAGGCGGCCTGGCCGAACGGCTCGCCGTACCCGATCATCCAGCGCCCGGCGAGGACGGCGGCGAAGACCGCCTCGCAGGTGAGGCTGAACACGACCACGCGGCGCGCGATCGAGCGCACGTCGGCGACGCTCAGCATGCTGGTCTCGGCCTGGGCGAGCAGCCGGAAGCGCACGCCCACGCGGCGGCCGACGAGCACCGCGAACAGGGTCGCGAACGTCATGATGCCGAGGCCGCCCACCTGCACGAGCCCGGCGATGACCACCTCGCCGAAGACCGACCAGTGCGACTGGGTGTCCACGATGGCCAGGCCGGTGACGGTGACCGCGGAGGTGGCGGTGAACAGCGCCTCGACCACGGTGGCGTCGGGGCCGACGGTGGAGATCGGCTGCATGAGCAGGAACGTCCCGGCGAGCACGAGCAGGCCGAAGGAGGTCACCACGACCTGGGCCGGGTGATGGAAGCGGGAAAGGACGGCGGCCGTCCAGCGGGCACGCCTGCTGAACGCCATCACGGCCGGCTTCTCACCCCGCGTACGCCCGGCCGGCCTCCCGTCGCCACCATGGCGCCGATCCTAGCCACTTCCCGGCCGTCCCCTACCGCTGGGTGAGGCTGCTCTCGGGCTTGTCCGCACCGGCGCCGCCCGTGCCGCCGCGGCGCACCAGCCTGACCACGTACGGCCCGGCCAGCACCGCCAGCACGATCACCCCGGCGGCCCTGGCCAGCCCGGCGTACCCGAGCCACGACACGATCGTCCCGGCGGCCAGCGCCCCGGCGGCGGCGGTCAGCTGCATGAGGAAGTCGGAGGCGCCCTGGGCCATCGGGCGGCGCGGCACCGGGATGGCCGTGGTCAGCACGATCGACCCGGCGATGAACCCGGCCGACCAGCCCGCGCCCAGCAGCACGAGCCCGGTCCCGACCACGACCGGCCCGTCGCCCGACTGCAGCACGACGGCCGCGGCCACCTGCAGCAGCAGTCCCGCCACCAGCAGCCGCCCGGGCCCGATGCGGTCGGCCAGCAGGCCGGCCAGCGGTCCCGGCAGGAACATCGCGGCCACGTGGAAGCTCACGACGACGCCGATCACCTGGAGGGTGGCGCCGTGGTGGTGCAGGTGGATGCCGGCCATGTTCATGAGCGCGATCATGACGGCGTGCACGGTCACCATGCCCACCAGGCCGTGCCGGGCGGCCGGGATGGCGAGGACGGTGCGCACCGCGGTCCGCAGGGGAACCCGCTCGGGCGCGGCGACCAGGCTGAGCGGGTCAGGGCGCAGCCCCAGCGCGACGACCAGGGCCCCGAGGACGAGCAGCACGGCGGTCACGACGAACATCCCGGTCATCGGCGGCAGTCCCGGGATGACGCGGTCGGCCAGCGGGATGAGCAGCGGCCCGGCCACTCCCCCGGCCAGCGCGGCCCACTGCAGCAGGCCGAGCGCCCGGCCCGGCCGTTCCGCCAGGTCGGTGGCGGCGAAGCGGGCCTGCAGCCCGGCCGCGATGCCGCCGCCGGCCAGCAGGCAGCCGGCCAGGACCAGGGGGAAGGCGTCGAGGTGGTGGCCGGGCACGATCAGCAGCACCCCGGCCCCGCTCAGCAGGGAGCCGGTGGCGATGCCGGCGCGGCGGCCGTGCCGTACCGCGAGGGCGGCCAGCACGATCGTGAACACCATCGCCCCGAAGGTGATGAGCGCCTGCGAGAGTCCCGCGAGCGTCTGCGATCCGGTCATCTGCTCGGCGAGCAGAGGCAGGACGGGGCTGAGGACGCCCATGACGATGGTGCCGATGACCTGGGAGAAGAGCAGGACAATGAGGGTTCGCCGCTGGACGAGCCTGATGTCGGTCATGTCGTCCATGCTGGGGTGTGGCGTGCCTTGCGGCATAGGCGCCTTATGGGGTGGCGGTGGTGAGCTCCTCGGCGGGCCGGCGCAGGCGGCGGAAGGCGGGGACGAGGACCGGCAGGAGCAGCAGCCCCAGGGCTCCGGCGATCATGAAGGTGGGCCCGAAGCCGAGCGCTCCCGCGATCGCCCCCGCCAGGCCGCCGGCCGCGGCGTTGCCGAAGGCCTCGGCGCAGTAGAGCAGCGTGTAGTCGGTCCCGGCCTGGCCCTGGTTGGACAGGGCCATGAACAGGGCGTACACGGTGACCGCGGCGGACGTCACGAACAGGTAGCCGAGCGCCTGGGCGACGATCGGGACCACGATGCCGTCCCCGGCCAGCAGGAGCCACGCGCCGAGCCCCAGCCACACCACCGCCGACAGCGCCAGCGCGGTGAACAGGTACCGGTGGAAGCCGAGCTTCACCGTCAGCCTGGGCGCGACCACGGCCCCGGCGATCGAGACGGCCGTGACCGCGGTCGCCGCCGTCACCGAGATCGTGGTGTAGGAGGCGCCCTGGTGCACCAGGAGGCTGCTGACCAGCCCGTAACCCATCATGAGCGGCAGCTTGTAGGCCGCCGACAGGGCCAGCAGCCCCCAGGAGCCCTTGCGGCGCAGGAAGCGGCGGATGGAGGCGCGCTCGGCGGCGGGCTCCCCCGCGTCGGCGCTGAAGTGGGCGCGCGACAGCCACAGCGGCGCGAGGCCGGCCACGAGCAGCACCACGAGGCAGGCGACCGTGCCGGGCCAGCCGAGCAGCGCGTAGGCCAGCAGAGTGCCGCTGCCGCCCGCCACCAGGCCGACGGAGAACGCGCCGCCCTGGACGGCGTTGGCGCTCAGCCACCCGCGTCCGGCCAGCCGGGTGACGGCGAGGGCGTCGGTGGCGATGTCCTGGGTGGCGAACAGGATGTTCAGCACGAACAGGATGGCCAGCAGCCAGGTGAAGTCGCGCACCGGGTCGACCGCGAGCAGGATGGCGGCGGCGGGGACGGCGGCCAGCTGGCAGGTCAGCACCCAGCCCGCCCGGCGGCCCGCGCCTAACCGCACCGGCGGCGTGCGGTTGTCGATCTGCGGCGCCCACAGGAACTTCAGCGCCCACGGCATGATGAGCACGCCCAGCATGCCCAACTGGCCGAGCCCGACGCCGGCGCCGTAGAGGATCGCGGGCAGGGCGACGAGGGAGAAGCCCACGGGCACGCCCTGGGCGAAGTAGAGGCCGGCCAGGACGGGCAGCAGTCGGTTCACGTGGTCTCCATGACGGCGTTCAGCAGGCTCATGCCCAGGGGCAGCTCGGTCACGTACTCGATGGTCAGCCCGGCCTGGCCGAGCAGGGCGCGGTATTCGGGCAGGGTGCGTTCGCGGCCGTCGGTCATGACCATCATGTGGAGGTCGAAGGCGGCGGGCAGCAGGGCGTCGGCGCCGGCCACGCGCTCGATGACGAGCAGCCGTGCGCCGGGCGGCATGGCCTTGGCGCAGTTGGCGAGGATGGCGGCGCACTGCTCGTCGTCCCAGTCGTGCAGGACGCGGGAGAGCATGTAGACGTCGCCGCCGTCGGGCACGGCGGCGAACAGGTCGCCGGCCACCAGTTCGCAGCGTTCCAGCAGGCCCTCCAGGTGCGGCCCGGCCGTGGCGATCACCTCGGGCACGTCGAACAGCACGCCGCGGGCCTCCGGTACGGCGCGCAGGACCTCGGCCAGCAGGGCGCCGGTGCCTCCCGCCAGGTCGACCACGGTGCGGGCGCCGGTGAAGTCGTGTTTCTCCGGGACGCGGCGGAAGTACAGGGTCCCGGCCGCCATGCCGGCGTTGAACTCGGCCGCCCTGTCCGGCTCGTCCGCCAGGTAGTCGAAGACGGGCCGGCCGTACACGTGGTGGAAACCCTGCTCGCCGGTGGTGACGTTGCTCTCCAGCGCGGCCCAGGAGGCGGTGAAGTAGTCCGAGGCGTACAGGGCGGCCAGCGGGCCAAGCTGGTCGCGGCGCAGCAGGGCGCCCATCTCGGTCAGCGCGAAGCGCTCGCCGCGCCCCTCCAGGATCCCGGCCGCCGCCAGCAGGCGCAGCAGCCGGGTCAGGGCGCCCGGGTGCACCTTCAGGGCCTCGGCCAGGTCCGCGGCGGTGCGCGGGCCGTCGGCCAGCGCGTCGGGGATGCCGAGCCTGGCCGCGACGTTGGTCGCCTGCGCCACCCACCCGCCGGTGAGAATGCGCATGAGCTCGTTCTCGATCATGGTGGTGCTCCTCAAGGAGTGGACGGCGGCGCGGCGGCGAGCACGGCCCGCATGACGTCCTCCCGCCGGTCCTGCAGGTAGAAGTGGTCGCCGGGCAGGGTGCGCAGGGTGAAGCCGCCGCTGGTCAGCTCGGCCCAGCGCGCGGCCTGCTCGGCGCTCACCTCGGGGTCGTCCGCGCCGACGAGGGCGAGGACGGGGCAGTCGAGCGGGGCGTCGTGGCGGTGCCGGTAGGTCTCCTCCAGCCGGTAGTCGTTCCGTACGGCCGGCAGCACCAGCTCCCTGATCACCGGATCCTCCAGCAGTTCCGGGTCGGAGCCGCCGAGCCTGCCCAGCTCGGCGGCCAGCTCGTCGTCGGAACCCAGGTGGGCGCTGACGGCCAGCCGTTCGTGGGCGGCGTGCCGTCCGGACACGACGAGGGCGGCGACGCCCCGCCCGCGGGTGCGCAGCTCGCGGGCGCTCTCGTAGGCGACGAGCGCGCCGAGGCTGTGCCCGAAGAGCACGGCGGGCCGGTCGAGCAGCGGCGTCATCGCCTCGGCGACCTGCTTGGCCAGCAGGGCGACGCTCTCGGCGAACGGCTCGCCGGAGCGGTCGGCCCGGCCCGGGTACTGCACGGCGCGCACCTCGGCCCCGGGCGTGCCGCGATGCCACAGGCGGAAGAACGCGGCGCTGCCTCCGGCGTGCGGGAAGCAGAACACGCGCAGCGCGGCGCCGGGGCGGACGTCGTAGCAGTGGAAGGGGTTCATACGATCTCCTCGGCGGCCAGCGGCCTGGGCGGTTCCTGCGTGAGCAGGTCGGGGCGGCCGATGGTCCGGGTCAGGTCGAGCCAGGCGCGGCCCAGCGCCAGGTGGTACTGGCCCTGGCTCAGGGGGTCGCCGTCGCCGGTGACGGCGTCGTGCAGGCCGGTCAGCGCCCGCCGTACCCCTTCCGGCCACAGGCGGGTGACGATGTCGCGGAAGGCGGGCGCCTCGGCGGGCCCGAGCACGGTGGCGCTGGGCAGCTCCAGGCCGGGGCCGCCGGTGGCGAAGCGGCCGTCGTCCTCGCGGCCGACGTACATGCGGGGGCTCCACACCAGCGGGCCGTGGGTGTTGACCAGCGTGAGGCTGCCGCCCTCGGTGCCGAGCGTGATGCGGTGCAGCAGGTGCAGGTGCGCGTCGGGGTCGTTGGGGGCGACCTGGTTCTGCACGCGCAGCGTGAGCGGCACGCCGCCGAAGCCGCCGCTGACGCTGGTGAACGGCGCGCCGGGCGTGGCCGCGGCGAACGACCAGGGACGCGGCGAGCCGAGCGCCTGCCCGAGGATGTCGAGCAGGGCGTAGGCGACGTGCACGCTGCAGGCGGCGTCCACGTACAGCGGCTGCTGGAGGGCGCGCAGCCTGCGAGCGGCCTCGACGAAGCGGCGGACCGGTTCCAGGTGCGGGTAGAGGGTGTTGAGGTGGTGCACGACCCCGGCCGACCTGGCGGTGCGCAATACGCGGGCCAGCTCGTCGGGGTGCACGGGGTGCTCCTGGAGCACGTGCACGCCCTGTTCCAGCAGCGCCGCGGTCAGTTCCGTGCCGTCGCCGCCGACGACGCCCGAGCGCACGACGACGCAGGCGGCGTCGGCCACCTCGGGCACCTGATCGGGGCGGGTGAGCAGCGGGACGCCGTGCTCGCGGGCGCGGGCGGCCGACCTGGCGCCGCCCTTGGCCAGGATGCCGGTCAGCTCGAACGGCCCCTCGCGCAGCGCGTCCAGGTAGACCTGGCCGAACGTGGTGCCGCAGACCACGATCCGCTTCACAGCTCGCCCTCCTCGATCGGCGGAGCGTGCGGGTCCAGGGGCGCGACCGTCGTGCTCAGCTCGGCCTGGGCCACGGGCGCGATCGCGCTCAGCACGGCCGCGGGATCGAGCACGTCCGCCGCGTAGTGCGTGCCCGGTCCCGGCCCGCCGGCCAGGACCGTGCGCGCCGCGTGTGCGGCGACGGCCGCGGTGAGCGCGGAGGTGTCCGTGGTGCGCAGGGCGAGAGTGCGGATGCCCCCCTGAGCATCACTCCCTTGAAAAAGCATGACATAGTACGGTGTACGTCCCGCAAGTTCGAGAGCCGCGGCCCGCTCCAGGTCGGCGGCCGATCCCTGCGCGAGCGCCAGCACCCGCTCCCGCGAGGTCACCGTGTACCAGCGCGACTCCCCCACCCCGAGCCGGCGTGCCACCCGCTCCGCCTCGGTGGTCAGGTAGGGGTGCAGGTTCACCCGCTCGGGGAAGTACGGCAGCTCCACCTGCTCGGCCGGGCTCAGCGCCCGCGAGACCCGTACACCGCCGCGCCAGGCGGCCAGCGCCTCCCCGTACCCGCCGGACAGCAGGACGTCCTCGGCCGCGGCCGGGGTGAGCCGGTCACGGCCGCCGGTGAAGACGTCCAGGCGGGCGGCCGTGCCCGGCTCGGCCAGCAGGCGCGGGAGCAGGCCGGACAGGCCGGGCAGCATCCCGGCCGAGACGAACGCGGTGCGGCCGGCCGTACCGGATCGGGTGAGCAGGTCGTGTAACGGGTCGTCGCCGGCGGCGTCGACGTAGTCCGCGCCCGCCGCGAAGGCGGCGCGCGCGACGCGGTCGCCCAGCCGGTGCGAGGGGCCCGCGCAGTTGACCACGACGCGGCAGCCCGCGCAGAAGGCGGCCAGCGCGTCCGGGTCGAAGGCATCGGTGCCGCCCGACCTGCTGCCCCGGCGGACCTCGTGGTCATCCAGCAGGGCGGCGACGGTACGGCCGACGGCGCCCGACGCGCCCAGCACGCCGATCACCGGGCGATCCTGCGGGCGACGGCGGCGGCGTGGGCGGGGTCGAGGCAGGTGAAGTGGTCGCCGTCGACGTCCTCGACGGTCAGGCGGCCCAGGCACAGCTCGCGCCAGAAGGCGGTCATGTCGTCCTGCAGGGTCGGCACCAGGTTCGTGACGCCGCGCTGGCGCAGGAAGGTCAGGTCGCCCGCGTACGGCTCGGGGTCGTAGCGGGTGACGGCGGCGAAGCTCTGGCTGAAGACGCGCAGCGCGCCGTCCACGTCCGTGCCCGCCTCGCGGGACAGGGCGGCCACGCGCTCCTCGCGCGGCGTGTCGGCCAGGGCGGAGAAGGCGCGGCCGGTCTCCCCGTCCAGCCGGGCGAGCGCGCCCTGCCCGACCAGGCCGGGCGAGCCGGCCAGCACCTCGCGCAGGGCCCCGGCCAGGTCGAGCGGCGGGTAGCCCAGGCGGGCCGGGTCGATGCCACTGGCCTGTGCGAAGCCGTACTCGATCATGAGATCGTCCTCGACGCGGTAGGGGAAGCGGGAGCTGCTGATCACGGTGAGCCGCTCGACGCGCGCGCCGCTCTCGGTGAGGTGGCGGGCCAGCTCGGTGGCGATCAGGCCGCCCATGCAGTAGCCGATCACCTCGAAGCGGGTGGCGCCGTCCTTGAGCAGGTGGCGGGCGTAGGCGGCGGCGAGCGTCCCGACCGCGGTGGCCGGGTCCAGCTCCAGGTATCCGGCGAGGTCGGCGACGGCGAGGCCGACGAGGGGCGCGCCGTCGTCGAGTTCGCGGATCAGCGCGCGGTAGGGGGCCAGCGTGCCGGAGCCGTCGTGGACCAGCACCCGGGTCGCGCCGCTCCCCTCGGCCAGCCTGACCAGCGGCGAGGCCGTCGTCGTGCCGCGCTCCCGATCCTCCTGCTCCTCCCTCAGGTGTACGGCCAGCGCCGCCACGGTCGGCTGGTTGATGAGCCGCCTGACCAGGCTGTCCCAGTAGAGGCCGGGCGCCAGCGTCTCCCTGATCCGCCCGGCCAGCTTGGTGACCAGCAGCGAGTCACCGCCGAGCAGGAAGAAGTCCTGGTCGCGGCCGACCTCGGGCAGGCCGAGCACCTCCGCCCACAGGGCGGCGAGGCCGCGCTCCAGCTCGTCGCGCGGCGCCTCGCCCGCGGTGGCCGCCGGTCCGGCGCGGCCGGGTACGAGGGCGGCCAGCGCGGCCCGGTCGAGCTTGCCGTTTCCGGTCAGCGGCAGCGTGTCCACGACCTGGACGGTGGCCGGGATCATGTACTCGGGCAGCCGCTCGGCCAGGAAGGCGCGCAGCTCCGCCGGGTCGACCACGGCGCGGTCGGCCGGGAAGCGGGCGGCGAACACGCACTGCCCGAGCGCCGCCAGCGGCTCGTCCTGGCCGGGCAGGCAGGCGTAGGCGGTGGCGCCGGCCTCCTCGATCAGCGCCAGCCACTCCTCGCGGGTGGTGAACGTCCTGGGCCGGTCGTGCGGGTCCATGAGGAACTCCATCGAGGCCATGATCTGCGCGTGGTCGCGCGTGGTCTCGATGAACACCAGCCAGCCGCCCGGCGTGAGCAGCTCGCGGAAGCGGGCCAGGACATCCGCCCGGTCGTGCGCGTTGTGCAGGACGTTCGCCGCCACCACGACCTCGAACGTGTTCGGCTCCAGCCCCTGCGCGCGGTGGCCGGCGTTCAGGTCGAAGATCCCGTAGCGGACCCACGGGTGCGCGGCGAAGCGCTCGGCCGCCTCGTCCAGGAAGAAGCGGGACAGGTCGGTGAACAGGTAGTCCACATCGTGTCCCGCCAGCTCCGGGATGAGCTCGGCGCTGGTGCCGCCCACGCCCGCGCCCACCTCGAGCACGCGCAGCGCTCCCCTCCCGCGCTGCGCGTGCTCGCCGGCGAGGTGGCCGAGGACATGCCTGGCCACGCCGTTGACGTAGCGGCTCAGGACGTTGTCGCGGTAGGCGCCCTCGGCGGTGCGGGTGGCGGCCTCGGGGAAGAGCAGGTCCCTGGCCTCCAGCTCGCCCCGCATCAGCTCGGGCAGGCTGGCGGTGCCCTGCCTGAGGAAGGCGATCAGCTCGTCGCCGTAGTCGAGATCCTTGGTGAGCTCCTCGACCCGCCGCCAGGCCGCGTCCAGGGCGGGCCCTTCGCGCAGGCGGTGGTAGCGGCCGGTCACCGGGTCCAGGTCCAGGCGTCCGCGCTCGTGCAGCGCGGCCAGCCAGCGCCGGATCAGCCCGTGGTGGCGGGGCACGACCCCGGCCCGCTCCAGCACCTCCTTCACGTCATGGCCCGCGCCCCGCCCACCCGTCTCCTGCCCGCCCGTCTCCTGAACGCCTGTGTCGTGGTCTGTGTCGCCGAACAGGCCGGCCGCGCGCAGCGCGGCGGCCATCGCGGTCATGGCGATCTCCTCCAGCGTGGCGGCCACCTCGACCACCGCGCCGGTGTCCACGCGCTCGGCGGCGGGCGGGGCGGGCAGCGGGGCCTGCTCGTCGTCCTGCTTCCGTACGGCCTGCGCGAACCCCAGCAGGCGGCGCTCCATCGGCCCGTCGCCGTCGGCGATGACGGCCGCGGCGGCCAGCGACGGGTGGGCCAGCAGCGCCGCCTCCACCTCGGCCAGCTCGATGCGGTGGCCGCGCACCTTGACCTGGAGGTCCTCGCGGCCCAGGAACTCGATGTTCCCGTCGGGCCGGTAGCGGCCCAGGTCGCCGGTCCGGTAGAGGCGCTCGCCGCCGTGGTGGACGAACCGCTCGGCCGTTCTCTCCTCGTCGGCCCGGTAGCCGAGCGCGAGCCCGGCGCCGCCGATGTACAGCTCGCCCGGCACCCAGTCGGGGCACGGGCGCATCGCCGGGTCGAGGACGTGGAAGCTCTGGTTGGCCAGCGGCCTGCCGTACGGGACGCTGGGCCAGCCCGGCGGTTCGCCGTCGATCGGGTGGAAGATCGACCAGACGGCCGCCTCGGTGGCGCCGCCCAGGCTGACGAGGCGGAATCCGGGCAGCCTGCCGCGTACGAGGCCGGGCAGGGTGAGCGGGATCCAGTCGCCGGACAGCAGCCCGAGCCGCAGGGACGGCAGGTCGAGCGCGGGCTCGGCGTCCAGGTAGTGCTGGAGCATCTGGAGCTGGGCGGGCACCGAGTTCCACACGGTGACATCGTGCTCGGCGACGCAGGCGGCCCAGTGGGCGGGGTCGCCCCTGCGGGCCGGGTCGGGCAGCACGAGGGCGGCGCCGGTGGCCAGCGTGCCGAAGACGTCGTAGACGGACAGGTCGAAGCCGAGGGCGGCCAGGCCCAGGACGCGGTCCTCCTCGTGGACGCCGAAGCGGGCGGTGATGTCGTCGAGGGTGTTGCGGGCGGCCCGGTGGCTGACCACGACGCCCTTGGGCGTGCCGGTGGAGCCGGAGGTGTAGATCACGTAGGCGGCGTCGTCGGGTTCGCGCGGGGTGTTGGCGACGGCGCCGATGTTCCCGGTGGCCGCGGCCGGGGCGGTGGGGAGCAGGACCAGGCGGGCTCCGGCGTCGACGAGGATCCGGTCGCGGCGGGCCTGGGGCTGGGTGGTGTCGAGGGGCAGGTAGACGCCGCCCGCCAGCAACGTGCCGATGACGGCGGCCACCTGCTCGACGCCCTTGTCCATGGCCACCGCCACGGTCTCGCCCGGCGTCAGGCCGCGCTCCTTCAGCGCCCCGGCCACCTCGGTGGCCCTGCGCAGCAGCTCACCATAGGTCACCCGCTCCGCCGGGGTGATCACGGCGATGCGACCGGGCGCCCGCGCGGCCTGGCGCAGGAACGGCTCGTGGAGCAGGCCCTCGGGCAGCGGGGCCGCGGTGGCGTTCGCCTCGTCCCGCCGCCGGCGCTGGGCCGGGGGCAGGTCCACGGGCGAGTACGCCGCCCAGGTCTCCGGCGCGGCCAGCCGCGGCAGCAGGCCGGTGAACGCGGCGAACATGTCGTCCACCACCCCGTCCGGCAGGATTCCCTCGCGGACGTCCCAGTTGACCAGCAGTTCGCCTTGGTGCTCCTTGACCTGGCAGTCGATCCACACCTGAGGCGTCTGGCTGATGCCGTAGCCGGGCCGCCCGCGCTCCGCCTCGTCCTGGCCGAGCCCGATGGCGCTGGTGAACACGACCGGCATCAGGCTGGCGGCCCGTCCCCGCCGCCTGGCAAGCTCCCTGATGACCTCGATGCCGGTGTGCCGCCGGTGCTCCAGGTCGTCGAAGAGCTGCTGCCCGACGGCCCTGGCGCGCTCGCCGAACGTGGCGCCGGGCGTGGTGTCGACGGCCAGGAGGTTGAGCGAGGTGAAGTCGCCGACCACTCCGCCGATGCCGGGGTGCAGCTCGGGCCGGTCGAGCAGGGTGAGGTTGAGCGTGAAGCGCGGACGGCGGCTCCACCGGCCGACGACCTCGGCATAGGCGGCCAGTACGGCCTGCGACGCCGTAACCCCCTGCCCGGAGGCGCGCTCCCGCACCGCCGCCCAGACCTGGGCCCCGACCACGCTCTCCCACCGCCGGAACCGCCCCGGCGCACCGCTCAGCGCGGGCAGCTCGGGCGCGGCGGGCAGGTCGTCCAGCCGGGCCTGCCAGTAGGCGCGGTCACGCTCGTAGCGGGTGCTCTCCCGCCGCGCCCGCAGCGCCAGCACACAGTCACGGAAACTCACCGGTACGGCGGGCAGCCCCGCCTCCGGATCATCATGCAGCCCCTGGAACTCCCTCAAAAGCACCTGAATGCTGACATAGTCCGAAATAAGAAGATCAATGGAGGCGTGCAGGACCGCACCTTCGTCCGTCAGCGTGATCCGCAGCTCGAACAGCGGCCACGCCCCCGCCGGGTAGACGGTGTGCCCCATCTCCTCGCGGATCGCCGCGATCGCCGCCCCGGGATCCACCCCGCGCAGATCCGTCACCCGGATCTCGTAATCGGGCACCTCCGGCAGCACCTGCTGGTAGCCGTCGGCGTGCACCACGGCCCGCAGCATGTCGTGCCGCTCGATCAGCGCCCGCCACGCCGCCTGCGCCCGCACCGGGTCCAGCTCGGCGAAGGTCACCTCCACGTACCCGTGACAGGCGACCCCGCCGAACCCGAACGCGTCGTTGCGCCCCAGCAGGTAGGCCTGCTGCACGTCCGTCAGCGGGAACGGCTCGAAGCGCCCCGCCGGATCTTCCGTCAGCACCTCCGCCGCGGCCTCGCGCCGCAGGACCTCCAGGATCTCCCCCTTGACGGCCTGCACCGCCGCGCGCCGCTCGGGCGTCAGCGCGCCCTTCGGCGCGCGGAACCGCAGCCGCCCGTCGTCCTCCCACAGCCTGATCCCCGCCGTCTCCAGCTCGGCGATCAGCTCGTGCACGGCAGGCGGCCCGCTCACGACGTCCCCTCCACTCACGGCGCCGCCACCGTTCACGACGTCCCCTCCACTCACGAGGTCCCCACCTCTCACAGCGTCCCCTCCTCGATGTCGTCCATGGCCCGCGCGCACCCGGCGAGCGTCGGGTCGGCGAAGAAGCGCCGCAGCGGCACCTCCACGCCCAGCCGCTCGGCGGCGATCGCCGCCATCCGCGTGGCCAGCAGCGAGTCGCCGCCCAGCGCGAAGAAGTTGTCCGCCCGGTCCGTGACGGACGTGCCCAGCAGTTCCGCCCAGACGGCGGCCAGCTCCGCCTCCAGCCCGCCGCGCGGCGCCCCCGCCTCGTGCCCGGCCGCCTCCGGCGGCGCGTCGCCGCCCGCCGGAAGCGTGTCGGCCGTGCCGGTGGCGTAGTGGGAGAGGGGGTCCGGTGGGGTGGTCCAGTCGGCGGTGGCCAGCCACTCCAGCACCCGCAGATAGGTGGTGAAGGCGGTGTCCAGGGCGCCGGGCGGGAAGAGGGACTCAACGGCGTCCCAGCGGACCAGGAGCTCGCCGTCCACCTCGCCCACCTGGCAGTCGAGCCACACCTGCGGCGTCTGCGAGACGCCCCACACCGGGCGGGCGAAGGACGGCCCCGCGGTCAGCGACGGGTCGGCGACGCCGAGCGTGCTGGTGAACACCACGGGCATGGTCATGGCCGCGGCGGCGGCCCGGCGGGCCAGTTCGCGCATGACCCACACGGCCGACACCTCGCCGTGCTCAAGCCCGCGCCACACCTCCTCCTGCAGCCCGCGCGCCCCCTCCAGCCAGCCGCCGCCCGCGCGGTGGGCGACCAGCATGAGCGAGGTGAAGTCGCCGAGGACCCGGTGGATGTGCGGGTGCGCCTCGCGCCGGTCGAACAGGGTCAGGTTCAGCGTCAGCTCGCGCTGCCCGCTCCACGCCCCCAGCACCTCGCCGAACGCCGCCGCCAGCACCGTGGACGGCGTCAGGTCGTGTCCCCGCGCCAGCCCGCCGACCAGCCGCCACAGCCGGGCGGGCAGCCTGGCCTCGCGGCGCGCGAACCTCGGCCGCTCCACCTCCTCCGGCCGCGTCGCCAGCGGCAGGCGCGGCGCGGGCGGCAGGCCGGGCAGGCGGGCCGACCAGTAGTCCTTGGCCCGTTCGAAGACGGCGGGGTCGGGGTGCTGGGCGAGGAGGTAGTCGCGGAAGGTGACCTCGACCGGGGGCAGCGGGGCGTCGGGGTCGTGGTAGAGGCGGTCGAGCTCGCTGAGGAAGACCATGGTGCTGAGGGCGTCCATGGCGATGTTGTCGAAGCTGACGCCGAGCCGTACACCCTGCTCGTGGGTGACGGCGCGGGCGTCGAACAGCGGCCAGACGGCGGGGTCGAGGACCTGGTGGGACATGCGCTCGCGCAGGTCGTCCACGGAGTCCTCGCGCCTGATCGTGAAGCGCGGCACCTCGGGCAGGACCCGCTGCAGGCCGTCGGCGTCGAAGACGACGCGCAGCATCGGGTGGCGGGCGATCAGGCGGTTCCAGGCCTCTTCCAGGCGGTCGAGGTCGATGTCGCCGTCGTACTCGGTGTAGAAGTGGCAGCCGACGCCGCCCAGGGTGAAGTGCCCGGCCCGGCCCAGCCAGTAGGCGCGCTGAACCTCGGTGGGCGGGAACGGGGTGTGGCGGTGCTCCTCGTCCGCGCGGATCTCGGGGGCGAGCCCCGCCGCGTCGCCGAGGGTGAGGGTGGCCGCGAAGGCGCTCAGGGTGGGGCGCTGGAACAGGACGCTGAGCTTGGCGTCGGCGATCCCGGCCGCGCGCAGGCGGGCGATCAGGCGGGTGGCCAGCAGGGAGTCGCCGCCCAGGGCGAAGAACCCGGAGTCCCTGCTCACCTCGGGCACCTCCAGGAGGTCGGCCCAGATCGCGGCGACCGTCTCCTCCACCGGACCCTCCGGAGCCTGCCCGTCCGCCTTCCCATCCGGTACGGGCCGGCGCGCGAGGGCCGCCAGGGCTCCTCTGTCGACCTTGCCGTTGGCGGTCAGCGGGAGGCTCTCCACCAGGGTGACGGCCGACGGGACGGAGTGGCCGGGCAGCAGGTCCGCCGCGTGGGTGCGCAGGTCCTCCTCCGTCAGCCCGGTGCCGGTCGCCAGGGCGAAGGCGTGGAGGTGGCGGTGAGTGCGGGGGCCGGTGGCGACCGCGACGGCGCGGGCGACTCCCGGGTGCGACTCCAGCGCCGCCTCGACCTCGCCCAGCTCGATGCGGTGGCCGCGGATCTTGACCTGCTGGTCGGTCCGGCCCAGGAACTCCAGGGTGCCGTCGGGCCAGTAGCGGCCGAGGTCGCCGGTGCGGTACCAGCGCTCGCCGTCGTGCTCGACGAAGCGGGCGGCCGTGGTCTCGGGGTCGCCGCGGTAGGCGGTGGCCAGGCCGACGCCGCCGATCCACAGCTCGCCGGGCACCCAGTCGGGGCGGTCGGCGCCGGCGGGGCCCGCGACACGGTAGCGCTGGTTGCGCAGCGGCCGGCCGTACGGGATGGAGGTCCAGTGGGGCGGTACGCCGGTGACGTCGTGCGCGTTCGACCAGATGGCGGCCTCGGTGGCGCCGCCGAGGGCGACCAGGCGGCAGCGTCCGCCGCTCTGGGCGGCGAGGCGGCCGGGCAGGTCGAGTCCGACCCAGTCGCCGGAGACCAGCGCCAGGCGCAGCGACGGCGGCAGCTCGGCGGCGGTGACGAGCAGCATGTCCAGGAGGGTCGGCACGGTGTTCCAGAGGGTGACGCCGTGCTCGGCGCACAGGCGGGCCCAGGCCTGGGCGTCGCGGCGCTGGTCCTCCTCGACGAGCACGAGCGTGCCGCCCGCGCCGAGGACGCCGAACAGGTCGTAGACCGACAGGTCGAAGTCGAGGGCGGACAGGGCGAGCACCCGGTCGCCGGGGCCGACGCCGTAGCGCTCGCCGATGTCGGTGACCGTGTTCAGGGCCGCCCGGTGGGCGACCTCCACGCCCTTGGGCTCGCCGGTGGAGCCGGAGGTGAAGATGACGTACGCCGACGAACCCGGATCCACCCGCACGGGCGCGGGCAGGGGATCGGCGGGCGTCTGCGGCCAGGCGGCGTCGATGACGTGCGCGGCGGCCGACCGGGTGAGGATGCGCTCGCGCCGGGCGGGCGGCTGCTCGACGCCGACCGGCACGTACACGCCGCCCGCGGCCAGCACGCCGAGCACCGCCGCCACCTGCCCCGGCCCCTTGGGCAGGGTCACGGCCACCGCGTCGCCCGGCCGTACCCCCTGCGCGCGCAGCCGTCCGGCCACCAGCAGGGCGTCGGCGGCCAGCTCGCCGTAGGTGGCCGCGCCGAAGTCGCCGGCGAGGGCCGTGCGGGCGGGCTCGCCGGCGGCCCGCTCGAAGAACGCGTCGTGAAGTAGCCCCTCCGGTACGGCTCCCGCCGTGTCGTTGACCACCTGCCGCACCCTGCGCTGATCCTCCGGCAGCGGCAGGGGCGAAGGAACCGACCAGTCGGCCCGCGCCAGATGCTCAAGCAACGCCCCATAGGCGCCGAACATGGCGTCGAGCACGCCGGGCGCGAACAGCTCCTCGACGGCGTCCCAGGCCAGGTGGAGCCCGTGGTCGTACTCGTTGATCTGGTGGTCGAGCCAGACCTGCGGCGTCTGGGTGATCATCCAGCCGGGCTCGCCGAACGCCTCGCGCACCTCGGGCGCGATCAGCTCGGTGCCCAGGTTGCAGGCGAAGACGACGGGCGCCGCCGCCGGGCTGCCCCGCTTGGCCAGCTCCCGCAGCACGTCCACGCCGGAGTGCCCGGTGTGGCGGGCGTCGGCGCGGAAGCGCCGTTGCAGGGCCCGCGCGCGGCCGGCGAACGACTCCCCCTCGGTGAGGTCGGCCTCCAGCAGGATGAGGTTGGTGAAGTCGGCCACCAGGTGCGGCACGGACGGGTGCACGGTCTCGTCGCGGTCGAACAGCGGCACGTTCAGCAGGAAGCGCGGCTCGGCGCTCCAGGCGGCCAGCACCTCGCTGTAGGCGGTGGCCAGGACCATGGCCGGGGTCAGGCCGTGCTCGCGGGCCTGCTCCTTGAGCAGCTTCCAGGTGTCGAGGTCGAGCCAGCGCTCGCGGCGTACGAAGCGCGGCGCGGTGATCGCGGCCGGGTCGGTGGCGAGCGGGAGCTGGGGCGGGCCGGGCAGCTCGGCCAGGCGGCCCTCCCAGTAGAGCCGGTCGGGCTCCGGCGGCGCGGGCCTGGCGGCCAGGTAGCGGGGGAAGGAGCAGTCCAGGCCGGGCAGGTCGCGGCCGAGGTAGAGCCTGGCCAGGTCGCGCAGGAAGATCTGCAGGCCGAGCACGTCGGCGGCCAGGAAGTCGACCTCGACGTGGACCCGCGTGGCTCCGCCGGGCAGCAGCGACAGCCGTACGTCGAACAGCTCGCCGCGCGCGGCGTCGAAGCGGCGGTGCGACAGCTCGGCGCGCACGCTCTCGGCCCCGGAGGAGTAGACGGTCAGTCCCGGCCAGGCGCCGGTCTCGGTGATCCGCTGGGTGCCGTCGTCGTGGAAGACCGCGCGCAGCATCCCGTGGCGGCGCACGAGCGCGCGCACGGCCGCCTCCAGCCGCTCCGGCTCGACGTCGCGGCCGTCGAACTCGAGGTAGGCGTGGCAGCCCACGCCGCCGAGCACCTGCCCGTCGGCCCGCCCGATCGCGTACGCGAGCTGGACGGGCGTCAGCGGGAACGGCGCGCCCTCGTCGACGGGCGGGGCGGCGGCGGCAGGCGGCGCGCTCAGGCGGGTGGAGACCAGGGCCCACCAGGCGGCCAGCGTGGTCTCCCCGGCCAGGTCGGCGAAGGCGATGCGGGCGCCGGCCCGCCGCCATCGGCCGGCCAGCCGCATGGCGCGCAGCGAGTCCAGGCCGAGGCCGATCAGGTCGGCGTCGTCGGAGATGACGGAGGGGGAGATGTCGAGCTGCGCCGCGATGTCGGCACGCATGGACTCCAAAGACAGCACAGATTTCCCTTATCGGTCAGCTTGCCGGGGCCACCGCGACAATAGTTAGGTAACCCTTGCCTAATCAAGACTCCCTGTAACAAAATCGGGAACCCCGTAGACATCGGGCGAGAGGACGGGTTCTGTGCTGGACGGGTGCGTGCCCTGGCCGGAGGAGTTCGCGGAGCGATACCGCGCCGCCGGGTACTGGAAAGACGAGACGCTGGGCGAGATGTTGCGCGCCCGTGCGCGCGAGCGCGGCGAGCGGCCCGCCCTGGTCGTGGGACAGGAGAGATACACCTACGCGGAACTGGACGCCCGCGCCGACCGGGTCGCGGCCGGACTGCTCGCGCTGGGCATCGGGCCGGGCGACCGGGTCGTGGTCCAGCTCCCCAACACCGCCGGCTTCGTCGCGCTGATCTTCGGGCTGTTCCGGCTCGGCGCGCTGCCGGTGTTCGCGCTGCCCGCCCATCGCTCCAGCGAGATCGGGTACTTCTGCGCGTTCACCGGCGCGGCCGCGTACGTCATCCCCGACGAGCCCGAGTACCGGGAGCTCGCCGAGGAGGTCCGCGCGGACCTGCCCGCGCTCAGGCACGTGCTGACCGCGATCCCGGAGGCCGAGCCGGTCGAGCTGCCCCGGCCCGACCCGGCGGACGTGGCGCTGTTCCTGCTGTCGGGCGGCACCACGGGCGTGCCCAAGCTGGTCCCCCGCACCCACCAGGAGTGGGCCTACAGCGGGCGGGCCGTGGCCGAGGCCTGTGACTACGACGCGAGCACGGTTCACCTGGTGAGCCTGCCGCTGGGCCACAACTGGCCGCTGACCCACGGCCTGCTGGCCACCGTCCACGCCGGCGGCACGCTCGTGCTGGCCTCCGGGCCGAGCCCCGACGAGACGTTCCCGCTGGTCGAGCGGGAGGGCGTCACCGAGACCGGGCTCGTGCCCGGCGTCGCGCTGCTCTGGATGGAGGCCGCCGAGTGGGGCGAGCACGACCTGTCGAGCCTGCGGCGGGTCACGATCGGCGGCTCCAAGCTGAGCGACGAGCTGGCCACCCGGGTCGAGCCCGCGCTCGGCTGCCGCCTGCAGCAGGCGTTCGGCATGGCCGAGGGGTTGTGCGGCTTCCACCGGCCCGCCGATCCGCCCGAGGTGGTGCTGGTCAGCCAGGGGCTGCCGGTCTCACCGGCCGACGAGATGCGCGTGGTCGACGAGGATGACGCGGACGTGCCGCCGGGCGAGATCGGGCAGCTGCTGGCCCGCGGCCCCTACACGATCCGCGGCTACTACCGCTCCCCCGAGCACAACGCGCAGTCCTTCACCTCCGACGGCTTCTACCGCACCGGCGACCTGGTCCGCCTGCTGCCGACCGGCCACGTGGTCTTCGAGGGCCGGGTGAAGGACCAGATCAACCGGGGCGGCGACAAGATCGCGGCAGAGGAGGTCGAGAACCACCTGCTCGCCCACCCGAAGGTCCGCCAGGTCGCGCTGGTCGGCGTGCCCGACGAGGTGCTCGGCGAGCGTGGCTGCGCCTGCGTGGTGCCGCGCGGCGAGCCGCCGACGCTGGCCGAGCTGGCCGCGTTCCTGCACGAGCGCGGGCTGGCCGCCTTCAAGGTGCCCGACCGGCTGTGGATCATGGCGGAGTTCCCCCTCACCCCTCTCGGCAAGGTCAGCAAAAAAGCCCTGACCGCCATGGTCGGCTGATGCACGCCGAATTCAAGGAGACAGGGTTCGAGGAGATCTGCGCCAAGGCCGCGGCCGAGGCCAGGAACGCCGGGCACCCCGTCCTGGCCCTGTGGCGCGAGGAGATCGAGCGGGTGGAGCCGCTGCTGCCGTCCGCGCCGTCGCGCAGCACGTTCTTCTGGTCATCGGGGGACCTCACGATCCTGGCCATGGACCGCGCGATCGCCTTCCCCGCCGAGGGCAGGAACCGCTTCGCCGAGGTGCGCCAGGCGTGGGAGCGGACCGCGCGCACGATGGTCGGCGGCGGCCCCGGCTCGCGCGCCACGCCCGCGCTGGTGGGCGCGTTCTCCTTCGACGAGGGCCCCGGCTCGCTCATGTGGGTGCCGCGCGTGCTGGTCGCGCAGCGCGCCCACGGCCCGGCCACGCTGTGCCTGGCCGCCCGCGCCGATCCGGTCCACGGCGTCGAGGACGATGCCGCCCGTACGGCCTGGCGCGCCGTCAGCTGGCTGGCCGGCCCCGTCGTACGGCCCTGCCCGCCGCTCCCGGTCACCGGCGCCGCGATCGAGGAGGTGCCCACGGCCGAGGAGTGGAAGGCGATGGTGGCGCGGGCCGTCGGCCAGATCGAGGCGGGCCGGTTCAGCAAGGTCGTGCTCGCCCGCCGGCTGCGGGTAGGCCTGCCGTACCCGCCGGACCTGGGCGGGCTGCTGCACACGCTCGTCGGCGCCCAGCCCGGCACCACCGTCTTCGCGGCCGGGACCGGCACGCGGACCTTCGCCGGCGCCACCCCCGAGCGGCTGGTGGCGGTGCGCGGCGGGCGGGCCGAGACGATGAGCCTGGCCGCCACGCTGCCGCGCGGGAGCACCGGCGGCGACGACGCCCGGCTGCGCGCGGAGCTGCTCGGCGACGCCAAGTGCCGGCGCGAGCAGGCCATCGTCACCGACATGCTGCGCGGCGCGCTGGCCGAGGTGTGCCATGAGGTGGAGGCGCCGGACGAGCCGGAGGTGCTCGACCTGCCGCACGTACGGCACCTGCACAGCCGGGTGCGCGGCCGGATCGCCGACCCGGAGACGACCGGCGTGCTCGACCTCGTGGAGCGGCTGCATCCGACGCCCGCCGTCGGCGGCCACCCCCGCGAGCAGGCGCTCGGCTGGCTGCGCGCGGCCGAGCGGTTCGACCGGGGCTGGTACGCCGGCCCGATCGGCTGGGTGAACGCCGACCACGAGGGCGACTTCGCGGTCGCGCTGCGCTCGGCGCTGCTCGACGGTGCCGTCGCGACCCTCTTCGCCGGCTGCGGCATCGTCGCCGGCTCCGACCCGGAGCGGGAGCTGGCCGAGACGTGGCTGAAGTTCCGCCCCATGCTGTCCGCACTCCTCAACGATCAGGGAGGCCCCCGATGAGCGATCGCGCGGCGCTGATGGAGCTCATGGCGCCGATCCGCGGCCGGGTGGTGGCGGCGTCGGCGCTGCAGGTGGTGTACGCGGTGTCGGCGCTGGTGCCGTTCGTGTGCGTGGCGGAGCTGGCCAGGGAACTGCTGGCGCCGGGCCCGCCCGACGGAGGGCGGGTCTGGGCCATCGCGGCGGTGGCGATCGGCGGCCTGCTGGTGCGCTTCCTCACCTTCGGCGCGGCCGGCGCGATCATGCACTTCGCCGACGCCGACCTGCAGCTGCACCTGCGCAGGCGGATGGCCGCGCACCTGGCCAGGGTGCCGCTCGGCTGGTTCACCGACCGCAACTCCGGCCAGGTCAAGAAGGCCGTGCAGGACGATGTCAGGGAGATGCACCACCTGGTCGCGCACGCGCTGCTCGACCTGCTTGCGGCCGTGGTGACGCCGCTGGCGGCGCTGGCGTACCTGCTGACCGTGGACTGGCGGCTCACGCTGGTCACGCTGCTGCCGGTGCCGCTGTTCGCGGTGGCCTTCGCGGTGATGATGCGCGGGTTCGGCGAGCAGATGACCCGCTGGGCGGAGGCGAACGAACGGATCAACGCGGCGGTCGTCGAGTTCGTGCGCGGCATCGCGGTGATCAAGACGTTCGGGCAGACCCAGCGCTCCTACCGGCGCTTCGCCGAGGCGGTGGACGACTTCGCCGACTTCTTCGGCGCCTGGGTACGGCCGATGCTGCGGCTCAGCGGGCTCAGCATGGCGCTGATCTCGCCGCCGACGATGCTGCTCGTCGTGCTGGCCGGCGGCGCGCTGTTCGTCTCGCAGGGCTGGCTGGCCGCGCCGGACGTGCTGCCGTTCGCGCTGGTCGGCGTGGGGCTGACCGCGCCGTTCCTGACGCTCGACATGGGCTCGATGCGGCTGCGCAGGGCGGCGGAGTCGGCTGGGAAGGTCGCCGCGCTGCTGGACAGCCCGGTCCTGCCCGAGCCGGAGGAGCCGGTCGCGCCGGAGGGCCACCGGGTGGAGTTCCGCGGTGTGGGCTTCTCCTACGACGGCGAGACCCAGGTGCTGCGCGGGATCGACCTGGTCATGGAGCCGGGCACGGTCACCGCGCTGGTCGGCCCGTCGGGGTCGGGCAAGTCGACGCTGGCCAAGCTGCTGCCCCGCTTCCACGACGTCACCGAGGGCGCCGTCCTCATCGGCGGGCAGGACGTGCGGGCGATCGGCTCCGACCAGCTCTACCGGCACGTGGGTTTCGTCTTCCAGGACGTGCAGCTGCTGCGCGCCCCCGTCGCCGCCAACATCGCGCTCGGCCGCCCCGGCGCGAGCGCGGAGGAGATCGAGCGGGCGGCCAGGGCGGCGCAGATCCACGATCGCATCGTGGCCCTGCCGCGCGGCTACGACTCGGTGATCGGCGAGGACGCCCACCTGTCCGGCGGCGAGGCCCAGCGGGTCTCGATCGCCCGCGCGCTGCTGGCCGACGCGCCCATCCTGGTGCTCGACGAGGCCACCGCGTTCGCCGACCCCGAGTCGGAGTCGGCCATCCAGGACGCCCTGTCGACCCTGGTCGCCGGGCGCACGCTCCTGGTCATCGCGCACCGGCTGTCCACGATCACCGGAGCCGGCCAGATCCTCGTGCTCGACGGCGGCGCCGTGGGCGAGCGCGGGGTGCACGCGGACCTGCTGGCCCAGGACGGACCCTACGCCCGCCAGTGGGCCGCCTACGCCCGCGCGAGCGAACGCGACTGGACCCACGACGAGGAGGTCGTCCGATGATCCGCAGCCTCACCGCCCTCCTGGGCGCGAGCTTCCGGCGGCAGCTCGTCATCACCGCCGTCTACGCCGTCCTGCAAGGGCTGACGTTCGCGCTGCTCGTGCCGGTCCTGCGGGCGCTGCTCGGCGGGCAGCCCGCGACGGGCTGGCTGGCCGTCTTCGCCGCCGTCGTCGCCGCCACCGCCGTCGCGCACTACATCCAGTCACGGTACGGCTACGCCGTCGGCCTGTCGGCCATGCGCGGCCTGTTCCACCGCATCGGCGACCACGTGGCCACGCTGCCCGTCGGCTGGTTCAGCGGCGACCGCGTGGGCCGGCTCGGGCAACTGGCGGGCAAGGGCGTCATGGACGTCATGAGCGTGCCCGCCCACCTCATGCAGGTGCTCGCGACCGCGGTCGTGACGCCGGCGACCGTCCTGGTCTGCATGCTCTTCTTCGACTGGCGGCTGGCCCTGGCCGCGCTGGCCACGGCGCCGCTGATCTGGCTGGCCTTCCGCTGGACCGCCACGCTCGTGCAGCGCAACGACGCCGCCATGCACGACGCCGCCGCCGAGGCCGGGGACCGGGTTGTGGAGTTCGCCCAGCAGCAGGCGGTGCTGCGCGCCTTCGGCCGTACCAGCGAGGGCTTCGAACTGCTGGACCAGGCGCTCTCCCAGCAGCGCACCGCCCTGCGCAGGCTGCTCGGCACCGCGCTGCCCGGCCTCGGCGCGGTCGCGCTGTCGGTGCAGCTCGCCTTCACCGTCACGCTGATCGCCGGGTGCGCACTCGCGCTCGGCGGCTCGGTGGACGTGCCGGAACTGGCCGGGGTGCTCGTCCTCGCCGTGCGCTTCACCGAACCGCTGCTGGCCGCCGCGGACGTGGGCGCCGAACTGCGGCTGGCGCGGGGCAGCCTCGCGCGCGTCAACGAGCTCCTGGACACGCCCGCGCTGCCCGAGCCCGGCTCGCCGAAGGAGCCCGCCGTACCGTCGGTCGAGCTGGAGGATGTCGGCTTCTCCTACGGCGACGCGCCCGTCCTGCACGAGGTCTCCTTCACCGTCGCCCCCGGCACCATGACCGCCCTCGTCGGCCCGTCCGGCTCGGGCAAGACCACGCTCACCCGGCTCATCGCCCGCTTCTGGGACACCGGCTCGGGAACCGTACGCGTCGGCGGCCAGGACGTGCGCGAGCTGTCCACCGAGCGGCTGATGGGCATGGTCTCCATGGTGTTCCAGGACGTCTACCTCTTCGAGGGCAGCGTCGAGGACAACATCCGCCTCGGCCGCCCCGCCGCCACCGACGAGGAGGTACGCGCGGCCGGGCGCGCGGCGCGCGTGGACGAGATCGTCGAGCGGCTGCCCGGCGGCTGGCAGACCCGGGTCGGCGAGGGCGGCGCCACCCTGTCCGGAGGCGAACGCCAGCGCGTCTCCATCGCCCGCGCCCTGCTCAAGGACGCCCCGATCGTGCTGCTCGACGAGGCCACCGCCGCGCTCGACCCTGAGAACGAGGCGGCGCTCGTGGACGCCCTGTCGGCGCTGGCCCGCGAGCGCACGCTGCTGGTCATCGCGCACCGGCTGCAGACGATCGCGCGCGCCGACCAGATCGTGGTCCTGGAGGCCGGGCGGGTGGCCGAGCTCGGCACCCACGGCGAACTGCTCGCGCGCGACGGGCGCTACGCGGCGTTCTGGCGGGAACGCTCGCGGGCACAGGGGTGGAGGCTGGCCGGGCGCGCGTAAGGGACAATGGGGCCATGGCCGAGGAACGACCCCAGTGGCGAGTACTCGGCCGCCCCCGCGGGCGGCCGCCCCGCATCACACGCCCGGCCATCGCCGACGCCGCCCTGGCCGTCGGCTTCGACAACCTGACGCTGGCCACCGTGGGCGAGCGCCTGCACGTCAGCCACTCCGCCCTCTACCGGCACGTGACCGACCGGCAGGAGCTCGTCATCCTGGCCATCGACCGGGCCATGCAGCGGGCCGAGTGGCCGCGGCCCACCGGCGACTGGCGGGCCGACCTGCGCGAGCAGGCGTGGGCGATCTGGCGGCTGCTGGACGCGCACCCGGGGCTCATCCAGGAGTTCCTGCGGCTGACACGCTTTCCCTCGCAGATCATGGTGCGGTTCGGGGCGGCGGTGCGGCTGCTCGTGTCGTGCGGGTTCACGCCGGAGCGGGCCTTCCTCGCGGTGGACACGGTCTTCGACCTGACGGTGGACGTGTTCGGGCGGGGGCAGCAGATGGACCGGCCCGCGGCGGACGGGCCGGTACGGGTGGCGACGGCGGACGCGTGGGCGGAGGGGGTGGGACCCGAGATCGAGGCCCTGATGCGCGCCGCCCTCAACGAACCGGCGGCGATCTGGTTCGACCGCAAACTCACCCTCGTCCTGGACGGCATCACCGCCTCCCTCGCCCCCGACACCCCCACCTGATCCCCCTTCACGACCCTTGAAAGCCGCCGCCCTTCCTACGGCCCGGCAACCGCTCCCGCTCCCCGGATCCCCGCCACCGAACCCGCTCCCGGCGGCGGCACCTCCGAAACCGTCGCGCCCATCCGCAGCGCTGCCGAGCCCTCTGAAGGTTCGGCGCGTTCGAGGCCGCCACATGCTTTCCCCGAGTTTGCGCGGATGCCAGCGGGTTTCCGGGTGGCGCGGGACACCCAGGGTGGCCGGGGCTGGGGTCAGACCGCGTAGGCGATGCGGTCCTGGGTGGTCAGTGCCGCCCGCACGGCCGTGATGCGGGCGAACAGGTAGGAGTTGCGCGGGCTGTCGCGGTTGACGTGGAGGGCGATGCCGTGGCCGGGGCGCTGCCGTACGGCCGCCTTCAGGTGCGCGGCGAAGTCCTTGGCGAGCACCACGTCGTCCCGCAGGACCAGGTGGTGGGTGGCCTCGGCGGGGCAGGCGGCCCAGGCTCGGCCGGTGGCGCGCGGAGGGCTGGGCGGCCGGTGGGGCCGGGGCCGGCGACGAGCCGGGGTGAAAGCTCCGCGCACTGCGCGGCGAGCGCCTTGGCGGCCGTTTCCCGGCTCGGGTGATAGATGACCGCGACGCTCTGCTTCAGGTCAGCCAATTGTCCGTCCCTCTCGTGCCAACTCCATTTCGTCCATGGCCGTGCACATCAGGTCGGCGTGCTTTCCGGCAGCGGGGTGAACGGACACGGTGCGCATTCCGGCGGCTCCGGCGGCCGAAATTCCAAGCGCCGAATCCTCGAAGACAACGATGTCTTCGGGGCGCAACCTCGGGACTATTTCGGCGAGGCGCTCCATCGCCGTGATATATCCCTCCGGGTGTGGTTTTCCGTGCGTGACGTCCTCGCGCGTCAACACGGTCGCGAACAGGTGCGTGAGTCCCGCGAGCGCCGGCACGGGCTCCACCTCGGCGCGCGGGCCGCCGGCGACGAGGGGCCGGCGGCACGTGGACGGATAGGCGCCGGATCAGGACGGCCGCGTCGGGCCGGACCGGCGACACCGTGCGCAGGCGAGCCAGGTAACGCGCCAGGCGGGCCCGGCCGAGCCGTTCGAGCTGTTCGGGCGCCGGTGGCCGCAGGCGGAAGGCCCGATGGATCTCATGGAACAGGTCCCGGTCGCTCAGGCCGCCGAGCCGGGCGCGGAGGAAAGGGCCGGTCGAGCTCCACCCCCAGCTCGGCGGCGGCGGTTTCGGCGTAGACGAGATATTGCAGTTCGCCGTCGCTGGTGATGGTGCCGTTAAAGTCGAAGGCGACCGCGCGTACTCCACAAAGACCGGCAATCGCCAGCGAAGCCCCTGCTATCCCCGCGAGTGTCATGACTTACACATTTACCGGCATACCACCACCCCTGCAGCATCCGTGTGCGGCAGCATGCGCCCATTGCAGCGTGTTGCCAAGGTCACATCCCGTCATCGATGACCGACATCACGTTGCCATTTCTGGCACAATGTGATTAGTTTCTGACACAATGCACACGCCTCATAATGTCTGCTGAGAGAAGGAATGCTCGCTCAACCGGCCTTCGGCCATCGCCTCAGGGCGCTCCGTCTCGAACGCGGGCTGTCTCAGGCCGCGCTCGCCGCCGGCGGGCTGTCCACCGGCTATCTCTCCCGGCTGGAGTCCGGCGCCCGCCCGCCCACCGCCCGCGTCGTCGAGCACCTGGCCGTGCGCCTCGGCGTGCCGGTGTCGGCCTTCGACGCCGCGCACGAACCGCAGTCGCTGGCCCAGGTGCTGGCCTCGGTGACCTCAGCGGAGGAGACCGGCGACCCGGGCGAGGCCCTGGCCGACGCCCTGCGCGCCGACGACCGTCTCAACCCGGCCCTGACCTGGCAGGCGATGTGGCTGCTCGCCCGCATCCGCGGCGGCCAGGGCCACCACGACGAGGAGCTGGAGCTCCTGGGTGAGCTGGTCGCGCTGAGCGACAGCCTGGGCTCGCCCGAGCTGCGCGCCCGCTCGCGCACCGAGCTGTCGCGGTGTGTGCAGGCCCTCGGCGACAACACCCGGGCTCGCGACTACGCCCACGAGGCCTACACGCTCTCCCCCGACCTGTCCACCGCCGACCGGGCCGGCGCGCTCCAGGCGCTGGTCTCGGCCGAGGCGGAGGCCGGCCGGCTGGCCGAGGCCAGAGCCCACGCCGACGAGTTGTGCGAGGTGACGGAGCAGGCCGGCGGCACACTGTTCATCAAGGCGCTGTGGGCCTCGGCCACCGTACGCATCCGGCAGGGCGACTACTCCGGCGCACAGCAGGCCCTGGAGCGCGCGTTGCAGGGCCTCGACAGCCGGGGCGACCTGCAGCTGTGGATGCGGCTGCGGCTGGCCGCCGCCTCGCTCTACCTGCAGATCACCCCGCCGCTGACCGACCGGGCCGCGGCCAGGCTGGACGAGGTCGGCCCGGTGCTCGCCCTGGTCGGCACCGACCTGCACCAGCAGCAGCTGCTCACGCTCCGCGCCCACCTGGCCTTCGAGGACGGCCGGATCGAGCAGGCCCGCGAGCTGGTCGAGCGGATCGGCGAGGCGGGCGAGCTGCTGCTGTCCTTCCGCGACCGCATCCGGTTCCAGGCGTTGCGCAGCCAGTTGCTCATCCTCGACGGCCAGGTCGAGGAGGGCAACACCGCGCTGCGTACCCTGGCCACGCAGGCACAGGAGGCGCTCAACGTCGAACTGGCGGCCGAGATCTGGAAGATCCTGGCCACCACGCTCTACAGCAAGGCCTGACCGTTGACTCCGGCGAAAGCGCCCAGCCCGACCGGCCCCGCCGCGGCGCGTTAGGGCCGGGCTGCTGAGGGGATGGTGTGGAGGCGGTCGGTGAAGCGCTTGGCGAACTCCTCGGCGGTGCTCTCCGCGACGGTCCGCGGCCGGTAGGAGACGACCATCCGCAGGCCGCCGTCCTCGCGCGGCCACAGCTCCGTATGCAGCTCAACCGGCAGTTCCAGGTACGGCTGCCGCACGAACGCCGTCCTGAGCCCGCTCAGCGCGAGCCCGGCGGGCGCGTTGTCCTGCAGGGCGAAGAGCGTCTGGTAGATAGGCGGGCGGCCGGTGCGCGGCGGATTCACCAGCCGCAGCACCTCGGGGAAGGGCACGTCCTGGGCGGCGAACGCGCGGGCGACGGCGTTCCCGGTCTCCCTCACCGCGGCCGTGCCGCCGTCCAGCGCGCTGCCGCGCAGGCGGACGCAGAGCATGTTGATGTGGCAGCCGACGGCCCGGTCGAGCGCCGCGCCGTACCTCTGGGCGATGGGGACGCCGACGGCGAAGTCGCGCTGGCCGGTCACCTCGGCCAGGCTGCTCGCGCACAGCGCGAGCAGCGCGGCGAAGCGCGTGACGCCGAGCCGGGCGGCCAGTTCGTCGACCCCGGCCACGACGGCGGGGGCCAGCGGGCTCTCCAGGTGGCGGGGGCCGCGGGCCAGCGGGTCCACCTCGTCGGCGGGCCAGCGCAGTTCGGGGACCGCGGAGAGTTCTTCGAGCAGGTAGTCGCTGTGCTCGTCGAGGCCGGCGGGGACCGGGTGGCGGCGTTGGCGCGGCGCGGGGCCGCAGTGGCCGTGGTTGTAGGCGTCGGCCAGGTCGGCGGCCAGGACGGACTCCGACCAGCCGTCGAAGGCGATGTGGTGGACGGCGGCGCCGAAGACGGCCAGGTCCGGCGCCACGGGGACCAGCGCGGTGCGCCACACCTCGCCGCCGGTCAGCTCCAGCGGGCCGGCCAGGGCGGCGCGTAACGCGCGGACGGCGCTCTCGGCGTCCGGCCGCGCCGGGAGCACCTCCAGGGGTGGGGGCGGGATGTCGGGCGAGGTCCAGGCGGCGGGCCTCGGGTCGGGCAGGTAGACGGCGCGCAGCGGCTCGTGCCTGCGGTGCACGGCGGCCACGGCCGCCTCCAGGGCGGCGCGGTCCAGCTCGCCCTCGACGATCCAGGTGAGCAGGCAGTGGGCGGTGCGGTCGCCGGGCGAGTCCAGGTGCCTGGTCAGGTAGCCGGCCTGCACGGGGGTCAGGGGGACGACGTCGCAGGCGGCCGGGGCGCCGTCCCGGCCGTCCTGGCCCTCGGTGGAGCGCAGCCAGGCGGCCAGGGCGGCGGCGGTGGGGTGGCGGTAGACGCGCGAGACGGGGACGGGCCGCTCCAGGCGGGCCGACAGCCGGGCGCAGATCCGCCCGGCGGCCAGCGAGTCACCGCCCAGCTCGACCAGGGGGACGTCGCGGGGGACGTCCTGCCTGCCGAGGACCTCGCCGAAGACGGCGGCCACGAGCCGGTCGACGGGATCGTCGGAGGCCGCCTCGATGCCGGGTCCGGCTTGGGCCGCGCTGTCCGGCGCCATGGAGAGGAGGGCGCGCTCGTCGAGCTTGCCGCGTTCGGTCACCGGGAAGGCGGGCACGCTCACCACGGCGGCGGGGCGGTGGTAGGGGGCAAGGACCAGGTTCAGGGCGCCGAGTGCCGCGTCGAGCGGGTCGCCGGGGGTTTCCGGCACGCAGAACGCCACCAGGTCGCGGGCGGCGCCACCGTCGCCGGGCCGGGGCAGCACGCGGCAGTGCCGTACCGCGGGGAGGAGGCGTTCGATCTGGCGCTCGATCTCGGCGGGCTCGATACGGTGGCCGCGGATCTTGACCTGGCGGTCGGCGCGGCCGCGGAAGTGCAGCAGGCCGTCGGGGCTCCAGACGCCGAGGTCGCCGGTGCGGTAGACGCGGGTGCGGCGGCCGCCGACCCGCACGTGGGTGAACCTCGCGCGGGTGAGCTCCTCGTCGCCGAGGTAGCCGAGGGCCAGGCCCTCCCCGGCGATGCAGATCTCGCCGGTCTCCCCCACGGCGCAGGGGCGGATGCCGTCCAGGACGTGCACCTGGGTGCCGGGGACCGGGCGGCCGAGCGGGATGCCGCCGGGGCGTTCGCAGTCGGCGGCGGTGACGCGATGGGTGGTGGCGAAGACGGTGCTCTCGACGGGACCGTAGCCGTTGAGCAGCACGATCACCGGGTGCCTGCCGACGAACCTGGCCACGTGCCCGGCCGACAGCCGCTCGCCGCCGATCATGACCTGGCGCAGGCCGTGGAAGGCGTCGACGTCCTCGTCGACGATCATGTTGAACAGGCTGCTGGTGAGCCAGACCGTGTCCGTGCCGTGGGTCTCGACGGCCGCGCGCAGGCAGGCCGCCGACAGGTAGGGCTCCTCGATGATCAGCGAGGTGCCGCCGTTCAGCAGCACCGACCACAGTTCCAGCGAGAAGGCGTCCCATGGGGCCGGCGCGGCCAGCGGCATCACCGTGTGGGCGCCGAAGCGGGCGAACCCGTCGTGCTGGAAGAGCCGGGCCGTGGCCCAGTGCGGGGTGAGCACGCCCTTGGGCCGCCCCGTCGTGCCCGAGGTGAAGAAGACGCACGCGGGGTCGCCGCCGCCGACGGCGGCGGGCCGGTACCCGTCCGGTACGGTGACCGGCCCGTCCGGCGGCGACCACACCGGCAACCCGAGGTCGGGGCAGCCGGCGTCCGGCCAGCACACCACCAGCCCGGCGGCCAGGTCCTCGGTCACCTCGGCGAGGCGGCGCGCGGGCCAGGCGGGGTCGAGCAGCGCGTAGGCGGCCCCCGTCTTCAGTACGGCCAGCAGCGCGGTCACCAGCTCGATGCTTCTCGGCAGCAGGATGGGCACGCGGGCGCCCCTGGTCACTCCGGCCTCCGCCAGCCGGGCCGCCCACGCGTCGGCGGTCCGGTTGAGCTCGCCGTACGTCACGGTGGTGTGTCCCGACACCAAGGCGGGCGCGTCCGGTCGTGACAGTGCCGTCCGCGCGAGCACCTCGTGCAGGCCTTCGCTGAGCGAGGCGCACGGGCGCCCCGTCGTCCAGCTCGAATCTGGCTGCACGGTTTCCACTCCCCTCACCATTCTTGTCAAAAGATTGCCATATGGTTGGCAAATCAGGCAAGCTGTTGCCCGACAGTTCCGGGAGGTGTGCTCATGGCCCGCGACCGATCGCCCGACATCGCCGTGACGGGAATCTCCGCCAGGTTCCCCGGCTCGAAGGACCTCGACGCGTGGTGGGCCGCGCTGACGTCGGGGAAGGTGCTCACTACGCGCTACGACAGGGCCGCGCTGCTGGCCGCCGGAGTGCCGGCCGCGCTGGCCGACGACCCCGGCTACGTGCCCGTGCGCGGCCACCTCGACGGCGCCGACCGCTTCGACAACACGCTCTTCCGGGTCAGCGCCCGCGAGGCGCAGCTCATGGACCCGCAACACCGCCTCATGCTGGAAGCGGCATGGGCGGCGCTGGAGGACGCCGGGGCCGGGCGGCCGGGCGAGGACTCCCGCACCGGCGTGTACGCCTCCAGCAGCGGCAGCGGCTACCTGCGCAGCCTGGTCACCGGCCGTACGCTCGACCCGGCCACGCTCGACCAGGTCATCCACGGCACCGAGCCCGACTTCATGGCCGGCCGCATCGCCTACAAGCTCGGCCTGACCGGGCCCGCCATGGCCGTGCAGACCGCCTGCTCGTCCTCGCTGGTCGGCGTCCACCTGGCCGTGCAGGCGCTGGTCGCCGGCGACTGCGACCAGGCCGTCGTCGTGGCGGCCGGGCTCGGGTTCCCGCAGGCCGGGTACCTGTGCGTGCCGGGCGGGATCCAGTCGGCCGCCGGTTCCTGCCGGCCGTTCGACGCGCGGGCCGACGGCGTGGTCGCCGGGTCCGGGGTGGTCTGCGTGGTGCTGCGGCGGCTGGCCGACGCCTTGGAGGACGGGCCTTCGCCGTACGGGATCATCCTCGGCACGGCGATCAACAACGACGGCGCGGCCAAGGCCGGCTACCACGCCCCCTCCGTGGCCGGGCAGGAGTCCGTGATCAGGTCCGCGCTGCGCGCGGCCGGCGTCGGCGCCGAGTCCATCGGCTACCTGGAGGCGCACGCGACCGGTACCCGGGTCGGCGACCCCATCGAGTGGTCGGCGGCCTCGGCGGCGCTCAAGGGCATGGGCGCCGGGCCGGGGCAGGTGGCGGTGGGGGCGCTCAAGGCCAACATCGGCCACCTCGACGCGGCCGCCGGGCTCGCCGCCCTGGTCAAGGCGTTGCTGGTGGTGCGCGAGGGCGTCGTACCGCCGGTGGCCGGGTTCACCAGGCTCAGCCCGCTGCTGGAGACCGGTGACTCGCCCCTGCGGGTGCCGGCGGAGCTCGCCGCCTGGACCGGGCCGCTGCCGCGCCGCGCGGGGGTCAGCGCCTTCGGCATCGGCGGCACCAACGCCCACGTGGTCATCGAACAACCCCCCGCCCTCTCCCCCCTCGACGGCTCGGGCGGAGAGACCGCGCACCTCGTGCTGGTGTCGGCGGCCGACCGAGAGGCGCTGGACCGGTCGGCGCGTCGGCTCGCGAGCCACCTCGCCACGCGCGCGCCCGATCTGGCCGACGTGTCCTTCACGCTGGCCACCGGCCGGGCGGAGCTGCAGGAGCGGCTGGCGGTGTCGGGGCGCACGGCCGCCGAGGTGGCCGCGGCCCTGCCGGACGGCGCGGCCCGGGGGCGCCGTCCGGCGGACGGCCCCGCTCCGGTCGTCTTCCTCTTTCCCGGCCAGGGCAGCCAGCGTCCGGGGATGGCGGTGCCGTTCGCGCGGTCGCTGCCGGGCTTCCCCGCCGCGCTGGCCGCCTGCCTGGACTGCTTCTCACCGGAACTCGCCGAGCGGGTCGAGCGGGCGCTGCTCGACCCCGCCTTCCCCGCCGCCGGCCTGCGGGAGACCGAGCTGGCGCAGCCGTCGCTGTTCGCGCTGGAGCACGCCGCCGCCACCGCCCTCATGGCCTTGGGGGTACGGCCGGCGTCCCTGATCGGCCACAGCCTCGGCGAGATCACCGCCGCCTGCCTGGCCGGGGTGTTCACGCTGCCCGACGCGGCCCGGTTCGTGGCCGTGCGGGGCAGCGCGATGCAGGGCTGCCCGACCGGGGCCATGATCTCGCTCGGCTGCCCGGAGGCGCAGGCCACGAAGCTGGCCGCCGAAGCCGGGGTGGACCTGGAACTGGCCGCGGTCAACTCGGCCGACTCCTGCGTGCTGGGCGGCACCGTCGCCGCGGTCGAACGCTTCGAGCTCGCCCTGGGCGACAAGGTCTTCCATCGCAGGCTGCGTACCAGCCACGCCTTCCACACGCGTCTGGTCCAGCCCGCGGTGCCGGAGCTGGCGATGGAGCTGACCGACATCCGGCTGCGGCGGCCCGTGCTGCCCTACGCGGCCAACAGCACGGGGCGGGTGATTCCCGCCGGGGTGGTGGTGAGCCCGGAGGCGTTCATCGAACAGGCCCGCCACCCCGTACGCTACGCCGAGGCCATGGCCTCCACCGCCCTGGCGCTGCCCGGCGCGGTCGCGATCGAGATCGGCCCCGGAACCACGCTGTCGGCCCTGGCCGCGAACCTGGTCACCGTACCGCTCTCCCCCGGCCATGCCTCTTCCCACGCGGCCGACGAGGTGCTGAACGCGCTGGGCCGGCTGTGGACCCTCGGCCAGCCCGTCGATCCGCGCGCGCTGTGCGGGGCCGGGCGGCGCGTTCACCTGCCCACCTATCCGTTCGCCGGGCCTCGATGGGTGGCTCCGGAAGCCGCCGCCAAGGAGCTCGACCTCGCCCTGCCTGTTGTCGAGAGTCCCTCCTGGGACGGCGTCCCGGTGGATCGGGCCGGCGACGCGCCCGCGGTGCTTGCCGGGCTCTGGACGGAGTTGCTCGGCCGGTCGGATCTGACGGCCGAGTCCGACTTCTTCCAGCTCGGCGGCGACTCGCTGCTCATCACGAGCCTGGCCAGGAAGGTCAACCAGGAGCTCGGGATCCGGGTGCCGATCCGGTCGATGCTGGCCGGCCGTACGCTCGGGCGGCAGACCACCATCGTGCTCGACCTGCTGGCGGAGCCCGTGGCCGCGGCGGGCCCGTGACCGGTGCTCCGGCGCCTGGCCCTCACATGGGAGGTCACGCGGGCTTGGGAGCTCTCACAGCACCTCCGGCGCCACGCTGTGGTCGTGGCCCCATTCCGCCATGCGCCGGCCTTGCCATGCGTGTGCCCAGGACCTTGCCACGTGGGTGCCCTTGGAGCCCGGCGGGGTTCGGCGGTGGTCTTGGCCAAGACAGCGCCCGCGCGGCCTGGGGGTGGCGGCGCGGGCGCTGGGTGGATGGCTCCGCAGGACTGCCTGCGCGAGCGCGTGGGCGGGTCGACGCGCGCGTGCGGCGTCGGCCTGCGAAAGCGATCCAGGAGTGGCGATCCAGGTGTGGCGGCGATTCGGGTGTGGCGGTGATTCGCGGCCGGCCGGGGAGGTACACGGCCGGGTGGGGCTTACGGCCAGTCGATCTCCACGCCTTCTGGCAGCGTGGCGGCGACCCGCGAGAGGTCGGGTTGTACGGCGGGCACCCTGGAGGCGCCCGGCTCCCGCGACGGGTCGGCGTGCGTGTCGGCCGGAGTGATCCTGGTCTTCATGTCCCTGCTCCCTCGGGCGAAGACACCTGTGAGGAGCGCCATGAGGGCGGTGGCCATCGCGATACCGAAGTATCCCCCTGAGGACACGCGATGCTCCCGGGTACGGCTACCTGTCGCGGCGGCGGGGAAGGCGCAGGGGTCCTGGACACGGATCCCGGTCGCGGAACGCGGCTTGTGCGGACCTTCCATCGGAACCCCCGAATGGCAACTGCACCCGAATTTCACAGGAAAAGTTAAGTTTTCTCGCGCCCCCGGCGCGCGGGCCCGGGATCCGATCAGCGATGTGCATCGTCCCGGGCCTTTTCCCGAATGCGACGGCGTTCTGCCGGCGATTCAGAAAGGTCAGCCCCAGCCATTCGTGTCCTTGTCGGCCGTGGTCGTGTTGGGCGGCGCCGCGGCGTAGGCGGCGGAGGACACGGCGGCGACAGAAGAGAAAGCGGCGGCGCTGATGATGATCGGAAGGGCGATTCGCTTGGCCATCGTGGTGATCATTGTTCTTCCTCCTTCTGGTATTTCCTGAAGCGCTTGCTTCGCTTTTGATTCTTGACCGCCGCAATGCCGAAATCGAGGTTTTCAGGTGTCAGCACCCTGCAATGGCAGGACCGTGTCAAAGAGCCCGATAATAGGGCATGCGAATATGCCGGGCCGATTGAACGCGCACTTAACGCAAGGCGAAAGCGCGCCCAATGGTCCGGGAACGTCCCGCCACCCCGGCGGGCCGAATGAGGTTCGGAAATCGCTATCCACGACCGAGGTCGTCGAGTATGGAATTCCACGCGAGGTCGAAGCCCTCGGCCAGGCATCCGTCCAGGACGGCCTCGCCCCTTCCCGTGCCGACCTCCATCTCGGGCGACATCCAGGCGGCCATGGCGGCCAGCTCGGCGCTCACCCGGCCGGGAAAGCCCGGCAGGCCGGCCAGCCTGCCGATGAACACCACCAGTTCCGGCCGGGTGATCGCCGAGACCGCGACGAGGAGCCTGGCGGTCAGCACCGCCATCTCCGCCACGATCCGCAGCGCGTCCTCGTGTCCCCGCTCGGCGTCTTCGAGCAGGTCGTCCAGCGACAGTTCGCCCAGGCCACGGGTGGCCAGAACGCGTTCCAGGTCCGTCTGGACGGGGCCGTCGGCCGGCCGTTCGCACACCCGGGGTTCGGCGGCGCCCGACATGCGGCCGGCGAGCGTCAGCGCCTCGGGGACGCAGACGGGCACGGGCGAGGCCTGAAGCCGGCCGTCCACGACCAGGCCGATCTCGATGGAACGGCCGACCGCGACGTAAACCATGTCCCTGGCCGCCCGCCGGTCGCTGTTGCGGTACTTGTAGAGCATCTCCATCTCCACCGCCCGCCTGGCCAGGTAGTTCGGCCCGAACAGGCGGCCGAGCGCGCGGTCGACCGCGGCGTGGCAACTGGTGCCCTGCGGACTGGGCGCCACCTCGCACGGCGGCGCGGAGAAGCCCGCCACCACCCACGTGAGGTCCTCGCGGGCGATGCCGGCCTGCTTGCAGACCAGGTCGACGGTGCGTATGAGGTCGTCGAAGCACTCGGCCTCGTTCTCGCCGCGCAGCGCGGAGACGCGGGTGACCCGCGTGTCGCCGTCCAGCCGGGAGACCGCCCATTTCGCGACGCCGTCGCGGACGTCGACGCCCATGACCCAGCCGGCCTCGCGCCGCACGCGGAAGAGGGTGGCGGCCCGCCCGGGACCGCCGTCCTGCTTGCCGTGGCGCTCGACCAGGCCGTTGTTCTCCAGGTTCATGACCGCCGAGGAGACCGTCGGCTTCGACAATCCGGACACCCTGGCCAGTTCGGCCCGCGAGACCCGGCCGAGGTGGCGGATCAGGTCGAGGACGTAGCGCTCGTTCATCTGGCCGATCACGGTGGGACCGACGCCCCGCACCCTGGTCGAAGGACGCTCAGTGGCGCCGTTTTCCGGGAACTGCGGGACCGGCACCGCCGCCCAGTCGGAAATGATGATGTCCTCCGCCTGGTCGACGATCGTGGCCATGCACTGCGTTATGACCCAATCACCGCGCCCGGCCGCGTCCAGCGCCTGCTGGCAGATCTCGACGGCCTTGGCCTCCGCTTCCAGAAGCGTCGCCTGCAGGAGGAAAAAGACCACGTTCATGCCGTCTGGCTCGGCTCTCACGTGGAAATGCTCCAGGCCGCTGGCGCGGCCGACGAAGCTCCGAAGGGAGAGTTCGAACCGTTCTGCGTTCGCTCCAGGTGACCGCCCGCTCAATCGGGCCGTGACGATGTACACTATTCATCAATCCCTGATTAAAACCGCAGCACTTTCTCCCAATCGATCTCCATAAGTATATGGCGGCAAATAATTGAAGGGCAGCATGCTGCCGTGTCATGAAGCTGCGGTGGCAGGGTGCTGCCAGCCTCCCCTGCCCCGACCGGCCTGCCGTACTCGCACGAACACACTCTGTGAGGGTGAGCGGGTAGAGGACGACATCAGCACCCACGGCGGGTCTGACGGGCCCGGCGCGCAGCACGCCGGGCGGGCGGTGGATCAACGGCTTACCAGCGCAAACGGAGCCCGCGGCCGCCCGCTTATCTGGACCTCCTATTTCTCACCGCGGTAAAGCACGAGCCGGGCTCGCCAAACTGAGAAAAAGTGGCCAAAGGAAAGGGCCATGTCAAGATTGCCAAAGTAGAATCCCCACGGGAGACTCAACGTCCAACGATGCCCGTTGGCAGCTTCGGGAGGCGGCGTGTTCGAGTCCATAGGTTTGGGCCCAGACGCAGCTACGTTGTACAGCGCAATCCTTGACAACCCCCAGTACGGAGTGAACGACCTGGCGAACCTCCTCGGCTGGCCGCCGAGACGAGTGCGCCACATCCTCGACGAGCTTGCCGAGTTATCGCTGGTACGCCCGTCGTGGGAACATCCGGAAACCCTGCTGGCGGTGACCCCCGCGGTGGGGTTCTCCACTCTCCTGGCCCGCCAGGAGCAGGAGCTTCTCCAGCGCCAGCAGGAACTGGCCGCCAACCGGCGGGCGGTGATGGAGCTCATCGAGCAACATTCGAGACAGCGTGCGGCCCAGCACCCCGAGGTCGACCATTTGACCGGCCTCGACGAGATCCGCACTCGCATCGAAGAACTCGCCAACACCTGCCAGACCGAGCTGATGGCCTTCGCGCCCCGCGGCGCGCAGACCAGGGAGGCCATGGAAGCCAGCCGCCCGCTCGATCAGGCCGTCCTTGACCGCGGCGTCCTCATGCGGACGATCTACGTGCAGAGCATCTACAACGACAGCTTGACCCTTGAGTACGCCCACTGGCTGACCGAGGCCGGCGCGCTCGTGCGCACCTACGGGGCGCTCTCCCAGCGGCTGCTCATCTACGACAGGGAGAGCGCGCTGGTGCCGGTCAACCCGGAGGAGGAGACCATGGGGGCCGTCCTGATCAGGGGGACGGGGATCGTCAACGCGCTGTGCGAGCACTTCGAGTCGGTGTGGGAGAACTCCGCCGAACTCGGGGCCGGGCAGCCGCGCCGCCAAGGAGAGGAGCTGACCGCGCAGCAACTGGCCGTACTGCGCCTGCTGGCAGACGGCCACACCGACGAGACCATCGCCCGCCGCCTCGGCGTCTCCATCCGGACCACGCGCCGGATCACCGCCGAGCTCATGACACTCCTGGGGGCCCGCAGCCGCTTCCAGGCCGGCGTCCGCGCCACAGAACGCGGCGTCCTCCGCTCCGACCCCTAGCCCATCCGAGGCCCGGTCCGCGTCTCACGCCAGACCGCGCCCCACCCGGAACCCCGCTCTCCCGGTCCTCGCCTCACCGGGTCGGCGGCGGATCCCCCTTTCGCCGGGTCTTCGCACCATCCCAAAAGCCTCCGCCCCGCCCGGGCCGCCGCACGCCCACGGGGAAAGCCCCTGCGCGCCCCACCGCCATGCCCAAAGTGTTGAAACCCGGCTGACACGCGCCCGGGGCCTCAGCGCGCACTGGCCGCAGACGCCAAGGCAAAGCCGCGGGACATACGGCCCTATGCCCGGCTGCACGGCCTCCCCGACCTCGAAGCGGGTCGGCCGAGGAGGGATGCCGTGGGCGAGCTCGTCTCGTTCTCCCCGGTCGCGATGCTCACGCCGGTTCCTCCACGGTCTCGGCCAGGGGCCGGGTCACGGGCGGGGCCAACTCGTCGGCCGGCACGAAGCGGTGCCCGCGCTCCAGCAGGCCCTCGATCAGCGCCGGCAGCGCGGCCACGGTGTTCGAGCGGTCGCCGCCGCCGTCGTGCAGCACGATGACCGAGCCGGGCCGGGTGCGCTCCAGCACGTCGGCGGCGATCTTCGCAGGCTCCGGCATCGTCCAGTCGGCGGCGTCGACGTCCCACAGCACGGTGGTGACGCCGTGGTCGCCGAGCCAGCCGACGACCTCGGGGCTGCGCGCGCCGTACGGCGGGCGGAAGTAGCGGGTCGGGGTGCCGCCCGCGCCGTCGATCGCCTCGTTGGTGCGCTCGATCTGCTCTTCGAGCTGCGATCGGGTGAGGTCGGGAAGGAAGGCGTGCGACCAGGTGTGGTTGCCGATCAGGTGACCGGCCTCGGTCATGCGGGCGATCTCCTCGGAGTGCGCCCCGGCGTGCAGGCCGACGCAGAAGAAGGTGGCGGGCACGCCGTACCTGTCCAGGACGTCGAGGACGCCTCCTGTGTACGGCGGGTGCGGCCCGTCGTCGAAGGTCAGGGCGATGCCGGTGTGCTCGCGCGAGCCGTTGCCGAACCAGCGGCCGGCCCGCTTGAGCGGCTGCTCGGCGGCGACGCTGCGCGCGATGCCGGCCTGGAGCTCGTCCAGGCGGCCGGTGAGCGTGCCGCCGGAGATGCCGAGCCTGGTCAGCTGTGTCAGGTCGCGCCTGGCGGTGTCGGCCAGGGCGCGCGCGGGCACCGAGGCGAGGACCGGCCGCCGGGCGAGCATCCAGGGGTCGGCGCGGTAGACCTCGAGCCCGGCGGCCATGAGGCTGCCGTCGAGGACTCCGTTGGTGCTTTCCACCACGGCCACGAGGGACTGCTCCGGCGCCCGGGCCAGGCGGCGCAGGTAGGCGACGATGCCGTCGCGCTCGTCCGCGGCGAACCTGGCCGGGGGGCGCGCCCCCCGCCCCCGCAGGGGCCTGAACACGACTTCGTAGCCGGCGGAATCCCAGGAGACTCCGGCATAGAGCATCACGTTCTGCCGCCCTCCATGCTTGCCCGTTGTTGCCTAAACGTTGCCATAAATTGCCATAAGTGGCAATGTTGCTCCCACGGCCCCGAGGATCGAAGAACGCCCAACCCTTGGACGAGGCGAAGAACCGCCCGCGCGGGCGTAGGTGAGCACGATCTCACCTACGCCGCCCTGAAGGCGCAGGCCGGGCGCGGTACTTGCCAAGCCGTCAGGGCGCTGGGCCGCCCCGCGCGTCGTCAGCGTCTCCAGCACCGCCGTCAGGCTCGCGACCCTGCCCGACGCCCTGAACCGGCGCCCTGGTGACGCGTCACAGCCGAAGCTCCTCCAGTTCCCTGACCGCCTGGTCCATGTCGTCGGCGACCCCCTGGCTGAGCAGCCGCTTGTACAGGGCCTCGCCGCCGACGCCGAAGCGGCGGATCTCCCTGGCCCGGGCGCTCATCCTGGCCCGGATCTCCTCGACGATCGGGCCCGCCTCCCCGGCCCAGCCGTACGACTCCAGGAACATCCGCAGCCGGTGCGGCCGCGCGGCGAAGTCCGTGAAGCCCTCCGACGCGGCCACGCGGCGGGCGTGCAGCGGCACCCACCCCAGTGCCGTCCACGCCAGGTCCGACTGGACGGTGGTCGGGCCGGCGAAGTCCCAGTCGAAGAACCCGACCAGCCGTCCCGCCGACCAGGCGGCGTTGAACGAGCTCGCGTCGTTGTGCGCGATGATCATGCCGGGCGACCAGCGCACGCCCGTCCGCCATTCGGCGTCAGGAGGCGGCACGAAGTCGGCGACGGCCTCGTGGTAGTCACGCAGCCACCAGGCGACCTGGCGCAGCGTGTCCTCGGTGCGCGTCCACTCGGGCCAGACCCGGCGCACGCCCATCGTCTCGCCTTCCAGATACGTGAGGACCTCGCGGCCCTCGGAGTCGATTCCCAGGACGCGCGGCGCCCCCTCGAATCCCTTGCCTTCCAGATGTCTCAACAGCGCGTGAACCGTCCGGGTCCAACGCCTGACCGTCCTGCGAACCGTGCCCCCCACACGAACAGCACCACCGTCATTGCCGCCCTCCAACAGACCTCCCCTCAGGAACACCCAGACGATTGTCCGTTCCGTCACCACGCGCGACAAGAGCAACGCGGCGCGCGTTCGCGCGGGTGATCGCCCAGGTGATCACGGGCGGCCTTCAGGTGGCGGACCTGCGGCGTCCGGCGCGCGAAGATCCGGCCGGTGCTTTACGTGGGGGTGCCAGGGGGCTAGCGTCGAAAATGATCCTGCAACAGGAGTGAGGGATGTTCTCGATCACACTCACCGCCGCGGCGCGCGACGCGCTGCGCCCGGATGAGGTGATCTTCTTCGAGTGGCACGGCATCGGCGTGTGCTGCGCGCACGACGGAGAGTTCTCGGCCCGGCCGGTACGCCGGGCCCGGCTCCCCCGCCGCGCACGGCAACTCGGCGACGATCCCGCCTTCGCTCTCCCCGTCGCCTGGATGCACCTCGCCGGGCACGCGGTCACGATCGACTGCCACACGTGGGGGCGCTGGCGGCGCTTCACGACCGACCTCCCCTGCCTAGGAGGGACCGTCCGGTGAAACTGCGATCCATACTCATCTGGACAGCCGTCGCCGTCGTCGGCGCCGTCGGCTGGGGAGTTCTCGCCCTGTCGCGGGGTGAGAACGTCAACGCGATCTGGCTGCTGGCCGCGGCGCTGGGCTCGTACGCCATCGCCTACCGCTTCTACGCCCGCTTCATCCTGCGCCGCGTGCTCGGCGCCGACGCCCGGCGCGCCACGCCGGCCGAGCGGCTCAACAACGGCATCGACTACCACCCGACCGACCGGCGTATCTTGTTCGGCCACCACTTCGCCGCGATCGCCGGGGCCGGACCGCTGGTCGGGCCGGTACTGGCGGCGCAGATGGGCTATCTGCCGGGCACGATCTGGATCGTCGCCGGCGTCATCTTCGCCGGCGCCGTCCAGGACATGGTGATCCTGTTCTTCTCCATGCGCCGCAACGGCAAGAGCCTCGGCCAGATGGCCCGCGACGAGATCGGCCCGATCGGCGGCGCCGCCGCGCTGATCGCGGTCTTCGCCATCATGATCATCTTGCTGGCGGTGCTCGCGCTGGTCGTCGTGGGCGCGCTGGCACGTTCGCCCTGGGGCACCTTCTCGATCGCGATGACCATCCCGATCGCCTTCTTCATGGGCTTCTACCTGCGCAAGCTACGGCCGGGCCGGGTCGTCGAGACGACGGTCATCGGCGTCGGCCTGCTGCTGCTGGCGATCGTCGCCGGCGGCTGGGTGCAGGAGTCGAGCTGGGCGGAGACGTTCACGCTCAGCCCGTCGGCGCTGTCGCTGTGGCTGATCGCCTACGGCTTCGTCGCCGCCGTGCTGCCGGTCTGGATGCTGCTCGCGCCCCGCGACTACCTGTCGACGTTCATGAAGATCGGCACGATCGTGCTGCTCGCGATCGGCGTCGCGATCACCATGCCGGTGATGCGGACGACGGCGTTCACCGACTTCGCCTTCAGCGGCAAGGGCCCGGTCTTCGCCGGGTCGCTGTTCCCGTTCGTCTTCATCATCATCGCCTGCGGGGCGCTGTCGGGCTTCCACTCCCTGATCTCCTCGGGCACCACGCCCAAGATGATCCAGAAGGAGACCCAGGTCCGGATGATCGGCTACGGCTCCATGCTGATGGAGTCGTTCGTGGCGGTCATGGCCATCACCGCGGCCTGCATCCTGAGCCCCGGGCTGTACTTCGCCATGAACTCGCCCGCCGGGGTCGTCGGCGCCACGGTCCAGACGGCCGCCGAGGCGGTGTCGAACATGGGCTTCGTCATCACTCCCGAACAACTCCAGGCGGCGGCGCAGGCCGTACAGGAGGAGACGCTCATCGCCCGGACGGGAGGTGCGCCGACGCTGGCGGTCGGCTTGTCGCAGATCTTCTCCGACTTCATCGGCGGGCCGGGGCTGCAGGCGTTCTGGTACCACTTCGCGATCATGTTCGAGGCACTGTTCATCCTCACCACCGTGGACGCCGGCACCCGCGTCGGGCGCTTCATGCTGCAGGACACGCTCGGCAACGTGTGGAAGCCGATCGGCCGCGTCAGCTGGTGGCCCGGACTCGTCGGGACCAGCGCGGTGGTCGTGGCGGCCTGGGGCTACTTCCTCTACCAGGGCGTCAACGATCCGCTCGGCGGCATCAACCAGCTCTTCCCGTTGTTCGGCATCGCCAACCAGTTGCTTGCGGCGGTGGCGCTGACCGTGGCGACCACGCTGCTCATCAAGAGCGGGCGGCTGAAATGGGCGTGGGTGACCGGTGTGCCCCTCGCCTGGGACGTCGCGGTGACGCTGACGGCCAGCTACCAGAAGGTCTTCTCCAGCGACCCCGGGCTCGGCTTCTTCGCCCAGCGCAACCGCTTCCAGGCGGCGATCGATCAGGGACAGGTCCTGGCCCCGGCCAAGACGCCCGAGGCCATGCGGCAGATCGTCGTCAACTCGACCGTCGACGGGATCCTGGCGGCGTTGTTCGCGGTCCTCATCATCATCGTGCTGCTGGACGCGATCCGCGTCTGGGTGCGGGCGATCAGGTCGCCCGAGCCGCTGCCGAGCACCGAGGAGCCGTTCGTGGAGTCCAAGCTCGTCGAACCGGCCGGGCTGATCGCCACCCGCGAGGAGAAGGAGCTGATGGCCGCCTCAGCCGCGGAGAAGGGCTGAGACCCGGTCGCGGATCCCGGGGGTGTCCAGGCCGCGGATCGTGAGGGTGGTGCGGCGCCGTACGACGTCGTCGACGGTCGCCGCCCACTCGCGCTCGCGCGCGTAGACGACCTGCGCCCAGATGTCGGGCCCGTCCGGATGGATGCGCTCGCCCAGCACCGGGTCCTGCTGGATCAGCCGGGCCAGGTCGAAGGCGAGCGAGCCGTAGTGCGTGGCGAGGTGGCGGGCGATCAGCGGGTCCATCCGCGCGTCCGGCTCGCGGTCGGTGAACAACCGCATCGCGACCGCGTCGGGACTGGCCATCCCCGGCAGCGGTACGGCCGGCAGCACCTTGGCGTGGTCGCCGCCCAGCACCTTCGACAGGGTCTCGAACACGTGCCTGCCGATGTGCCGGTAGGTCGTCCACTTGCCGCCGGCCACCGACAGCATGCCGCCCCTGCCATAGGTCAGGACGGTCTCCCGCTTGGCCGCCGTGACCCGGCCGGGCCCGCCGGGCAGCACGCGCAGCCCGGCGAAGGTGTAGGTGATGTCCTGCCTGGACAGCCCGGTGACCGCGTGGCCGGCCTCGTCGAGGATCTGGCCGACGTCGGCGTCGGTGGCGCGTACCTGCCCGGGGTCGCCGGTGTACTCCTCGTCGGTGGTGCCCAGCAGCAGGTGGTCCTCCCACGGGATGGCGAAGGACACGCGGTACTTGTCGATCGGCGTGGTCAGCGCCGCCTTCCACGGCTCGCGCCGGCGCATGACCACGTGCGCGCCCTTGGACAGCCGGATGCTCGGCTCGGCGGCCTCGTCCTCCATCCGGCGCAGCTCGTCCACCCAGGGGCCGGTGGCGTTGAGCACCAGGTGGGCCTGGACGCCGAACTCCGTGCCGTCGAGCCGGTCGCGCAGCTCCGCCCCGCACACGCTGCCCCGGCTGAAGCGCAGCCCGGCCACCTCGGCGTGGTTGAGCACGACCGCGCCCGCCTCCACCGCCGCGCGCACGGTCATCACCGCGACCCGGCTGTCGTTCATCTGGTGGTCGCCGTAGACGGCGGCGGCGCGCAGGCCGTCCATGCGCAGTTCCGGCACCAGCTCCTGGGCCTTGCGCGGGCCGACGATCCGGCCGAGCGAGGCCGACAGCGCCGAGTACAGGAACACGCCCGCGCCCAGCTTGGCCGCGCCGTGCGGCCCGCCCTTGTACACGGGTACGACGAAGTCGAGCGGCTTGACCAGGTGCGGGGCGATGTCGGCGGCCAGGGCGCGGCGTTCGCGGTGGTTCTCGGCGACGAGCTTGAGGTTGCCGGTCTGCAGGTAGCGCAGGCCGCCGTGGACCAGCTTCGACGACGCGCTGGAGGTGGCGCCGGCGAAGTCGCCCGCGTCCACCATGGCCACGCGCAGCCCCGCCTGGGCGGCCATCCAGGTGACGGAGGTGCCCAGGATGCCGCCGCCGATGACCAGCAGGTCGAACACGGCCCTGGAGAGCTCCTCCCGCGTCTGCTCGCGGCCGGCTCCCGTGACGATCATCATGACTTCTCCACCCAGTCGAGCGTGCGGGCGACGGCCTTGTTCCAGTCGCGGTACTCGCGCTCACGCCGGCCGGGGTCGATCACCGGCCGCCACTCGGCCGCCTTGTGCCAGTTGGCGCGCAGGGTCGCGAGGCCGTCCCAGTAACCGGTGGCCAGGCCCGCGGCGTAGGCGGCGCCCAGCGCGGTGGTCTCGGCGACCACCGGCCTGATGACCGGCACGTCCAGCACGTCGGCGAGGGTCTGCATGAGCAGGTTGTCGGCGGTCATGCCGCCGTCCACGCGCAGGCCGGTCAGCGCGAGCCCGGCGTCGGCGTTCATCGCCTCGACGACCTCACGGGTCTGGAAGGCCGTCGCCTCCAGGACGGCCCGCGCCAGGTGCCCCTTGTTGACGAAGGCCGTCAGCCCGGCGATGACCCCGCGCGCGTCGCCGCGCCAGTGGGGCGCGAACAGGCCGGAGAAGGCGGGCACGAAGTAGCAGCCGCCGTTGTCGTCGACCGTCTTGGCGAGCGTCTCGATCTCGGCGGCGCTGGAGATCAGGCCGAGGTTGTCGCGCAGCCACTGCACGAGGGAGCCGGTGACGGCGATGGCGCCTTCGAGCGCGTACGTGGCGGGGCCGTCGCCGAGCTGGTAGCCGACGGTGGTGAGCAGGCCGTGCCGGGAGACGACGGGTTTGGCGCCGGTGTTCATCAGCAGGAAGCTGCCCGAGCCGTAGGTGGACTTGGTCTCGCCCGGCTCGAAGCAGGTCTGCCCGAACAGGGCGGCCTGCTGGTCGCCGAGCGCGGCGGCGACCGGGATGCCGCGGAAGTGCCCGTAGACCTCCGACGACGGCCGGATCTCGGGGAGGATCGCCCGCGGCACGCCGAGCGCGGCGAGCAGCTCGTCGTCCCAGGCCAGCGTGTGGATGTTCATCATCAGAGTACGGCTGGCGTTCGTCACGTCGGTGACGTGCCGGCCGGTCAGCTTCCAGATGAGCCAGCTGTCCACCGTCCCGAACAGGATCTCGCCCCGCTCGGCCCGTTCGCGCAGTCCCCGGTCGAGCATCCAGCGCACCTTGGGCCCGGAGAAGTACGTGGTCAGCGGCAGCCCAGCGCGCTCGCGGAAGATCTCGCCGTCCATCCCGGCGATGAGCTCGTCGGTGCGGGTGTCCTGCCAGACGATCGCCGGGCAGACCGGCTCGCCCGTCCGCCGGTCCCACAGCACGGCGGTCTCGCGCTGGTTCGTGATGCCGAGCGCGGCGATCTCCAGCCCGTCGACCGCCTCGGCCAGCACACCCTGGACCGCCGTCCAGATCTCGGCGGCGTCGTGCTCCACCCAGCCGGGGCGGGGGAAGATCTGGCGGTGCTCGCGCTGGGCGACGGAGATGATGTTGCCGTCGTGGTCGAACACGATGCACCGGCTGGAGGTGGTGCCCTGGTCGATGGCGGCTGCGTACACGGGGAAGCCTCTTTCCACGATGTTCGACAATGCCGAACGCTCGGCAGAATCGTACGGGGTCGGGGGCGGATGTTTCAACGGGCCAGATCGCGGGTGATGGCGCGGGCGGCGTCGCGCACGTAGGAGACGTAGCGCATGTCCAGCGCGCCGTCCCTGGTCAGACGCTCAACGGCGCCCCGGATGCCGATGGCGCCCACGACGACGCCGCTGGGATCCTTGATGGGCGCGGCGACGGAGACCTCGCCCTCCTCCAGCTCCTCCAGCTCGGCGGCCCAGCCCTGGGATCTGACCAGGTCGAGCCCGTCCTCGTCGGACTCCTCGTAGGGGTCGTGGGCCAGCAGGACCTTGCCGAGCGCGGTGGTGCGGGCCGGCAGGTACGCGCCCACCTGCAGGACCTGCATGCTGTCGTCCGGCCGGAAGACGTGGTGGATCACCAGGACCTGGCCCTCGTGCAGGGTGCCGATCCACACGCTCTCCCTGCTGCGCCCGGCCAGGCCGTCGGCCCAGTTGAGCGAGCGGCCGCGCAGCTCGTTGACGTCGAGGTAGCTGCTGCCCAGGTGGAGCAGGGTGGCGCCGAGCCGGTACTTGCCGGTGGCGGTGTCCTGCTCCACGAAGCCGACGTGCACGAGGGTGCGCAGGATGCCGTGGAGCGTGCCCTTGGGCAGGGCCGTGGCCCTGGCCAGCTCGGCCACGCCCAGCTGGCGCGGCCCCGCGGCCAGGAGCCTGAGGATGGCCGCGGCCCGCTCGACCGACTGGATCGTCTCTCCCACGGTGCCGACGATAGCGCCTGTTCGGGATTGTCGAACAGCTAGCCCGCATTCTTGATGAAGACGATCCCCTCGGCGTCGTGGTCCGGCTCCAGCGGAATGTAGCGGTAGTCGGTGCTGATCCGGGGCACCGGCTTCACGCCCGTCGCCGCCAGCGCCCTGGCGTCCACGACCAGGCGGTCCCCCGGCACGGCGGACAGGATGCCTTCGATCGTGTCCGGCCCCGGCGGCTCCATACCCGGCCAGCGACCGACTCCGGTGGCGAGGAAGGCGTAGCCGTCGCCCAGCCGCGCCTGCGTCATCGCCCCCGCGCTCCACCACGCCACCGGCGTCTCACCCAGCCGCATGGTGCTCCGCTCGCGCTGCAGGTGCCGGTTGTGGGCGTAGACGAGCGTCGGGCCGCGGCGGGCCTCGTGCTCGGCGATCGCCAGCAGGTTGTCGGCCATCATGGCGTCGCGCAGCCCCGTCAGCCGCGGCAGCCGGTCGGGCGTGTCGTCGGCCACCGCCGCGTGGTAGCGCAGCAGGCC